>NZ_JBGQOP010000001.1:0-297880 GCF_052119705.1 Oceanisphaera sp. W20_SRM_FM3 | reverse complement strand
TGACGAAGGCTTTTATCTGGCCCTTCATTTTTAACGGGCTTATCCTGTTTCGAATCTGGTTTGTCCATTATCCACTCCCGACGCCAACGGCTTAATACGTTCGGATGCACCCCTAATTCACTGGAGATTTCAGCTAATGTTTTAGGTGATGAAACAGAGAGTCTAACGGCTTCCCGCTTAAATTCATTACTAAATTTACGCTTGGTTCGGTATTGCATACACTTCCTCACTCTGAAGAAGTGTCTACTTATTCGGGGCCATTCCACAAACGCCACCACAGGCTTAAAACAATGGCTATAAAACAATGGCATATCTATTTAGTGCGCTGCGCTGATGACAGTTTGTACGCGGGTATCAGCCTAAATCCAGAGCGGCGCTGTATTGAGCATAATCAACAACGCTCGCGCGCCTCGCGTTATGTGTGGGCGCGGCGCCCCGCTAACTTAGTGTGGCAGCGCTCGGTGGCCAATCACTCCCAAGCGCTCAAGCTAGAAATACGGCTCAAGCGTCTGACTAAAGCAAAAAAAGAGCAGTTATTGCAGCAAGACGCCGCTTGGCTCTCTCTATTGCACACATAAAAACGGCGCCCTCAGGCGCCGTTTTTATTATGAGCCGAGCTCTCGCTCTGCAACCTAAGCTTATTCGGCTTTAGTTTGCTCTTTTTTGTCTTCGGCTACGTTAGCATCGGCGTTAATATCAGCCTCTGCGGCTTTCGCTTCTTCTTTAACGTCAGTCTTAGCGGCTGGTGCTGCTTGCTCGTCAGACTCTATGCCTAGCAACTCAACTTCAAAAATCAGTACCGCATTACCGGGAATGGTATTAGCACCAGATTCGCCGTAAGCCAAGTCAGCAGGAATAACAAACTTGTACTTAGCGCCCACAGGCATTAACTGCACGCCTTCGGTCCAGCCGGGGATCACTTGGTTCAACGGGAAACTTACCGGCTCGCCACGCTCAACTGAGCTATCAAACACAGTACCATCGGTGAGCGTGCCTACATAATGCACCTCTACTACGTCTTCCGCTTTTGGCTTAGCGCCTTTGCCTTCAGTCAATACTTCATACTGTAAGCCAGAATCTGTCACTTTAACGCCGTCGCGCTTGGCGTTGTCGGCTAAGAACTTATCACCCTCGGCTTTACTCTTGGCGGCTTGCTCTTTGGCTTGGGTTTCGATCAACTCATTAATGTGCGTATCGTAGGCCGTTAGTGCTTCTTGAACTTCTTCATCGTTCATTTCGCCCTTATCGGTAAAGCCATCTTGCACGCCTTTAAGAATAGTGGCGTTGTCTAGGTTCACACCCAGCTCTTGCTGCTTTTCCAGCGTAGAGCCAATGTAGCGGCCCATAGACAAACCAATGGCGTAAGCAGATTTAGCTTCGAAGCTGGTCAGCTCGCTCGCGGCGGCTTTGTTCTCAACTTCAGGTGCCGTGCTTGCCGCTTTATCGTCATTACAGCCACTTAGGCCCATTAACACCGCAGAAGTAAGTAAGCTGACTTGTAACAATTTTTTCATTATTAACTCCAGAATAGGGGAAAGATCCCATGGAAAATGAGATGCTTAACAGACCGAACCTATACTAGCGTGTCCTCTTGCCGATGCGAAAGCCCAAACTGATAAAAATACCTGCTTACCTGCTTATCCTGATGGTATGCGTCACTTTTTTGCCTATTATCGGCTGTGATGCCGGTGATAGGCCGCTTGCACAGGTTAGCTTCTCTAATGGCTCTGTATTAGCCGCGCAAACCACGCAAGATGGCGCCTTCACCCTCACGGCGACCGGCCCAAGTCCGGTGCAAGTATGGAGTGCGGGCCAAGAGGCGCCGGTATATAACTGGTATCAGGGGGAGTCGGTCGAGAGCATAATCCTGCTCGCCAGCTCACCGGATAGCCAATATGCCGCTACCGCCACCGAGAAAACCGTGGCCATCTGGTCGTTGCTCGGCGGCCACAATCTCGGCTTTTATGAGCTCACTCAATCGCTGCGTACCTTGGCTCTCAGTGATGGCGGTCGTAATTTACTGCTCGGTTATCAAGATGGCACGGTTGAGTTTGTGGATCTGCAAACCGGTCGACGACTGCTGTTTCTGGGCCATCAAAGCTTAAAGGGCGAAAATCGTATCAACTCCGTCGATCTGTCTGCCAACGGCCGTTACGCGTTAAGCGCCAGCTTAGATGGCCAAGTGCTACTGTGGCAAACCACGGATGCCAGCGTACTAAGCGAATGGCAACAAGAGAACAGTGTGACTGTGGTGCGCCTAGACGCCCAAGGTAAGCTCGCTTTTAGTGCCGACGCCCAAGGCCAAGGAGAGGTGCGTCAATTGCCTTCTGGCGAGCTGTTATCAAAGTTACAAGTGCCCTATCGCGGCCAAACTTTTGTCAGCGCTCGGCTCGACGCTAAGCACAACAGAATACTGACCGGCAGCACGGCGCGGCGCTTAGAATTATGGCAGCTAGACAACGGCCGACTATTACAAGAGTGGCAAGTGGGCATCCACACTAATCTACGCCCCGCCAGTGCTATTGTGTATGACGCCACTTTTATCGACGACACTTTTATTAACGGTACTGTAGCTGACGGCACGGCGATTAAGGCCACGGCAATCTATAGCGTTAGCTCGTCTGGCTTAGGCGAAACTTGGGCCTTGTCTAAAAAGAATCAAAGAAATCTAGAGAATCAAATCCATGACTAACGATATTCTGGCACGCTTAGAGCAACTGGAAACACGACTCGCGTTTCAAGATGACACTATAGAGCAGCTCAACCAAGAAATCACCGCTCAAGGCGCTCAAACCGCGCGCTTGCAAGCCCAGCTGAGCATGATGGCGCAACGTCTGAAAGACCTGCAGCCCAGCAATATTGGCAGCCAAGCCGACGAGCCACCGCCGCCGCATTATTGATTGGTCTGTTAGGCGTGAGCGACACTAACATTAGACATTAAAGACTCAATATTTTTGCCACGGAAGAACACGGAACGC
Organism: Oceanisphaera sp. W20_SRM_FM3; assembly: GCF_052119705.1. Classification (NCBI taxonomy): domain Bacteria; kingdom Pseudomonadati; phylum Pseudomonadota; class Gammaproteobacteria; order Aeromonadales; family Aeromonadaceae; genus Oceanisphaera; species Oceanisphaera sp. W20_SRM_FM3. The sequence goes on along the minus strand of NZ_JBGQOP010000001.1, from coordinate 294,902 downwards.
ACGAAAAATAAAGATCAAATCTGAAAGAGATTTTATTTGCGACAAGGATCAGCTAACTCCCAAACTAACAGGAGTTGTGTTTTGTAGTGTGCCAACTTGTTCGGCACGGTTTAAGCGGTAAAGTGTGAGGCGAGAACGACTTCGTACGCTATCAGCCTACGCGATATGACAAAGAAAAAACTGAACCATCGAGAATAAAGCTGAGATATAAACCTATCCCTACAAATTCGGTGTTTAACTCCTCACCCTTCACACCTCTCTTACACATCAAACAAAAAAGGCGCCTCGGCGCCTTTTTTATTTACGACTCACTAAATGACTCTTAGTGCTGGTGGCCGCAGCAGCCGCCTGAGTGTTCATGATCATCGTGGTCGTGATCATGCTCGCCGTGCACGTGACCGTGCTCCAGCTCCTCTTCGGTGGCCACACGTATGTCACGCACCACACCTTTAAAGGTCAGCGTCATGCCCGCCAGTGGGTGATTACCGTCTACGACCACAGATTCTTCAGACACTTCGATAATGGTGACGGGGCGATGACCATCGTCGGTCTCGGCCACAAAGGTGTCGCCTTCTGCCACTTCCATGCCATCAAACAGCTCACCGGGTACGGTTTGAATTAAGCTGTCGTCGCGCTCGCCGTAAGCCTGCTCTGGACTTAAGGTTACATCGAAGTCTTCACCCACTACCTTGCCTTCTAGCACGGCTTCTAAGCCCGATACTAAATAACCAGTACCGTGCAAATACTCTAACGGCTGCTTGTCTTCTGTGGTGTCGAGGATTTCACCGTCAATGTTAGTCACGGTGAAGTCGAGGGTTACTACGCTGTTTTCAGAAATGTTCATAAGAGAACCTGCTAATGAATTTTGTAATAGCATACAGGATGGCCAAGACGGTTTAAATGCGTCAATGCATGGTTTTGGTGAGGAGTGAAGGGGAAAGAGTAAAGAGGACGATATAAACCGAAGATGACAGAAACGCACCACCCCTGCAGCCAGGGATTATGTTTTACCCTTTGCACTTCACCCTTTACGCTCTCCTACTTTTAGTTCATTAATCCGGCTTAAAAAGTCCAATTACTTCACCTTGGCCGGCCTTGGCCACTTGCTCGGCGGTCTGGCTTTGAGTGTGGCCGCAGCTCACGCATTCGACTTTCTCGACACCCTGCTCCAGATACAGCATCATGGTGTCTATTTCATGACATTGGGGGCACGCAGCTCCTGCAATAAAACGTTTTTTACGACGGGTTACCATGTTTTCTATCCTGAACAACCAACCTTGTCACAAATTCTCCGCCAAAAATGAACTGATCACAATGACCACAGCCGCCCAACACAGTATTCATTACCAGCTTCTTGAGCCCGCTCACTTAATTCCCGGCAAGCGCCAGCGCCAGCTTAAGGGTGTGCTCTTTATCGTCCATCAAGGTGCAGGTCTGCTACAACTGGGGCCACATTCTTATGTGCTGGGCAAAGAAGATGCGGTGTTTTTACCCGCCGACACTTTATTCACTTGGCACACGCTAGCGCACAGCCGCATTAGTCGCCTAGCCTTTTCACCGCGCTTGGTACAACCGCGCCAAGCGGGCTTATTAACCGATGCCCCACTGTTATTAGCCGGTAGCGCTCGATTGGCAAACTGGCCAAGCGCCGCATTAGACTCACCATCAGATTGGCAAGGCGCTTACGGTCGCTTGTGCCGCGTATTACACGATGAGCTACAACACCTTACGCCGCAGCCGCTGAGCGCGTCTTCACACAAGGCTTCACTGTCTAAACTGCAACAAATGATCGGTGCTAACTTGGTCAACTTTGACTTAACCAAGACCCAAGAGGCTGAGTTTCAGTCGCGGTTTACTATGTTGCCGGCAGACTTTAAACGCCAAACTACCTTGCTGACTATATTGCGCGAGTTAGGTAAAAGTGCCGATTGGACACAACTGGTGCAGCGTTATGGTTTTAACTCGGTCGCCGAATTTGAGCAAAATTGCAGTGTTTGGTTGGCGAGTTAGCCTTGAGTCAGCAAAGCTGCGAATCGCCCAGTAAAAACAGGTAAAATGCTTTCTTATCACCATCACATGTTTGAGACTCTATGATAACCCTCAGCCAAATTGAACTGCTCAGGGGCGGACGCCCCCTGTTAAAAGACACCAGCGCCACCATTCACACCGGCAAAAAAGTGGGATTGGTCGGCAAAAATGGCTGTGGTAAGTCGACCTTATTTTCTTTATTTAAAGGCGAGTTGAGCTTAGATAATGGCCAGTTTTATTTACCTGCCGATTGGCAACTGGCTAGTGTGGCTCAAGAAACGCCGGCACTCGAGTGCTCGGCGCTGGATTATGTGATTGACGGCGACCAAGAATATCGCCGCTTATGCAGCGAGCTAGTTTTGGCTGAAGAGCGCGGAGATGGCATCGCTATTGCCGAATTACACGGCCGACTCGACACCCACGGTGGCTATCATATTCATGCGCGCGCCGCCGAATTACTGCACGGGCTAGGCTTTGCCAATGAAACCCAAAGTCGCCCAGTGAGCGCTTTTTCCGGCGGTTGGCGGATGCGCCTTAACTTGGCCCAAGCGCTAATTTGTCGCTCCGATTTATTGCTGCTCGATGAACCCACCAACCACTTAGATTTAGATGCGGTGATTTGGCTGGAGCGCTGGCTAAAAAGCTATCCTGGCACCTTAATTCTGATCTCCCACGACCGCGACTTTCTCGATGCGGTGGTGAATCGGGTGATCCATATCGATAACCAGCAGCTCAATGAATATACCGGTAACTACTCAGACTTTGAGCGCTTGCGCGCCGAACAATTGGCCTTACAACAATCGATGTTTGCCAAGCAGCAGCGTGAGCTGACCCATATGCAAGAATACGTGGACCGTTTTCGTTATAAGGCCAGTAAGGCCAAGCAAGCTCAGAGCCGCTTAAAAGCCATGGAGCGCATGGAGCGCATCTTGCCGGCCCACGCCGACTCGCCATTTAGCTTTAAGTTTCTGGCACCCAGTAGTCTGCCGATCCCACTGATCACCATGGAGAAACTGTCTGCCGGTTACGGCGATAAGGTGATTTTGTCCAACATTAAGCTCAATCTAGTGCCGGGTTCGCGCATTGGTTTGCTAGGCCGAAATGGCGCCGGCAAGTCGACGCTAATCAAGCTGTTATCCGGTGAGTTAACGCCCTTATCCGGTAAGTTAGTGGCTAATAGCGGCATTGCCTTGGGCTACTTTGCCCAGCATCAACTGGAAAGCTTGGATCTCAACGAGTCGGCCCTTACTCATTTAGGTCGTCTAGATCCTAAAGCCACAGAGCAAAGCCTGCGCGATTACTTAGGCGGCTTTGACTTTAAAGGCGACAAGGTAAAAGAGCCGGTGGGCCCCTTTTCCGGTGGAGAGAAAGCGCGCTTAGTGTTGGCGTTAATCGTCTATCAAAAGCCCAACTTACTGCTAATGGATGAGCCCACCAACCACTTAGACTTGGATATGCGTGAAGCGCTAACCATGGCCTTGCAGTTTTTCGAAGGCGCCATGGTGATAGTGTCCCACGACCGGCATTTATTGCGCGCCACCACAGATGAGTTTTATCTGGTAGATGGCGGCAAAGTCGAGCCCTTTGACGGTGATTTGGAAGATTATCACCAGTGGTTAGTCACTCAAGATAAAGCCGAGCAGCCCGAGAGCAACGCCACCCTAGGCGAGCACTCGGCGAATAATCGTAAGGCCGAAAAACGCCGCCAAGCAGAATTGCGCCAACTCACCCAGCCGATGCGTAAAGCCATTACTAAGCTTGAGCAACAGATGGAGTCGGCTCAGCAGCAGTTAACCGACATTGAAACCGCCATGGCGGATCCTGAGCTATATGCCAGCGAGCAAAAAGCCAAGCTGCAGCAATTGCTGCAAGCCCAAGCGCCCTTGCAACAGCAATTAGCCGCAGCCGAAGCCCAGTGGCTAGAATTACAAGAGCAATTGGAAGCCCTAGAAGCTGAAAGCGAATAACGAGCCGAATAGACAACCGCAGATGCAATGAGGGAAGGTGATGAATATTCCGAGCGCCGAGCAATTTTGGCAATTTAGTGAGCAGCATTATGCCCGCCCCGGCGTGGCTGACGCTTGCTTGCAACTGCAAGATGACTATGATGCCAACGTGAATTTATTATTGCTACTGGTGATGCTGGAAGAACGCAGCTTGACCTTAGATCCTACTCATTTCTTGCCGGTATTGCGCCAGCGCGCCGGGCTATTTAATCAGTGGCGGACATTGCGCCGTCAACTTAAAGCTAAGCTCAGCACCGATGACTACTTGGCCTTATTGCGCCACGAATTAGAGCTGGAATGCTGGCAACAACAAGAGCTTATACAAGTGCTCGCCCAAACACCGCTCAGCACAGACGGCGGCAGTGGTTTGCTTACCTACTTAAGCCTCTTAAAGGTACCCGATGCGCCGCTCTGGCAACTTAAGTTAGCGGCATAAGCGGCTCACTTATTTTCATTTGTCTTATTTCTTTATCTCATTTCTTTATCTCATTTAAATATGGACTTTTTATGCTCAGTTATCGTCATGCTTTTCATGCGGGCAATCATGCGGATGTGCTTAAACACGCGGTGCAATCTTTGATTTTAGAGGCTTTATCCGTAAAGGATAAAGGCTTTAGCTATATCGACACCCACGCCGGCGCCGGCGGTTATGCGCTCAGTCATGAGTGGACGCAAAAAAAATCGGAATACCTGACCGGTATCGCGCCTTTATGGCAAGCCCGTGAGCAGTGGCCAGAACTGGCCGGCTACTTTGCAGCTATCTCTGCTATGAATAGCGCCATGAATAGTGCCATGAATACAGATGGCAGCGTAGAGCAGCAACTCGACTTCTACCCCGGCTCGCCCAAGGTGGCGGAATACTTTAAGCGCCCCCAAGACAGCATGACGCTGATGGAGCTGCACAATAACGAAGTAGAGTTGTTGCGTGAGAATATGGTCCCCCAAGGCCGACGCTCAAGGGAGCACTATTCAGCGAGAAGCAAGGGCCCCACCATTCACCATCAAGATGGTTTTACCGGCTTAATTGGCCTACTGCCACCCACGCTTAAACGCGGCTTGGTATTAATCGATCCGCCTTATGAGCTTAAAGAAGATTATCAGACCCTAGTCGAGACCATGGCCCAAGCTCACAAGCGTTGGCCGATTGGTATTTATGCCATCTGGTATCCGCTACTGGCCAAAGACGTAGACCGCAGTGGCGCACTCAAAACCGCCTTAGCCAACAGCGGCTTTAAGGACATTCTGTGTGCCGAGCTCAGCGTAAGCGAGCAAGCCCAAGACTTTGGCATGTATGGCTCTGGCATGATGATTTTAAATCCGCCGTGGAAGCTAGATGAACAGCTTAAGCAATTGCTGCCGAGGCTGGCTGAAACCTTAGGCCAAGCAACCTTAGACCAAGCAACCCCAGACCAAGCAGAGCCATTAGCATCAACACAAGGGGCAGCAACAAAGCACGCTGCCGCATGGAATTTAGAGTGGCTAAAGCAAGCTAATGCCTGAATAAATGAATAAACCCCGTTATGGAAGACGCTCGATTGAACATTACGCCGCTGAGTAAGTGCCTCGCCAGACACTTACTATTGCTTTTCTTATGGTTTGTCAGTCCTGTGGCCCTGGCAATGCCACTTATTTTGGGGCAAGACATCGCCTACAAAGTGCTGGTAGATGACAACGGAGAACTGTTACCCGAACAGGCGGCGCAAACACTGCACAGCTTACCGGCTCATCAGCTGGGTACCTTCTCTCGCGGATATATAAGAAAAACCTTCTGGTTGGGTTTTGAGCTATCCAAGGCAGACTTTGGTCAGCAGGAAAGATGGCTAGAGCTGGGGCCCAATTTTATAGACGACATTAAGGTGTTTTATCGCCCGCTCGGCACAACACAATCTTGGGAGACCAAGCACACCGGAGATTTATTACAGAGTCGTTCCGATCTCGATTATCGCAACCCCGTGTTCGTACTGCCTCCGCCTAGTACTGCTGGCTATGAAATGATGATACGGGTGCAAACCACGAGTACTGTATTACTGCAGGCTAGCTTTTGGGCACCTCGAGAGTTTTTGAATACCGCCACCCGCAGTACCCATTTTTGGAGCTTCTACTTTGGCTTAGCGGCCATTTCCAGCCTGTTGGCCTTGGTATTAGCGCTGGTGCTCAAGAGCAGGTTATTGTGGGCAGCCACGGCGTTTTCATCCACCTACCTACTGGTCGCCAGCATACAAGGCTACCTTAATTGGTTATTACCCGACTGGGGCTTGCCGTTGCAGCATTATCTGACCGGCGCCCTAACGTTAACCTCTTATGCGCTACTGCTCTGGCTTTGCACCGAAACCATTAACCTTAAAAAAAATCAGCCTTGGCTCCACAACATACTGCAGGCCAGTTGTGTGCTGATATTATCTTTAGTACTACTGTTGCCCTTCGGCCTTTATCCGGTGGCGGTCAAAATTCAGACTCTGGTCTACTTAGTGGCCGCCACTTTATTTATTGGGGGCGTGTTTTATCTGTGGCAGAAAAATCGTTTTCATTTACCCATACTGATCGCCAGCGCCAGCCCCCTCACCTGTATTCTAGCTAGCCTGTTTGGCCTGTTCTCCGTATTGGGCTGGATCCCATTTCGCAGTGAAATTTATCTGGTATGGCAATACGCTCTGATAGTAAATATGTTGTTCGTAATGGCACTGGCTATCTTTAGGGTTCGAGAAAAGAGACTCGAAGATCTCGAGAAAAAACAACTGGCTCATGAACTACAAACGGAACGAGAAGCCAGTTTTCATCAGCGCCAGTTTATCGGTATGGTGTCGCACGAGTTTCGCACTCCGCTGGCGGTGATCACGGGCAGCCTCACCAATCTTTATCACCTGGAAACAGCTGCGGAACCGAGTCGCCTCTCCCGTTACGACAAGATACAAAGAGCCACTGAGCGCATGATCCAACTGACGGATAACTGTTTGGCCGATGCGCGTTTGAGCGCAGATAGCCTGTATCTGGACTTAGATCCCATCAACTTGCTTGAGCTGCTGCATTCCATGCTGCCGTTGTTTGAGATTTCAGAGCCGCATCAATTAACCTTTACCGCGCAAGACCATACCGCCAGTGGGGAGCCTGCACATTATGGCTTAATCGCCGATGCCACCCTGTTACGTATTGCGCTATCTAACGTCATTGACAATGCACTAAAATATGCGCCCTGCGGCACAATACACGTAGACTGCAGTCAACAAGCTGAAAAGGTGATAATTACTGTTTGCGATCAAGGCCCCGGCATAGGTAACTTAACGGGAACAGAAATTTTCGATCGCTATCGGCAAGGGGCACAAGCGGCTCAAGGGGCGGGATTAGGCTTGTATGTGGCGCGACAAATTATTCAGGCTCATCACGGCGAGTTATCGCTAGCAAGCAGTTCTGCTCAAGGTAGCTGCTTTAAATTTATTCTACCCCTAGCTAAGGAGGGCTAAGTTAACGCATGCAGAATAATCAGCCCAAAGTGGCCATTATTGAAGACAACGCAGATTTGCGTGAAGAGCTGATATTTTTTTTACAGCATAAAAAATTCTCGGTATGGGGAGCCGAATCCGCAGAAATATTTTGGAAACAGCTCCATGGCAATCAAGCCGATATTGTATTGGTCGATTTAGAACTCCCCGGCGAAGACGGTTTCAGCGTGGTTGAATACTTAAATAAAATAGGCGGGCTGGGAGTTATCATTATGACCGCCCGCGGACAACAACAAGAGCGGTTACATGGGCTCAGTTTAGGAGCCGACTTGTTCTTAGTTAAGCCGGTCAACTTTGCCGAACTGGCCGAGGCAATTAATGCCTTATGGCAGCGACGAGGTCAGCCCCATGCTCGCCCCCTGTCTCTATCGAGCAATACCGACTGCTGGCAACTGCTTAGAACCACACAAATATTGTGCTCGCCAAGCGGCGAGCACATCAAACTCTCTGCTAAAGAATACACTTTTATGCATACCCTAGGCCGCCATGCCAATGAAGTGCTCTCGCGTGAAGAACTGCATAATTTGATGTTTGAATATGAAGACATCCCTGATCTGCACCGTATCGATGTTATTTTAAATCGGTTACGCAACAAGGCCAAAAATAAAGAAGTGGCGCTGCCGGTACGCTCTATCTTTGGCAAAGGTCTGGTGTTTAAGGGAAAAATAATAGAAATATAACGCGCTAAAACGAGAGATTTGAGAGAAGCGAGACTGATACCAATAACCGATTTTGTGCATATTACCCGCACTCACTTTATAAACGGTTATTGCGATGAATCACACCTATCGAATTGTATGGAATAAAAGCAAACGCATATGGCAAGTTGCCTCAGAATTCACTAAAGGCGGCAAGGGTAAAACGCGCAGTAACCGAAGCTTATCTGCCATTGCGGCCGGCACCTTATTCTGGATAAGCGTGCCGCTGCACGCCGCCAACCTTCCCACTAATGGCCAAGTGGTGGCCGGCCAAGGCACAATTCAAACGTCTGGTAATAGCCTGACCATTAACCAAAACAGCCAAAACATGGCCATTAATTGGCAAGATTTCTCCATTGCTGAAGGCCATACTGTTAATTTCGTCCAGCCCAACGCCCAAGCAGCGGCACTTAACCGCGTGACTGGCAACCAGGTATCAGAGATACGTGGCGCCCTCAACGCCAACGGGCGGGTATTTTTAGTCAATCCCAATGGCATTATGTTTAGCGACACGGCGCGCGTCGATGTGGGCTCCTTAGTCGCCTCCACCCTGAATATTTCCACCGAAGATTTTATGGCCGGCAACTATCACTTTGCCGGCAGCAGCGCCAATGCCGTGATCAATCAGGGCAACATTCAAACGGCGCAAGGCGGCATGGTGGCCATGATTGCCGCGCGCATTATCAACACCGGCAATATCACCACCTCAGGTGGTAGCACCTTAATGGGCGCGGGCAGCCGCGTCACCCTAGACATGGGCGGCCCAGTCAAGATTGAAGTCGAAGAATCACAGTTAGAAACCTATATTGAGCAAGGTGGTGCCATACGAGCCGATGGCGGCTTGGTGTACCTCACCGCCAAAGCCGCCAATGAGCTGACTGCCAGTGTTATTAACCACACCGGCATTACCCAAGCGCAAACCTTAACCGCCGGTGCCGACGGCCGCATTATGTTGATGGGTGACATGGACAGCGGTGTAGTACAAGTAGCCGGCACCCTAGATGCCAGCGCTCCCAGCACCGGCAATGGCGGCTTTATCGAAACCAGTGCCGCTAAAGTGCAGGTGAACGACGTAAAAGTCACTACCCTGGCCGAATATGGCAAAACTGGTACTTGGTTGATTGACCCGACCGACTTCACCATTGCCGTAACCAACGGCGATATAACAGGAGCTGCTTTGTCCGCCAACCTGGCCACTACCGATGTCACCATTGAAAGTGTTAACGGTGATAATGCGAATGGCCATGGCGATATTTTTGTTAACGACCAAGTAAGCTGGAGTAGCGGCAACACCCTCACCCTTAACGCGCAGCGCAATATCGAGATCAATGCAAAAATTGATGCTTCTCAAGGGAGTGGCGGCAAATTGGCCCTTAAATACGGTCAAACCACCGCCGATGGCATCCTAGATGGCAAGGCGGCGGATTACTACGTTAAGGCCCCCGTCAACCTGCAGGCCGGGCAGACCCTTTCAACCCAATTGGGTAGTCAAAACCAGGAGACTAACTGGACCGTTGTGACCGATGCAGCAGCGATGCAAAGTATGGGGCTGGAATCGACTCAACACTATGCATTAGGGGCAGACTTAACTCTAACAGGCACCAATAACTGGACTCCAATCGGTGATAGTTGGCATGCATTCAAAGGTAAATTCGATGGCCTAGGCCATACAGTTTCAAATCTACACGTTAATAAAAATAATAGTAACCACGTAGGGTTATTCGCAAAAACAGATGGCGCAACGATTACGAATATAGGCTTACACAATACTAATTTCACTGGAAGTAATTCTATTGGCGGACTAGTTGGCGATTCAAATAACTCAACAATAAACAACAGCTATTCAACAGGAAAAATAAGCGGTCAGTCTTCTGTCGGTGGTTTGGTTGGCGTATCGTTCTCTTCACATATAACAAGAAGTTACTCAGCAACTGATGTTGTAGGAATATATAATGTAGGTGGTTTGGTAGGCTTTCAATCTCAAGGTACTATCAGTAATAGCTATGCCACAGGCAATGTTGAATCACCAAAAAATAGTGGCGGCTTGGTAGGAAACAGCGTCAAGGGACAAATCAGTAACTCTTATGCCATAGGTGATGTTCAGGGTGGGGCTAATGTTGGCGGTCTAGCCGGATCTTTTTCCAGTGGAACTATCACACACGCTTTAGCTACCGGCAAGGTTAGTGGAAACGAGAATGTCGGTGTCTTGGTGGGCAACCGTAACAGTGGGACGATTACCGGTTCGTTTTTTGCGACAGATTCAAGCGCCCAAATGAAGGGGGTCGGTGCAGGGATCACCAAAGGTGCTACGGGTAAAACCTCAGCCGAGATGAAGCAGGCAGCAACTTATAGCGATGCTGGCTGGGATATTGCCACTCAGGGCGGGAGCTCGGCCGTGTGGCGTATTTATGAGGGGCAAAGCGGCCCACTGCTGCGTAACTTTTTAACCGATATTACGCTGACTGTATCCGCCGACACCGCTCTTACTCAAGAGTATGATGCGACCACAACTATTAATGCAGAGAATGCTAATGCATTGGAATCAAGCTGGTCACTGAATGGCACAGCCTATGATGGCACGCAAGACAATAAACTGCTGGGGAACGGCTTTACATTAGACAGTAAAAATGTCGGCTCTCGCGATCTGGTCAGCGGTTACTCATCTGTACAGCAAGGTTATGACATTAAGCTGAATACAGAAAATGCTAAAGTTGACGTCACCGCGAAAGCCATTACCGTCAGCGGCATCACTGCGCAGGATAAAACCTATGACGGCAACAGCACCGCCAGCGTGAACACGGATAATGCTCAGGTTTCGGGTTTGATTATCGGTGATGACTTGACCCTCAAAGTGAACAGCACGTTCGCTGATAAAAATGTCGGTAAAGACAAAACAGTGACCTTAGCCAACGCCTCGACCGGAGCGGATGCAGACAACTATGCCTTCAGTTTTAACACCACCAGCGCCAACATCAATCAAAAAGCTATCACCGTTAGCGGTATTACCGCCGACAATAAAACCTATGACGGCAGCAGCACCGCCAGCGTTAACGCAACGGATGCGAGCGGCTGGATTAACGGTGACGATATCATCATCTCCGCCAGCGGCACCTTCAACGATAAACATGCCGGCGAGAACAAAATCGTTAGCCTAACCAGCAGCTACACAGGTACCGACCTAGGCAACTACATTATCACCGATCAGACCAGCACCACCGCCAACATCGCGAAAAAAGCCATTACCGTGAGCGACATTACCGCGCAGGATAAAACCTATGACGGCAACAGCACCGCCAGCGTGAACACGGATAATGCTCAGGTTTCGGGTTTGATTATCGGTGATGACTTGACCCTCAAAGTGAACAGCACGTTCGCTGATAAAAATGTCGGTAAAGACAAAACAGTGACCTTAGCCAACGCCTCGACCGGAGCGGATGCAGACAACTATGCCTTCAGTTTTAACACCACCACCGCCAATATTACTCCGCGCTCGGTAACCGTTACTGCCGATAATGCTGACAAGTCCCAAGGGGCCGCTGATCCTGCACTCACCTATCAGACTGGTTGTGGCCAACTTACCTCTGATTGCGGCCTAGTGAATGGCGAACGCCTCTCGGGCACCATTATTCGAGAAGCCGGTGAGCAAGCTGGTAACTATGCCATCCAGCAAGGGACGGTTAATGATGCTGTTAATCCAAACTATGTCATCAACTTTGAACCGGGCAAGTTCGTTATTAATAAACTCACCTCTAATAGCGAAAAAAATGTCGTTACCGGCAGTGAAAAAAATGTCGCCATAGGCGCGCTTCAACAACTGACCGAGGGGCAGTCTGGTGGTAACCAACAGACTGGTATAGGCCAAAGAGGAATGGAGTTTGTCGTAAGTTCCCGCATTACCTCATCGCCTAATGGTCAAGGCCCAGAGGTATCCGGTGGTCTGGAATTGGTCGAATATGACGAGGCGAACACTGCTGAGCAAAGCGCTAACCGTAAAAACTCGGGCCTACTTCCGTTGTTCGTCGTCAATGATGGCATTCGCATGGACAACACTCTTAATGCTTACGGCAACTAAACAAACCAGGACGATTTACATGAAGCTGTTTACACCTACTGCCGTGGCTGCCGCCATCACTCTGGCCACCATGGCGACTGCGCCAGCACTTGCACAACAAGCACCGGGAGCCGGCCTGATTTATCAACAGAGCCAAGAGCAAGACCTGTCGCCACAAAAACCTTCTGTGGCGCTGGATCTGCAAGGTCCGCCTCTCACAGAAAGTGAGCAAGGCGGTGCCAAGGTTCGCCTTAATAAGGTGGCAGTGCTGGGCAAAACGATATTCGATAATCACACCTTGCTGGCGCAGCTTGGTGACTTTCAAGGTAAAAAGTACGATCTTGCAGGCTTAAGGAGCTTGGCCAACCGCATTAGCCAGTTTTATCGACAACAGGGTTATCCCTTTGCTCAAGCTTTTATCCCCGCCCAAGATATGGCCAATGGTGAATTAGTTATTCAGATGCAAGAAGGCCGCTACGACCAAGTTGATGCCAGTGGTGAACCGCGTTTGGTTGACGCCGCCCGGCCCTACCTTGCAAACCTGCAGCCAGGCCAAGTGATAGAATCAAAAAGTCTAGAGCGCAGCATGCTGATTTTGGGCGATCAGCCAGGAATCGCCGTTATTCCCGTGATGCGCCCCGGTGAACGGGTGGGCACCGGCGAGCTGGATGTGCAGGTGAGTCCAGACAAGCGCGTAACCGCACGCTTATCGACGGATAACCATGGTAGTCGTTTCTCGGGTGAATATAGAGGCCGCGCCGATGTGCAGATTAATCGGGCATTATTGGTGGGCGACGAGCTTAGCGTTTCGGCCTTGTATACCAATGAAGAAACTTGGCTCGGCAGCCTGACCTATTCGCTGCCATTGTCCGCCAATGGGCTACGCGGGTTTGTTGGGTATTCTCAGACCGATTACAGCTTAGGCAAAGGGTTTGAAGGTTATACCGGTACCGCCAAGGTATCTTCTGTGGGGGCCAGCTACCCACTGCTGCGTTCTCAGCAGAGTAACCTGAGCTTACAGGCTAACTATCAATATAAAGATCTCGATGATAACGTCAGCTTTGCCAATTTTAACAAAGCCACTCGTAGCCAAAGCATCCCTTTGACTGTGTCGTTCGATCACAGAGATGCGTTGGCGGGGGGCGGCGTAAGTTGGGGGGCACTCACCCTCACCCCTGGCCAAATAGATATCGATCAAACCATGGCCAACAGCCTAGATTACGACTTCTTTAAAGCCAATCTGGAATTAGCTCGACTACAATCTCTGACGTCCAGCTTAAGCCTGTATGGTCGCTTTAGTGGCCAATGGGCTGACACTAAAAATCTGGATGGCTCGGAGAGTTTTTATGTGGGCGGCGCTAACGGGGTACGGGCTTTTCCGGTAGGCGAAGGTTCTGACAGTCGCGGTTGGTTAGCTCAGTTAGAGTTACGCTACGCAATGGGACAAGGTTTTATGCCCTATTTACTCTTGGATTCCGGCCGAACGCCGAATGGCGGTATTGACGAAAGTGAAGACAGGGCCGTATCCGGCGCTGGTGTAGGCGTACGTTATTATCGTAATAATTGGAATGCAGATCTGGTTTCAGCTTGGAAAGTGTCGGGCGGCGATGCTCAAGCCGACGGTAAACAACAAGACCCTAGATTCTGGTTTAATCTTGGCTACGACTTCTAACGTAAGCTAGAACTCTGTTACCCGTATCTTTAAGTGATATCGGATCTTAATGAGCAGGTTTTAGCTATCTAAGCCCCAAAAAGCCGGTCAGGACTCAATGTCTGACCGGCTTTTGTCTTTTTTAAACGACAAAGCGAAAATCATCCTAAAGCTGCACTCATTCACTAATTTAGTTAGACTCAGCTTTCCTTAACAATATTAAAAACAACTGTTTACATTCACTTTATAACCTTAGGTGCCTATCTTGTATAACCATTCAGAATTTAATCTTGATGATGAAATGATCGATGAGCTTAGAGATTTAGGCTATGAATTGAATGATTATTCGCTGTCAGATGCAGACTTTAGAGACTTGGATTTTGATGGCTATTCTTCTGAAGATTCAGACATGATGTTAGATGTGCCTTATGTGCCTTCCGATGAAAAAATAGTGCAGAGCCTGCTCGACTTAGCCGAAGTCAGCCGCGAAGACATTTTGTATGATCTGGGCTGTGGCGATGGCCGTATCTTAGTGGCAGCGGCGTTAGAGCGTAATACCAAAGGCGTCGGCATAGATATGGATCCGGTGCGCATCAATGAGGCCATTGAATACGCCGGTCACACAGGTGTTGAGCATTTGGTGCACTTTTTTGAAGCGGACATAATGGAAGCAGATTTTAGTACGGCTACTGTAGTCACGCTTTATCTGCTTGATATCGTTAACGTAAAACTGCGACCTAGACTGCTTGATGAATTGGCCCCCGGCACCCGAGTGGTCTCTCATGCCTTTAATATGGGCGATTGGAAGCCAGATCAGCAGCAAAAATACGGCAGTATCAATCTCTATAAATGGATAATTCCCGCCAAGGTAGCCGGTACTTGGGAGTGGCAAGCCCGTAACGGCGACACCTATAGGGTGGAGCTGAAACAAAAATACCAAACCGTCACCGGTAAAGCTTGGTTGAATGGCGAAGTCGCCAAACTGAACGGCGCCCGCCTCAGTGGCGACTTACTGGAGCTAACGGTGCAAGGCCCAGCACAGAGCCCGGTACGTTTCTTGATGCGCTGTGAGCCTAAGCAATTACTTGCCGCCGAAGGGGACTTGCAAGCTACGCCGGCGTTAAGAGTACGCAACCGCTAATATTTTGCACTAACTAAGAGCAAGCAGCACAAACGCAAAAGCCCTAATTTCTTAGGGCTTTTTTATGCTTTACCGTCTACCTAACTTGCGCTTTATTTTAATTAAAGACCGGCTTTCGTCTGGTTACGCTTTATTTTTATTAAAGACCGGTTGGGCATACATAGACAAGACTAGCGATTTTAACTCAGCAGGAATTTGAGCCATGTGTTGCTCAAAAATTTGCACCGCCTTGCCGTTGTCTGCGGTTTGCTGGGCGGCATGGGTATCGCCGGCGGCAAACAGATTGCTCGGAAACAAATGATAATTGGCGTAGATCTGCTGGTCGATAGCCTCGGCAAGTTGATCTGCGTTCTCAAAATCACCAGCTATCGGCTGGCCAAAGGCCACGTGTACCCGGCCTTTTTGACCCACTATGCCCTGTACTATGCTCTCTACATCTTCAAATTCACGCTTTTCATAGGCGCCCTGCTGGGCTTTGGCATAGAGCTCACGCGCCTTAGCTTGATCGCCCGGATCGTATTCGTACGAAATCGACACCGGCACCAAATTCAAGGTCTTGATGTAATCGCCAAACGGGATCTTTTCCCGCTTACCTTCCATGTAAAACATCTTCAGAATAGCCGGATCGGTTTTATCAAAACCGTCTTTGGCGCGCCCTTCTTTTTGGGCAATCCAAACCGACTCTTGCTCATCGATAGAATGGCGCAAATAGGCCGACAACTCGCTAAACGCCTTCATCATCTCCCGCGGTCCTTTCACGGAGCGCTTCACCACGAAGCTTTTATTGAGTTTCATTAGCTCGGCGGCGCAGGGTTTGCGCAATAAGTTATCGCCAATAGCGATGCGTACCGTGTCCAGCCCGTTACTGTACAGACCCCAGTTCACAAACGCCGGATCCAACGCTATATCTCTGTGGTTAGAGATAAATAAATAGCCTTGGCTCGGATCTAATTGCTCCAATCCTGAGTAGGTAACGCCGGAGGTGGTGCGCGCTATCATTTTTTCCATGTAGCTGGCCACTTCCTGCTGAATTTGGCGCACGCTGTTCAGCTTGCGCCAGCGCCAGCCCAAATAAAGACGGATCAAGGCCTTGATCACAGGGCCGCCAATACCAGATAAAGTCGAGAAGCGGTATTTAGCGATGGCACTTACAAACTCATCGTCGTGGATCAGGCGCTGAATCGCGCCCGCAACTTCGTCATCCCGATAAGGGCGAATGTCTTTAAATAAATCAGTGTCGGAAACCATGACAACCTTAAGGTGTAGAGACAAGAAAAAGGTATAAGGACAAAAAACGGGCAGATTTTACCTGCTTTGGTGTTTAACTGTCACGAAAAAGCGTAAAACTGGTTAATACCAGATCATGACTACGCTGGCGGCGGTTAATAATGCCATGCCTTGGTTAAAACGTCGCCAATCCCGGGCCGAACGTAACCAAGTGCGCAAATTTAAGCCAAAAAACATCCAAAAATGCCCAGTAATAATGCCAAAGGCTAAAAACACCGCCAATGTTAGGCAAGCCGAAGACCAATATTGCTCGCCTGCTAAGGTAAAGCCGCTGATCGCCGACACCGCCATTAACCACGCTTTAGGGTTAAATATTTGAAATACCGCGCCTTGCCGCCAATTCATGCTGGCTTCAATTCGATCCGCGGCAGGCGGTGCTGAACGAGCAATCTGCCACGCCAACCACAGCAAGTAGCCGCTGCCAAGAATTTTTAGTGTCCATTGTAATATTGGCCAACGCAAAAAAAGCTGGCCTAAGCCAAGTGCGGTAAACAGCAGCAAGAGCTGCAGGCCCAACATAATGCCCAATAACAGCTTCAACGTGGGGCCATAACCAAAGCGCGTGGCCGTATGAGTTAACAGCATATTGTTGGGGCCTGGGGTAGCGCAAGAAGCGAAGGCAAAGCCGGCTACTGATGCCAGTAAGGCAAAATCCATGGGTCACTCGGTAAATAATGCAGCAAAAGCGTTGTTTTACTCGATTTTGTGCTCAGCGCCCAGTACTTTATCTGTCTATTTATCTTGCTCACTGCCTGCCCTGCTGGCAATCATACGCAGCTTGAATAACCCTATGCTCTTTAAACAGACTGTTTAAGAGTTTCAGACTAAGCGCCTGAGCGCTGCTGTCAAAAGTGTTCCTGATTACCCACAAAGTTCAGCGATGTTTCAGTGACTTCAGCATCAATAGATTCAATGGGTTACAACGTAGGTGGCAACTTGTTCGCCACGGTTTTATGTTTTTATTTAAAAATTGCCAGCAAAGCTGGCCTGCCGAACAAGTTGGCAGCTACAAAAACCTAAATAAGGCAACATACTGGCTGAGGTTCATAAGTAATCAGGAAAGTGTTAGACCGACTCTGTTAGAGGTAATAGCAGCAACATGATACATACCAGCAAGTTCCACCCTCCTTGGTGGGCACCTAATCCCCATCTGCAAACTGTGCTCGCCAAGCTGCTGCAGCGCACCCGCATCAAATATCGCAAAGAGCGCCTTGAACTGCCCGACGGCGACTTTGTCGATCTTGCGTGGGGATTACCAGAGCAAAACGATCACAAGCCGTTGGTGGTACTGTTTCACGGTCTTGAGGGCAATATTGAATCTCACTACATGCAAGGCATGATGGCCGCCCTGCACCTCCAAGGCTGGCAGGCGGTGTTAATGCACTTTAGGGGCTGCAGCGGCGAGCCTAATCGTTACTTACAGGCTTATCACTCAGGTGCCATCGAAGATCCGCAATATGTGTTGGATTTACTGCGCCAGCGCTACCCAGAGCGCCCTATCGCCGCCATCGGCTATTCATTGGGTGGCAATGTGTTGGTCAATTATTTAGCGAAACACCCTCGCAATACCTTATGCGCCGCCGTGGTCGTCTCGGCTCCTCTGCAGCTCTCCGCCGCAGCGGATCGCATTAACTTAGGCCTATCCAAGGGCTATCAGCACTACTTACTAAAACGCATGCTGTTTAATTGGCAGCAGCGACTGCGTCGTCATCCCCAACATCAAACTCAAGTGAAGGCTTATGAGATCAAGAGCCTGCGCCAATTTGATGATAAAATCACAGCGCCCATTCACGGGTTTAGGGATGCAGAGGATTATTATCAGCGTTGTTCAGGTCTATATTTGCTAGATAAGATCAGCACCCCGACGTTGATCATACATGCCGCAGACGATCCTTTTATGAATGACAGCGTGATCCCCGACGCCCGCGATTTGGCACCCGCTATCACCTATGAATTGAGTCGCAGCGGTGGTCACGTAGGCTTTATCTACGGCAGCCCTTGGGCGCCCCTATATTGGTTAGAGCACAGAGTCCCCTATTGGTTAGCACAGCAGTGGCCGCCTTACTTGGAGAACGCATGATTATTCCTTTTACTGACTTAAACAGCGAAACGCTAGATAACTTAATTGAACAATTTGTACTGCAAGAAGGCACCGAATATGGTGAACAAGATGTCTCACTATCTGAGAAAGTAATTCAAGTTAAACAACAGCTTAAGATCGGAGAAGCGGTCATAGTTTACAGTGAGTTACACGAGAGCGTGAACATAGTGCCGGCGGCTCAGTTACGTAACAAACCTTGACCTAACCCCTGCGCTCTGCGTATAAACATTCACAGTTTACTCATTTTTAGGGTTTTTTATGTCTGCCAAGCACCCCATCATTGCGGTGACCGGTTCTTCGGGTGCCGGCACCTCAACCTCTACCGAGGTGTTTCAGTCCATGTTTGCTCAGCTGGGGGTCAAGGCCGCCATGCTAGAGGGCGATAGCTTTCATCGCTATACCCGCCCCGAAATGGACGTGGCTACCCGTCGCGCACGGGAACAAGGCAGACATATCAGTTACTTTGGCCCAGAAGCCAACGACTTCGAACTACTTGAGCACTTTTTCAAGGAATATGGCAATACAGGTACCGGTCAGTTTCGCCGTTACTTGCATACCTTCGACGAAGCCGTGCCCTTTAATCAAATGCCCGGCACCTTTACGCCTTCGCAGCAGTTACCCAACGACACTAATCTATTGTTTTATGAAGGATTACATGGCGGCGTGGTGACAGATGATCACAATGTGGCGCAGCACGTAGACTTGCTGATCGGCATGGTGCCCATCGTCAATCTGGAGTGGATCCAAAAGCTTATTCGCGATACCTCAGAGCGCGGTCATTCTCGTGAAGCCGTCACCGACTCTATCGTACGCTCCATGGAAGATTACATTAATTTTATTACGCCGCAGTTTTCGCGCACCCACATTAACTTTCAGCGTATTCCCACCGTCGATACCTCTAATCCTTTTAGTGCCAAATTGATCCCCAGCGCCGATGAAAGCATGATGGTGATCCGTTTTCGCGGCATTAAAAACGTCGACTATCCCTATTTGCTGGCCATGATCGACGGCTCTTTTATGTCTCGGCGTAATACCATAGTGGTGCCGGGCGGCAAGGTAGGTTTCGTGATGGAATTGATCTTACGGCCCATGTTGGAGCAACTACTAGAGACCGGCAAGATACGCTAAGGCGTGAAGCGTGAAGCGTGAAGCGTGAAGCGTGAAGCGTGAAGCAAAAATTATCGTCACTGGATGCCAACATAAATAGAAAAGCCCAGCTTATATGCTGGGCTTTTTATTGAATAGAGTTAGGTGCTAAGGGCAAAGCAACCTAGCTGTAGAGTTGGGTTGCTTTACTCCTCACGCCTTACCCTTCCCCCCTCACCGCCTAACTAACCAAATGGCATTGGCTTAGGCGTGGCATTAGTCGAGGGAGGTAATATTGGCAGCTCAAATCTGGGCTGATCGCCGGTTAATGATTTTAAGAACTCGACTATCTGGCCTATCTCTTGCTCGGAGTACACACGGCCTAGCTGTAAGCGGCCCATAATATCGACGGCTTCTTCCAGCGTGGCGGCTTCGCCGTCGTGGAAGTAGGGATAGGTCAGCTCCACGTTACGCAGCGTGGGCACCTTAAACAAGAAGCGATCCGCGTCAATACCCGTTACCGCCGCTCGGCCTACTTCTGGTGAGTCGGATTGATAGGGTGCAATCACGCCCATCTTCTGATAGGAAGTGCCGCCTAAGTTAGGACCATTATGACAAGCCACACACCCGCTTTGCTTAAACAGCTCATAACCCGCTAAGGCCTGCGTCGTTAGCGCCTTATCATCGCCTTTCAGCCATAAGTCAAAATCTGCATTAGGCGTGACTAGGGTTTCTTCAAAGGCGGCAATGGCATCGGTTACCATATCGATATTGAGCGTATCTTTGCCAAACACCACCGCAAAATCATTCACATAGCCCGGAATAGACTGCAATACATCTACCGCTAATTCGTGGGTAAAGGCCATTTCACCTGGGTTGGCGATGGGACCACCTGCTTGATCTTTTAAACTAGCGGCACGGCCATCCCAAAACTGCGCCAAGTTCAGGCTGGAGTTAAGTACGGTGGGCGAGTTAATCGGCCCTTGCTGCCAATTATGGCCAATCGAGGTTTTAATATTATCTGTGCCGCCCATAGACAAATTATGGCAAGAGTTACAAGAGATAAACCCCGACTTAGACAGCCTTGGATCAAAAAATAACTTTTTGCCCAGCTCGACCATGGCCGGGTTCGTCACTTCTATTGCGGGTATCGGTTTTACAGGCTCGGTGCGCGGACCGGCTGCCATTGCTTGACTGGCTGAAAAGACATGGCCGGTAAGCATAAGTGTTACGGCAATACTAATTCGGGTGATGCTCATTCTCATAGGGCTGACCTCGGTTGCAATTAGAGCTTTATATGACTCTATAGGCGCCAATGTAACCCTTAATAAAAATAAGGTCATTGATGTGGATCACAGCACTAAGACACATGAGGGATGAAGGGTGAGGATTTACGCCTTACGTTTTACGGCTTTCCCCTCACTCTTTTTAATTTAGGCTTGGCGGATCTCAAAAGACGAAGAAGCATCCAGTGCTTTGTCCAGCATCTTCATGACCGAGCAGTATTTTTCCATCGATAAGCTCACGGCGCGGGCGACCTGCTTTTCTGAGAGGTCGGTGCCAGTGACGATAAAGTGCATATTTAGATTGGTAAACACCCGCGGCGCTTGCTCGGCACGGTCTGCCTCCAGCTCTACCACGCAGCCAGTTACCTGCTGGCGACCTTTCTCTAAGATAGACACCACATCGATAGCGCTGCAACCACCGGCGCCCAGTAACACGACTTCCATGGGGCTAGCGCCTTTGCCTGGGTTAGTGCCATCTAACAAGATTTTATGACCAGACTCAGATAAACCTTCAAAACACATGCCGTCCAACCAAGTAACTGTTGCTTTCATTATTGTCTCCACTAAAAATAACCATATTATCCTATCGTAATGTGGACGACGAGCAGGATAAAAGCCTAATACCCTTGCTGATAAAGGTTAAGCCTTTTATGCTAGCCCATTAGGTATACTGAACGCAGATAGCTTGCCAAGCCTTGGCTGCGAGCTAATTAAATAATTTAGAGGTAATACATGATTATTAGCAAGCCCCAAAGTGACCCAACCCTAGAGTGGTTTTTGTCGCATTGCCATATTCATAAATACCCAGCTAAGAGCTCATTGATCCATGCGGGTGAAAAAGCAGAGACTTTATATTACATAGTGAAAGGCTCGGTTTCTGTGCTGATCAAAGATGAAGACGGTAAAGAAATGATACTGTCTTATCTGAATAAGGGTGATTTTATTGGCGAGCTGGGGTTATTTGAAGACACAGATAACCCACTGCGCACCGCTTGGGTACGCGCTAAGTCACCGTGTGAAGTGGCCGAAATTTCCTATAAAAAGTTTCGTCAGCTCATTCAGGTAAACCCAGAAATACTGATGCGCGTCTCGGCACAGATGGCCCAGCGTCTGCAAACCACCAGTCAGAAAGTAGGCGACTTAGCCTTCTTGGATGTGACGGGTCGTATCGCAGAAACGCTGCTCAGCCTAGCGCGCCAGCCCGATGCCATGACGCATCCCGACGGTATGCAGATCAAGATCACCCGCCAAGAGATTGGTCAGATAGTGGGTTGTTCACGGGAAACCGTGGGTCGCATCTTAAAGATGTTGGAAGAACAAGAGCTTATTTCTGCTCACGGTAAAACCATAGTAGTATTTGGTACCCGTTAAATACCACTACTGGGCTGACTGCGTTTGCTCGCACTCACTGCGCCATCAACCAGCCCTATCAATCACAGTGCGAATTAGCACTGTGGTTATGTAACACAGCCCGTCGAGGTTTAACTTCGACGGGCTGTTTCGTTACGGCTTATTATAGCGATTGGCTAATATCATCCCACGCTGTCAGCGCTATGGTATTGAGCAGCAAAGCTTCCAATTGTGTTGCTGGTTGCGGACGACCATAGAAATATCCCTGTAATAAATCGATATCCAAAGACTGTAATACACACGCCTGCTCTTGGGTTTCCACGCCTTCCGCTACCACAGCCAACTTCATGGCATGCCCAAGACCAATCACAGCCCGTACAATCGCCTGATCGAGCTCACTTTCGCTGATCTCCGTAATAAAAGAGCGATCGATTTTCAACTTATCGACGGGAAATTGCTTGAGATAAGCGAGGGAAGAGTAACCGGTGCCAAAGTCATCGATGGCGATATAGGCCCCCAAATCTCGCAACGCCTGCAAGGCAATGGCCGCCGCTTCGGGATCCCTCATGACGGCGGTTTCCGTCACCTCGAACGTAAACTCAATGCTTTTTGGATCAAAAGCGTAAGAGTGAAACAGACCAAGCACAGTATCGACCAAATCGGACTGCAGCAGTTGCCGAGGAGAAAGGTTAACGGATATGCCTAACGGCACATCCGTATCACGCAGCAAATCCCAATGTTGTGCCAGACGACAACTCTCTTCGATAACCCAAGTACCGATGGGCACTATCAATCCCGATGCCTCGGCAATGCCAATAAACTCCAGCGGAGATAACAGTCCTCTTACCGGATGTTGCCAACGTAACAGCGCCTCTACCGACACCAGTTGGCCTGTGGTCGCCGCCACTATCGGTTGAAAAAACAGCCTGAATTCTTGTCGCTCCAGCGCCCTGTGCAGCTCGTTTTCAATACGCAACTGGGTTGAGACTTGCATCTGCATCTGTTCATCAAATAATTGATAATGCGCTCGCCCTGCGGATTTGGCTTCATACATGGCGATATCGGCAGAGCCGATTAACTTTTCGGCAGTCCACCCCGACTCTGCGATGGCGATGCCGATACTGGCGGAGATAAAAATATGGTCTTCTCCCAGCGTGATAGGCGGAGCCAACTCGGCTAACAGGCGCTCTGCAATAACGGCTGCCACACTGTGGCTGGCGACATTGGGGCAGACAATCACGAATTCATCACCCGCAAGACGCGCCACAGTGTCATGGGGGCGCATGGCGCGCTGTAATCGTTGTGCTACCGTAATCAACACCTGATCGCCGGCATCATGGCCAAAGCTGTCGTTAATCCTTTTGAAATAATCCAGATCGATAAATAATACCGTCACCCCAGCGTTGGACTGCTCGCTTTGAGCGAGACACAGCTGCAACCGTTCCAATGCCAAGGCTCGATTAGGGAGTCCGGTTAGCACATCATGCAGAGCTCGGTATTCGAGGGCTTGTTCGGCCTGTTTGCGCGCGCTGATATCATGGGCAAAGGCGAAAAAGCTCCAGCTATCATGCTCCTGCAAAGACCAGAGGGTAATTTCGATGGGGAATTCTCGGCCATCACGGTGCAAAGCTGGCAATTCAAGTCGTTGCCCCAGCACTTGTGATTCGCCATTGCCCAGAAAACGCGCCAGCCCGCGCTGATGCGCCTCGCGATGTTGGCTCGGTACTATGGTCTGGCCGACGCTTTGACCCAATACTTCGGCCAGCGACCAGCCAAAAATTACTTCGGCGGCGCGGTTCCAAGCGGTGATCATGCCCTGAGAGTTCATGCCGATAAAGGCATCTGCGGCACTATCGATGATCTGACGACTGCGCTGTTCACTGGCCAGCAAGGCTTGCTGAGCACTTTGTCGCTCAAAGACACGGCCCAGTTGAACACCTACCTGCGTCATTACATCCAGCAGCTCAGGCAACAGCGGCTGCTGTGCGCGTGTAAAAAATTCCAATACCGCGGTTATGCTGTGCCCCGATTGCACGGGCACCGCAAACCCCGAGACTAAGCCCGCCTCTCTGGCTGTCGCTTGACGAAGAAAGTTGGTCTCCAGTTCAATATCGATGATCTTGAGCGAGACGCCTTCTGATAACACCCTCCCCGGCAGACCCACACCCGAGCAAAAGCCCCTTTGTTCGCTGGCTTGCCGAAAAGCCGCAAATTGTTCTGCCGGATAGCCGTCAGCCAAATACCAGATTCCGCTTGAAACCAGCTCACCATCAGGCCGCTTTATCCAAGAATGTCCTAGCGGCCACTTCATGGCCTGACAAACGCTCTGTAATACTTTGAACAAGGCGGTTTCTACATCGCTCGCTTTATTGGCTGCGACGGCAACCTCTTTCAAAAGGTGAAGATAGTCAATGGTCGCATCTTTGGTGCTGTGTGGCATGGTCACTCCGGTTAGCGCCGCCGCTCTGGCTGGTCGCTCCTGTTGTTCCTGACACTGCCCACTTTAAATGAGGTTGGTCGAGGTATTTTACTCTTACCCGCTGAGGGCTAAACACTGGTAGTGGCCCGTTATTTAGTGATCATCTACGCAGTACTCAGCTAGGTAGCGAACAACTATACCTAAGCAATCTGATAGACGCATTGAGACAAACAACAAACTCAGCATAAAAAAATCCCGGGTTACCCCAGGATTTTATATTCATAAACCAATTAGCTAACTAATCAGTGAGCTATTGATTAATCAATCAAGCCGTATTGCTCGCGCAAGATGTTAATAATATCGGCCTTAGGATTATCGGATAACGTCAGCTTTTGACCCGTTATTTTTTCCGCTATGCCAATATAAGTGCGCGAGATATTCATCAATGCTTCAACCGGTAAGGCGTTATCGCGGGCCAGCGCTTCGCGCTCCACCATGCGCTCTTTATTGAGCAGAATGTCTGGGTCGGGGAAATAAGCCAGCAGCATTTGGCGAAAGTCTTCTTTCGAATTTTCGACAATGTTGCCTGCCTTATAAGCCGCACCATCCCAAATTCGTGACGAATCCGGCGTACCCACTTCATCCATGTAAATCAGTTTTTCTTGACCTTGGGCATCAGTCACGTAGCCAAATTCAAACTTGGTGTCGACGAATATTTGGTTAAGTTTGGCTAATTCTGTGCTTATCACCTCGAAGCCTTCGCGCAATAAGCGCTCATATTGGGCGATATCGGCAGCACTCTTGAAGTTAAAGGCGGCAAAATTATCTTCGATATTTTGGCGGGTAATGTTCACATCATCTGCCTCGGGCACGCCGGGAATACCGGTTAAGATGCCTTTGGTAGACGGCGTCATCAGCAGTTCGGGCAGCTTTTGATCTTTTTGTAGGCCATCAGGCAGGCGAATACCACAAAACTCACGCTCGCCTTTGGTGTAGCTGCGCCACATAGAGCCGGTAATGTATTGACGGCAAATAGCCTCAATTTTTACCGGCGTGGCTTTTTGTACTATCCACACGAACGGATGAGGAATATCCAAAATATGGCTGTCGGCTAAGCCTTGCTCTTGAAACAACTTAAACCAGTGGTTAGAAATGGCATTTAACGCCGCACCCTTGCCGGGCACGCCTTGCATACCCTCTTCGCCATGCCAAATACAATCAAACGCCGAGATACGGTCGCTGATCACCATGATCGCCAAGGGCGCATCAGGGGCCACGTTATAGCCTTTTTCTTTGATCAAACGGCGGCTGTCGGCAGCGGTTAGCCAGTAAACGGAGCGCACCTTACCGCTGTGCACAGCTTGCTCGGTACGGATCGGCAGGTCGTTATTTACGGCCAATACCTGGTCTGCAAGGCTCATCTGTTATGTCCTGTGTGTGGAATGGGGGAGATGCCAGTGGCTGCTACTCATTATTAGCATTCGAGTCAGGGGTAGCGAGTCATACCAGCGGCGTTATCTTAGCAGATGTATTAAAACCACCATAGGTCGTCCGCCTCACTTATCAGCTATGCAACAGCGGCAAAAGTTGCCTTAATACGACGAATAAGCCTGAGGGCGATGGCGCTAACCAGATCCCCAACCAGAGCAGCGCTAATAAGCCTAAGTTAGGCAAATGCGCAGGCCATTGCATGACTTTTAAGGCGGTACCGAAGGATTTTTTTAAGCGTCGCCCTTCCAAATCTATGCTGTATAACTCATCGAGCAATAAATGAATGAGCGCACCCATAAACATAAATAGTCCCATCAACCACGAATGCTCGACGCTTAACTGAAATAGCTTATGGCTTATCACCACAGCCGCCACCGCAAACACTAAATTCGCTAATAGAGAGTGTAAACTGGCGCGGTGCACTGTGAGCTTAGTAAACGCCCAACAACAGGGATAGCGCATCAAAAAGTAGGCTGCCGCACTCAGCAACAAGGTATCGAGCAGGGGTAAATGCAGGCGACCATAAAGCAGCATTAAGATGCTGGCCAGTATGCCAAACAAGCGAAAGATGATTTGAATGGAGCGCGAGGTATCGGCATCTATGTCCGGCATAATGCCGCCCAAGGTACCGGTTAACCATAACAGACAGGCTTCGGGTAGGCTTACCAGCTCGGTCCAAGCTAGCGCACTGGCCAGTACACCCGACACCACAGTGGCGACTTGTACATGGGTTTTAAAATCAGCCATCACCGAATCCAGGCGAATAAAGGGCGCGAATTGTAACAGTCAGAGCTGTATAAAAAAACAGGACTCATTCGATAGGCTCGTTGTATGCCTTACGCGGTACGCTTTATGTCCGCGCTGCGAAAGGCTAGACGTTTATCTTTTACGTAAGGCGTAAGAGCGTGGCTTTAAGCCTGGCTTGCCGTTAACATAGCGCTTTTTTATACGGGTAAACTCCATGGCGCTGTCGGCCTCATTACATAAAGTTCGTCTGAATATCAGCGATTTACATCGCCATTATTATCAAGAGCACAGCCTAACCGTGGCTCAGCATCCGTCAGAAACTGACACCCGCCTAATGGTGCGCTTGTTGGCGTTTATCCGCCATGCACACCCTGACTTAAGCTTCACTAAAGGCTTGAGCACAGACGACGAACCCGAGCTGTGGCTAAAAGCACCCGACGGTCGCATTTTAATCTGGATTGAACTGGGTGAGCCCAGCGTTAAGCGTATCAAGCAGGCGCTGTCGCGGTGCGATCAAGTAATCGTCTATAGCTATGGTGGACGCAGCGCAGAATTGTGGTGGGAGAAACATAAGTCCGAGTTAAGCGCACTGCCGAGATTAGCCATTTATCACCTTAGTGATCCTCAGCCTGCGGCCTTGGCGCGTTTGTGCCAGCGCAGCATTGACTTATTTGCCACCTTGCAAGAAACCGAGGTGCAGCTCACCGATGGCGAGCACAGCCAAGACCTGCAACTCGAGCAATGGCGTTAAGGCGTGAGGCGTGGAGCGTAAGGCTTTGTTTCGTTGGGCTTTAAAAAATGCTGATTTTACGCTATGGTGCGGCCAATTTTAGCTAACCATAGGCAGTTGTAACACCGTGGAAAAACATGAAGATATGCTGGTGGCTTTGCGCCAGATCATTCGTGCAATAGACTTGCATTCTCGCCAGCTCAGTAAAGAATCAGGCTTAACTGGCCCACAGCTGTTATTACTGCAGTCTATCAGTGAGCACGGCGATATTACGATGCGTAAATTGGCACAATCAACTCATATGAGTCAAGCAACCGCCACCACTATTATTGATAGACTAGAGCAAAAATTATTAGTGCGCCGCGAACGCAGCCAAACCGATAAGCGCAAGGTTTATGCGGTGCTTACCGATGAAGGTAAAGACAAACTTAAAACGGCTCCGCGCCCCTTGCAAGAAAGCTTTATTCAACGCTTTCAAGCTCTCGAAGAGTGGGAACAGAATTTATTATTATCCTCGGTACAGCGCATTTCCTTGTTGATGAATGCCAACGATCTTGACGTAGCTCCGCTACTGCAAGTGGGCAGTTTGTTGCACGAATAAACACGACAGCCGCTATTCACGAGCTACTTTTTTCTGCTTTCTTATTAGTTATTAATATCCAAGCAATGCCCAAGCAGGAAAGCACTAGCTCGTTTAGGCTTAATTTATAGGATTAGCTTGTTCACTCATAACTTCTTCTTATACAAAATTGCCTCATCATGGCAAGCATTCAAGATTATCAATCTTTAATATTCAATAAGGCGAAGCCGATGAAACAATTTATTTTGGGTGGCGCCCGCTCAGGTAAGAGTCGGTTGGCAGAAACACTCTGCAGCGACTTAGGTGATAAAGTCGCTTATATCGCCACCGCAAACTCCGCTTTTAATGACCATGAAATGGCGGCCCGTATTAGCCAGCATCAACAACAAAGACCTCAGCACTGGCGAACGATAGAGGCGCCCATGGCACTGGCCGAGGCATTGGCTTCATTACAGGATTATGATGCTGTGCTAATCGACTGCCTAACGCTGTGGCTCAGCAATTGTTTGCATCAGGGCAACTGGGCACAAGAGCGCCAAAATTTTTTGCAGGTACTGGAAAACTTTAATGGCGAGCTAATTATAGTGAGCAATGAAGTGGGCATGGGCATAGTACCACTAGGTGAGCTGTCGCGGCGCTTCGTCGATGAAAGTGGCTTCTTGCATCAGGCGGTTGCGGCACGCTGCGAGCGGGTAATATTTATCGCGGCGGGCCTACCTTTAGTCATGAAAGGGCCGGCTCTTACCTCCTAAACGTTTCTTTCGCTCTGATCACTATTTTTTCGTGCTTCTCGTAATAAAAGGACGTGGATTCCATGGCGAAAACGTCTTACCTGATTACGTATGAACTTCAGCCATGATGCGCGTTGTTTTGGTTTGTCCTTTGTAGCAGCCAATTTATTCGGCTGGCCAGCTTTGCTGGCTGTTATTGAGGTTTAGATTTAGACCAAAACACTAAACCGGGCCGAATAAATTGGCCCCTACAAGGTCAAAACACCAAACTGAGTCCCATATTCTTACCGAAAATACGAGTCGTTTCATGTATCTTTTTGAATTTATTGATGATTAGTTTACTGAAACATGGCTGAGCTTTGTTGGTAATCAGTACGTCTTAAGTCTCTCAGGGTAAGTTTTCCCTAATTCCACATGAGCTATGAAATTTTACTTAACTAATAAAAAACAGACCTTAAGGTCTGTTTTTTATCGTGTCAGCACCGCCATTACTCGAGGCTAATGCCGATATTGGAGACACCACCTTGGGCGGCGAAGTCACGCACCGCTAAAATAGCGTCTGCATCTCTTGGCTGGCTCACCCGGTCTAGCAGCTCAACTTGAAACTCCATTTCCGCCATTAATAGCTCGTCTTCATACAGCTCCTCTTCACTCAGCTCACGCTCGGCCAATAGCTCAACAAAACCCGCGACCGTGCCCAAAGAGGCATGACTAGCTTCGGTAGCTTCTTCGCCAATACGACAAATCACAGAGTTAAAAGCACAACCCAAGGCCACGCAAGCGTCCAATGCAGGATAGGCACCGTAACTTTCAGACTTAGTAGGATCGGGAATAAAAGATTCAAACGATTCAAGCTCCGCGCTTAAATCCACGCGTGAGCCTTTAATGGTTAAATAAGTCCACAAGATATCAAGCGTTTCGCGAAAGCGTTTGCCGTTACCCATCTTGCTCGTTTCACTAAATAACTGGTAATTTGGATACATCCGCTCGGCCAACGCCAGCGCAAATACAGTTTGCTGCCAGGGAGCTAGCTTGTTGATTTTTTTGTAAAATTTATCGCCAAACACGGATATTTCCTTGTGGTTATATGGCCGTTTTTTTGCCATTATGAATCTTTAAGGTCCAGACTCACATTTTAGGCCGCAAACGCTGGTATAAGTTTATGCGTGTGTCATTGTCTCACAAAATGCCCTTACAAAAAGCATAATAAGGAGAGAAGGTATGGCCAATCATACTCTGTTATTGCTCAGCCAAGATAACGCCGAGTACCAAGCGTTATTAAAACAGGCCTACCTGCCCGGCTTGACCATTTTGGCACCAGAAAGCGAACCCGAAATTCAAGCCGCTCTCGCTAAAGCCGATATTTTACTCGGCGAGCCCGCAAGACTTCGCGCTCGTTTACCCCAAGCCAAAGCACTCAAGTGGGCTCAATCTACCTATGCGGGCGTAGACATATTACTGAACGCCGATTGCCGCCAAGATTATCAGCTAACTAACATTAAGGGGATTTTTGGCCCCTTGGTCAGTGAATATGTGTTTGCTCATTTATTATCGCTAACCCGTCATTTGCGCCATTACAAGGCACAACAGCGGCTGCATAACTGGCAGCCTATTCCCTATGAAAGCATTCGCGGTAAAACCATGCTGATTATGGGCACCGGCAGCATTGGCCAGCACATAGCACACACCGCCAAGCATTTTGGCATGACGGTATTAGGGGTCAGTCGCTCGGGTCGAGAAGCGGCAGGTTTTGATAATACTTATCAGCTACCGGCACTTAATAACGTGTTACCTCGGGCTGATGTGGTGGTCAGCGTCTTGCCCTCAACACCGCAAACTCGTGGCCTGTTTAACGCCGCCCGACTGGATCATTTTAAACCCGGCGCTCTATTCTTTAACGTGGGCCGAGGTGATGCGGTTGATGAAGGCGCGCTTATTCAAGCACTGCGTCATGGCAATATAGGTGCTGCGGTATTAGACGTGTTTGCCAGCGAACCTTTGCCGACCGCCAGCCCCTTATGGGATATGCCTAATGTGGTGATCACGCCGCACAACTCGGGGTACAGTTTTCCTGAGCAAATAGTCACGCGCTTTAGTCGTAATTATTTAAAGTATACGTCTGGCAAAACCATGGAAGGCTTAGTGGACTTTAATCTGGGTTACTAGTGGAGCGAGAGATCTGAGAAGGAAGCCAGTATGAGCCGTGAATTTGAGCAGTTACTAAAGCAGGCCAGAGCCTGTCGTATCTGCGAAGCGAATCTCCCACTGGGCCCGCGGCCGGTATTACAAATGGCGCCCGCCGCACGCATCATGATCATAGGCCAAGCGCCGGGTTTAAAAGTGCATCAAACCGGCATTCCTTGGAACGATCCCAGCGGCGATACCCTACGTCGCTGGCTCGAGCTGAGCCGTGAGCAGTTTTACGACCCTGAAATATTAGCCATAATGCCGATGGGCTTTTGTTATCCGGGCAAAGGCAAAAGCGGTGACTTACCGCCGCGCCCCGAATGCGCCCCCGCTTGGCATCAACCCTTGCTTAATCTGTTGCCTAATATCGAGCTCACACTGCTGATTGGCCAATATGCCCAGCGCTATTACTTAAGTAATCAATATGGCAATCGCTATAAGACCCTCACCGAAACCGTGCGTAATTGGCGAGAATTTGCGCCCACTGTCTTGCCCCTGCCTCACCCTTCGCCCCGCAACCGTTATTGGTTAACCAAGAATCCGTGGTTTGAGGCAGAAGAACTACCCGCATTGCGCGAAAGAGTGCATCAGGTGTTAAAAGTGTGATGAGTGAACAGTAAGGTGAGCTGCGTAAAAACCCGAACTCTGTAATATCGGCGTTGCACACCTCACCCCTCACCATTTACGCCTCACCCTCTTTTGGGCAACAAATGCGAACACAAGAATAAAGCGGCGGCAATCACCACCACCGACGGGCCGGCGGGCGTGTCGTAGCTGACCGACAACTGCAAACCACCCAACACGGCCACCACACCTAAGCCCATGGCGTAAAACGCCATTTGTTCAGGAGAGCGGCTAAAACGACGGGCGGTGGCGGCAGGAATAATCAGCAAAGAGGTAATAATCAAGGCACCGACAAACTTCATGGCAACGGCGATTAGCACGCTGATCATAAGCAGCAAGAGTAACTTTAAGCGCTCTACTTTAATGCCCTCGACGCGGGCTAATTCTTCACTGACGGTAATTGATAATAACTGGCTCCAGTAATGGCGCAACACCAATAACAACACCAAGCCACCACCGAAGATCCAATATAAGTCCACCAATTGGATCGCCAATAGATCACCAAATAGATAAGCCATTAGATCGACACGCACATTTTCCATAAACGCCAGCGCCACTAGGCCTAGCGACAAAGAAGTGTGCGCCAAAATCCCTAACAAGGTATCCGTGGCCAGCCAACTTGCCCGCTGTAAGGCGGCCAGCACTATGCCCAAACATACGCAGGCCACTAATACCGCCAGCGTTAAATCTATTTGCAGCAATAAACCAAAGGCCACGCCCAGCAAGGAAGAATGCGCCAAAGTATCGCCAAAATAGGCCATGCGCCGCCATACTACGAAGCTGCCTAAAGGGCCGGCTAAGATGGCAATGCCAAGGCCCGCTAACAGGGCATAGAGTAAAAAACTATCCCACATGACGTACGTCTCCGTGATGCTCATCGTCACAGTCATGATGATGGGTATAGACCGCCAATTGCGCGAGCTCGGGCCGGCCAAATAAACGGGCAAATTCCGGATGGCGGGCTACGTGTTCCGGCTCGCCGTGGCAGCAAATATGCTGGTTTAAACAGATCACTCTGTGCGTGCTGGCCATCACCAAATGTAAGTCATGAGACACCATTAAAACGCCACATTGTAGCTCATCAGAGAGTTGCTTAATCAAAGCGTACAGCTCGGTTTGACCGTGCACATCTACCCCTTGGGCGGGTTCATCGAGGATCAATAATTCCGGCTGCATCATAAGGGCGCGCGCCAGTAAAATGCGCTGCATTTCGCCGCCCGATAACGCTTGCATGGCACGATCTGCTAACCGCTCGGCACCCACTTTGGCCAAGGCTTGAGCCACGGTAAGCCGCCGGCCATGAGATAAACTCATAAAGCGCGCCACCGTTAGCGGCAATACCGAGTCTAAGTGTAATTTTTGCGGCACATAGCCCACCCGTAAGCCCGGCTGTTGCCACAGCGTACCTGTGTGACCAGCAATAAGGCCCAACACTAACTTGATCAAAGAGCTTTTTCCGGCGCCATTCGGGCCAACAATGGTCAGGATCTCGCCTCGCTGCAGCGTTAATGACACCCTTTCTAAAATGAGGTTGCCGCCTATGCTCAAGCCCACGTCTGTTAATTCTAAAAGCCTAGTCATGTGTTTTATGCCTTTACTTCTTAATTTGTAATACTATAACATTACTCAGGGTCGCTTGACCTTAAGTATCAAATTCTATCATCGACTCGGATTATCATTTCATGAAAGCTTTGTTAACGCTGTGCCTATTATTATCGCTCAGCACTCAGGCACGCGCCGTAGAAGTATTAGTCTCAATCAAGCCCTTACAACTGATTGCCAGCGCCATTACTAAAGGGGGCCCTGATCCGCAACTGCTGCTACCGCCGGGCAGCTCGCCCCACGATTATGCGCTTCGCCCCTCAGATGTGCGCAAAGTAAAGCACGCCGACTTAGTACTCTGGGTAGGCCCCGAGTTAGAAGTGTTTTTAACCCGACTGCTAGAGGATAAAACCAATAGCTTGCCGTTAATGTCGGCATTAAAAACCGCAGAATTCGATATGGCTGAGCATAAGCATGAAGACGAGCATGAGCATGAGCATGAGCATGAGCATGAAGACGAACATGAACATGAACATGAACATGAACATGAACATCATGAAACCAGCGCCGCACATAATACCGATAAAATCGTAATCACCAACCCAGATGAAGCAGAAACTCATGATCATTCAGGCCAAGATGCACACATTTGGTTGGATCCTCATGGCGCCAACGACATCGCCGAGCTGCTAGCCGCGCGATTAATCGAGCTGGATCCGAAGAATATTGATCGATATCAAGAAAATTTGGCTGTATTTCAGGCAGGATTAAAAGAGACAGACGCCAGTGTGAGCGCACAATTGGCGAATGCGAAAGGGATTGGCTATTTCGTATTTCACGATGCTTATGGCTATTGGGAACGTCATTACCAGCTGCCGTCACTGGGCCACTTTACGGTGAATCCAGCGCGGGCGCCGGGGGCAAAAACCGTGGCCAGTATTCATCAAGCACTGAAACAATCACAAGCTGTGTGTGTGTTTGCGGAGCCGCAGTTTAAGCCGGCGGTGGTGGACGCCGTATTACGCGGTACGCAGGCGCGCAGTCATGTACTGGATCCCTTGGCGACCGATATTACGCCAAGCCCAAACAGCTACTTTGTGTTTATGCAGCAATTAGCCGATGCCATGACAACCTGCTTATTAGGATCCGTGGAACCTGCTCGCTAATTTTGCTGTATTATTGTGCAAAATTGGCACGCTCAACGCCAGCCTCACCAATAAGCACTAAATATTTACGATTAAATCCGCTACAATGCGGAACTTTATTGTACAAACTTACTCCAACACTTGTTCAAAGACCCCATATACAGGGGCAAACAAAAGATGCTGCTGCTTAAGTTATTGATACTGTAAGAGTACTAAGTACAGCCTAGGAACATTTTGTCATAAGATGAACCGCTTTATTATCTTCGAGCTCATGCCTGGATAACTAAAGCGGTTTTTGCATTCCATATTTTAGCCTCACAGGCACAGGTAACCCGGATGAATTTTCTCCGCCCGATACAAATACGACTGCAGGATATACCCAGCCAGCTGCCTAAAAAGCATCTGTACGGCATAGTATTACTGAGCACCTTAACGCTGACCACGGCCATAATGTGGCCCTCGGCGCAAAGTATGTTGGACCAGCCAGGTAAACTTAGCTTGCCTACCAGCTTAACGCTACCTTCTCATACAAATAGAACTCAAGTTGGCAATACCGAGTTTTATTCGCTGCCCGATGATGACTTAGGACCGGTTGACCCCGCCGATGCGTTAGACGAATTAGCGTCAACCGAACCAGAATGGCAGCAATACGCCGTACAAAACGGCGATACCTTAAGTACTATTTTTAATGGTTTGGGCCTGCCGCTCGCCACTATGTACAAATTACTCGAAGCCGACGAAGCACGCGTGCTGGACGGCCTTAAGCCCGGTCAAACGCTGACCATGCTTGTCGACTCAGAAAACTTGCTGCTCGAATTTAAGATCAAACAAGATCTACTGCATACCCTTACCTTTGTACGCGACGGCGAGAGCTATAGTAGCCAAGTCAATACTGAAACCAGTAACTGGGAAACTCGCGCCTTAAAAGGCGTGATCAAAGGTAGTTTCTATTTAAGTGCGCGAGATGCGGGCTTATCTGCCTCACAAATTCAACATGTAGCTAACTTATTTCAATGGCAGCTCAATTTTGCTCGTGATTTGCGCCAAGGGGATAGCTTTAAGGTGTTAGTACAGCGAGAATTTGTTCAAGGTGAAAGCACAGGCAAGTCAGAGCTTAAAGCGGTAGAGATTACCAATAAGGGCCAAACTTTTTATGCCTTTCGCCATGAAGACGGCAAATTCTACAATAACCAAGGCGAAAGCTTAGAGCGTGGCTTTATTCGTATTCCTTTAGAGCGCACGCCACGCATTAGTTCCACCTTTAACTTAAATCGTAAACACCCCATTACCGGACGAGTACAAGCCCATAAAGGCACCGATTTTGCCGTACCTAGTGGTACTACCGTAGTCGCCCCCGGCGACGGCGTAGTGGTAAAAGCCGTGTACCATCCATTGGCCGGTAACTACATAGTGATCCGTCACGGCCGCCAATACACCACTCGCTTCTTGCACTTGAGTAAGTTTCTGGTGAAACAGGGTGATACGGTACGTCGTGGGCAACGCATTGGTCTATCGGGTAATACTGGTCGCTCTACTGGCCCGCATTTACACTATGAATTCCACGTAAATAATCGCGCCGTGGATCCCATGCAAGTGAAACTGCCGATGGCAGAAGGTTTATACGGACAAGATAAACGCACCTTCTTGGCAAACGTAGATCAATATAAAAAAGAATTGGGTTAAGGGCAGCTAAAAGCCATCAGCGTTAAGCTGTCAGCTAGAGAAAAATGCTCCTAAATAATGCCCAATAAAAAAGCGCCGTTAAGGCGCTTTTTTATTTCTCGAAAGAGTAAAACTAAGGGTAAAGGTAAGCATAAAAAACCGGTTACAGGCTGGTTTTTACACCTCACCTAACGCCTCACGCCTCACTCCTTACCCCTCACACTATTTGGTGTGATACGGCCGAGACAAACGCTGTACCGCGCGAATAAAGGCACCCGCATGCTCTGGATCTACATCTAGGTGAATACCGTGGCCTAAGTTAAAGACATGGCCTGAGCCTTCGCCAAAACTTTCTAAGATGGTGGCCACTTCTTGCTCGATGCGTGGGATAGGCGCATACAACATAGACGGATCCATGTTGCCTTGCAGTGCCACCTTATCACCGACGCGACGCTTAGCGTCGGCCATGTCTATGGTCCAGTCCAGACCAATACCGTCACAACCGGTAGCGGCAATGGCTTCTAACCACTGACCACCATTTTTGGTGAACAGGGTAACCGGCACGCGGCGGCCTTCGTTTTCACGCACTAAACCATCGACGATTTTGGCCATATAGCGCAGTGAGAACTCGTTGTAATCACGGGTGCTGAGCACGCCGCCCCAGGTATCGAAGATCATCAATGACTGAGCACCGGCGGCAATTTGCGCGTTCAAATAGCTGGTCACGCTGTCGGCCAGCTTATCCAGCAACAAGTGCATGGCTTGTGGATCGGAAAACATCATTTTCTTGATTTTGGTAAAGGCCTTAGAACCGCCGCCTTCCACCATATAAGTGGCCAGCGTCCATGGGCTACCCGAAAAGCCTATCAGCGGCACTTCGCCTTTTAGCTCACGACGAATGGTGCGCACCGCATTCATCACATATTGCAGCTCGCCTTCGGGATCGGGAATGCCCAGCTTTTGCACGTCGGCCATACAAGTAATAGGACGCTCAAACTTAGGACCTTCACCGTTTTCAAAATACAGACCCAAGCCCATGGCATCGGGTATGGTCAGAATATCGGAGAACAAAATGGCCGCGTCTAACGGGAAACGACGTAAAGGCTGCAAGGTCACTTCACAGGCCAATTCGGCATTTTTGCACAGCGACATAAAGTCGCCAGCTTCGGCACGCGTGGCCTTATATTCAGGCAAGTAACGACCGGCTTGGCGCATCATCCACACAGGCGTGTAATCTACGGGCTGGCGTAATAACGCACGTAAGTAACGATCATTTTTCAAAGTTGGCATTCTATCGTCCCCAAACAGGTGGCAAATGCGGACATTGTACCATCAGATGGCATAAAGCCCCAATTAGCCGCTAAGTGCGCTTAAATTGATGGCTTTTTGGTCATTCGATGCTACGCCGCAGACATAAGTTAACTTGACGAGTGACTTAATCAGGCTAATGGTTATATTTTATACCTGATTGCGTTAGCAAAGCGTTTGATCCAAGTTAATGATGGGTAAGATAAAAGTGACAAAAAATGCTGTCTTATTAAGCAAATTTTAGCGCGCTTGCGCCCAAATCAGTGGGAAAAGGATTGACCCGGCCGCGGTTTCTCTTTAATGATGGATGGGTAAGTTGGTCTTAGTGAGCAAGGCGAGTAAGCTTGGCTCAGGTCATCCCAAGGAGGGAATCATGCTTAGGAAAATGGCACAAAGCAAAGCTAAACTCAGCGGCAAACATCAAGCGCTAGATGCCTTTATGGAAGCGCGCCAAGAGTTACTCGTAGAATATATCCGCCTCTCCACCAATAAAAAAGCGCTGCCCTCACCGCAAGAGCTGACCGATTTTTGCAGTCAGCTGGTGGACTACGTGAGCGCCGCCCACTTTGAAATTTATGATTATGTGATGGCGGCCTACGAGGCGGCGCGCGGCAGTGGTCGTACTTTAGCCGAGCGAATTTACCTACGCCTTAAAAAAAGCTCAGTACAAGCGCTCGATTTTCACGATAAATACGCGCAAGTAGACGAAGACCAACTGCTGCCAGAGTTAGACGAAGACCTCAGCATCTTAGGCGAAATGTTAGAAGAGCGATTTAGCCTCGAAGACAGATTAGTGTTTGCCGTCTCGCTGCTCAATCACCTGAGTGTTAACGAACCAGCTTGATCAGGAGAGCGATATGGCCGAACGCAGAGCATTTACACGTATCGGGTTTAGTTTGCCCGCCTGGTTAGTGACCCCAGACGGCCATCAATATCCGACTGAACTACAAGATATTTCCTTACACGGCGCCCTGCTCAGCGTGGAGGAGCCTTGGTCGGGCGTGCCAGACACGCCACTGCAGCTGAGGTTGTCCTTAGACGGACACGAGAAGATGATCATTATGAATGCGCGCCAGCGTTATCATAAGCTGGGTTTCATTGGCATAGA
Source organism: Oceanisphaera sp. W20_SRM_FM3 (assembly GCF_052119705.1). Taxonomy (NCBI): domain Bacteria; kingdom Pseudomonadati; phylum Pseudomonadota; class Gammaproteobacteria; order Aeromonadales; family Aeromonadaceae; genus Oceanisphaera; species Oceanisphaera sp. W20_SRM_FM3. Next base: position 256,446 of record NZ_JBGQOP010000001.1, on the reverse strand, counting down.
AAGCCAGCAACTCGATATTGAAAGCGCCAGCCAACTGCGTCGCCTAGTCGAATTAAACCTAGGCGATGAAGCCCTGCTGTTACGCCAATTTGAAGAGTTGCTGGACAGTACAGCGCCGAGCGCCCAGCACCAAGCGCCCAGCTAAACCGAAATACCGAGTTTGTCTTTACCCCGTCTTCTGGTTCAAGGTTTGGACCTCGATTTAGGTCTTAAAACATCAGTGCGAGATACCCGGGCTGGCCCGGTAAGACGGCCAAGGGCGCAGAGCTAACAAGCACCGCTGTGTATCTCGTTTCCTTCGCCCTTTACTCTTTACCCTTCACCGGTTTATTAAAGCGCCTCTAGCGCTTCTTCTAGTTTTTTCACTGCTATTACTTCCATGCCGGGTGGCGCATGTTTGGGCCGATTCGCCCAAGGAATAATGGCGCGAGTAAAGCCGTGTTTCGCCGCTTCCATCAGCCGCTCTTGGCCCGAGGGTACCGGGCGAATTTCGCCAGACAAGCCCACTTCGCCAAACACCACTAGCTCTTGGGGCAGCGCCTTATCACGAAAACTCGACACTAACGCCAACAAAAGCGCTAAGTCGGCGCTGGTATCTTCCACCCGCACGCCGCCCACCACGTTGACGAACACATCTTGATCCGCCATTTGCAAACCACCGTGGCGATGCAGCACAGCCAACAGCATCGACAGCCGGTTTTGCTCTAAACCAACCGTCACGCGGCGCGGATTACCCAATTGCGAGTAATCCACCAGCGCTTGCAGCTCCACCAGCAAGGGCCGCGTGCCTTCCCAAATAATCATCACCACAGAGCCGGTGGTTTGCTCTTCGCCACGGCTTAAGAAGATGGCCGATGGATTGCTGACTTCTTTTAGTCCCGTCTCTGTCATGGCAAATACGCCCAGCTCATTGACGGCACCAAAACGATTTTTATGGCTGCGTAACATGCGAAACCGGCTGTCATTGGCGCCGTCCAACATAATGGAGCAGTCGATACAGTGCTCTAATACTTTAGGTCCGGCCAAGGCGCCGTCTTTAGTGACGTGCCCCACCATCAATACCACAACCCCATGCTGCTTGGCATAACGGGTGAGTTGTGCCGCCGCTTCCCGCACTTGGCTTACCGAGCCCGGCGATGACGCTATGCCCTCCACATGCATTACTTGGATGGAGTCGATAACGATCACCGCCGGCTTTTCTTCCCGCGCTATGTGGCAAATCTGCTCGACGCTGGTTTCTGACAACATGCGCAGTTGATCCCGCGGCAAGCCTAAGCGCTGGGCGCGCATCGCCACCTGCTGCAGTGACTCTTCACCGGTCACATACAAGGTTTTCATGCGACTGGCCAAGCCACACATCACCTGTAACAGCAACGTACTCTTACCCGCACCCGGGCTGCCGCCAATTAAAATGGCCGAGCCAGGCACCATGCCGCCACCCAATACGCGGTCTAACTCACTGAAGCCGCTGGCAATGCGCGGCAATTCGGTGAGCGCCACTTGATCCAGAGTTTGTACTTTATTATCTTGCGTGCCGGCATAGCCCACAAAACGGCTATTGCGACTTGCCGGTGCCGCGGCGGGCGCCAGCCGAATCTCGGTGATGGTGTTCCATTCTTTACATTCGGTACACTGGCCCTGCCAGCGAGGGAACTCTCCGCCACACTCACCGCAAACAAACGCCGTTTTAGACTTGGCCATGCAGACTCACCCATTTATTAATGAGCTGCTATACTGGCCTAACTTTTTCAGCCACTCAAGCCCAAGCTAGGCCAAGATGGATCTCAGCGCGTATAAAACTCTGCTCAATAAACTGGTTCCCCTCAGTTATCAACACGACCTCGATAACCTGCTCGACAGCATGCTGCCCGAAGCCGATGAGGACATACGTTTTCAGCTGCAAGCTGAAGTGCGGCGTTTAACTGCGCCTTGTTTACGGGTGTTGGATTTGCGCAGCTTATTTCCCGGTCACTGCCAGCTGTTGCGCCATCAAGGGCTGGATCACCAGTTGCCCGAACACTTGAGCGCTCGCTTTTATAGCCTATTGCAGGACTATAACGGCGAATACACCCGCGGCTTATATGAGTCTTTACTAGCCGACTTGGCGGCCCTGCGTAAATTACCGGCGCAGTTTAATACCGTGCCTTGGCACTTGCCTTCTTTAGGGCTGCAGCGCAAAGAAAGCCGCTTGCGCTTCGTCACACCGGTTTATCTGCATCTTGATGATGGGCCAAGGCTACAAGGCAATAGTTTAGATATTTCGCCCGCCGGCCTATTAGTGCAAATGCAAGAGGCACCGCGCTTGCCCGCCGAGGTCGCCATTAGTTTTCCTGAGTTAGCCAAGCAGTTTGGTTTGGAATGTTTAGCCGAGCCTAAACGGTATCGCATACGCCAAGATGAACATGAGAGCACACGTTTCAAGCTACAAAGAGTAGAAGCAGACGCCGACTGGCAGCAAGGGTTGACTGATTTTATTGAACAAAACCGACCCCGCTATGGCTTAGACGCCGAAGATTTATACGCCACCGTTAGAACCCAGTGCTGGGGGCAAGCGCTGCTAGAAACCAGCGTCAGCTTATCGCTGTTTTTTGATCAAAAAGGCGAACTGCAGCACCTGTTGACCAATCGTCATAGCGCCAAAACATTAAGCGCTTGGCAACAAACCAAGCCTGGGGACTTGCTGCCCACGCTATTAAGCCCTGAGCGGGTGCTGAGTTTAGCCAAGCACACCACCCAACCCTGCCTGCTGTATAGCTTTCGCCACACCGGCCAGCAACCTTATTACTTTGTGGCCAGCCAAGATGAGCTGATCAAGCATAACGCCTATGCGGCCTTTATTAATGAAGGTTTACGCAACCAGACGTTAGCCTGCTATTACCTGAGCATACGCCCGCTGCACTATGATGATCAGGATACGGCCGCACTCGATATTCAAGGCGAGCGCCATTTACAACAATTAAAATGGCAGCTGTGGCTCACGCCCATTACAGCGCCAAAGTCCCAATGGCCCATTGAAAGCACGCTCAAGCAACTGGCACCTTTTATCGTGCCACCTCAGCTACATAAAGCCACAGTGACGCCCTTGGGTCGGCAGGCTTCAAAACGGCGAGAAGCACGCTTTAAACTGCAAAGCGCCATGGAGCTCACCATAGGCAATCAAGTGCTGAGCGGTTATACCGAAGATATGTCTAACAGCGGCATCAAGCTGGTGTTAGCAGAGCCAGTGCGCCTCGATGTGCCTTGCTTGGTGCAAGTGCATCTTACCGAGCTGAATAAGCGCAGCCGCGAGTGGGGCCTTAAAGGCTTGTACTATAGAGTGGTGAACGTGAGTGGCAACGGCAAGGTGCTGCATTTGCGTATTGAAGGACCGGAAGAAAGCCACGCCGGCTATCAGTTTTTTAGCGCCCTGTTTGAACAAAATCAAGACAAGCTAAGAGCCAAACCCGAAGCCCATCACATGCCCACTTGGTTGACCTGGTTAACCCGGCAAACCTTGCAGCAACCGCCGTCGCCGACCTTTATTTTTGGGCGCAACGAGGGCGGATTTTATGTACAAGGCGCCATCGCCTGTTTATTGCAGCAGAGCTTAATGGGCTTTTTAAGCAATGAATTTCAGCAGGCGCATTTTAGTCGCTTGATCTCCCGCCAACAGTGGCAGTCCATCTACACCCAATTACTGCGCCCCGATGGCCGCAGCCATCATAGCTACGAGATTTGGACCGCCAAGGCGGTGGACGCGAGCCAACAAAGCTGGTTGCTGATCGATCCCGAGCCGAAACGCCAAGAATTTTTACTCAACCCCAAGCACAGCCAGCAGCTGAACGTGAGTCTGGTGATCGTCAACCGTTTGCAACTGCGCCAGCTGGAATACTTTGTACCAGAATGGGACACCCTGACTCAGACCTCTTTATATAAAACTCAGCAACTGGAACAACAGTTAGCCGAGTTATGTGCTCTGAGTCAGGTGTTTGATATTACCGAAGCCGTAAAACGCAAAGCAGCGGTTAAGCAGTCTGCACTAAACCCAGTACCGCTTCCAAGCTCAGCAAATTAATACACACAGGTGCTTGTGCCTGCACCAAAGGTTTGGCGTGTAGCGCCACGCCTAAACCGGCTTGCGCCAGCATGACGAGATCGTTGGCACCATCGCCCACGGCCACGGTTTGGCTTAATGGAATGTGATAGCGCTCGGCCAGCTCGCATAAAATGCGCGCCTTCGCCTCGGCATCCACAATATCGCCCAGCACTTCACCGGTAAAACGCCCGTCTTTGATTTCTAAGGTGTTGGCAAAGTCGGCATCTAGCCCTAACGTTTCACGTAAATAACCGGTAAACGGCGTAAAGCCGCCAGATGCCAGTGCCACTTTCCAGCCCATGGCTTTTAAGCCTTCGACCAGCGTAATTAAGCCCGGCATCAAGGGCATGTTCGCGATCACCTGCTCGATAATGCCCGCATCGGCACCGGCTAAGGCCTTAACCCGACGGCGCAAGCTTTCAGCAAACGGCAGTGCGCCTTCCATGGCCGCGCGCGTTACCGCGGCGACTTCTTCGCCCACACCCGCTAACAAGGCAATTTGATCGATACACTCAATCTGAATGGCGGTGGAGTCCATGTCCATCAGCACTAAACCAGATTGTGTGCCCTTAGGCAGCGCAGGCACACAGGCGATATCCCAGCTGCTGGCAATTTCTTGCAAGTGCGTTTTAAGCTCCGGCGACCAAGCAGACAGGCGTAAGTGTAATAACTCACGCTCGGCAACACGCTTGAGGCTAGTGATTTCAACGCTCACATCCGCCGCATCCAATACCTGCAGGCTTTGGCTTAACGCCGACTTAGTCAGCTGCTCGGCCAATAGCACTAAGTGCCCTTTTGGTGCTTCTAACTGCCCTGCTACTAACTTGCCGGCCTGCCAAACATAAGACTGGCCAGCTAAGGTGTCGGCCCATTTCCCTAACTGCTCGGGTAAAACATCCATTAACAGTGTCACTTCTTGCTCCTTAAGCACCAAGACTGGCGCTAGGGTAGCGTATTGCTTTTTGAGCAAGCAAGAGACAATATTGCCCGCTATGTGGAAAAGACCCAATTACACCTATTTAACTCGCCCAAAACTGCTGCTCTGGCTGCTGGTTTTAGTGCTGTTGCTGCTCACCGCTTGGCAGGGTTTACAGGTGGCAAAATTAGGCCACGCATGGCAAGCTCTACCGCAACGCGCCTTAGCCACGCCGCTCGCGGATTACGCCGAGTCAGCAGCCATACGCGCCCTCTTAGCCGACGACACCGACCAAGCCCAGCTTTTGGTTAGTGAGCTAACGGCAGCCGAATTAATCAGCTCGGCGCAACTCTACGGCGAGGATGGACGCCTGTTGGCAGAATCAGATGCGAAGGCAGCAGCGGAATCAGCGCCCAAGGCAATAACAGAGCCAGTAGCGAATAACACATCCGCAATTACTTATGTACGCCCCTTGTATCAAGACGAGCAACCACTGGGCTTCTTACGCCTGCAATTAGCCAACAATCCCTTATCTACCGCCCAACACAGTCTATGGCGCCAACTTGAACATCATTTAAGCTGGTTATTCCCACTGAGCCTAGTGTTCGGATTGTTATTAGGCATGGGCCTGCAACACTGGCTCCAGCGACGAGCATTAAGCGACTCAAGACTTATTGCCACGGAAAGCACGGAAAAATAAACATCAAAGCGAAAGGGTAAATAAGTTTAAGGGTAAGTCGTTTTTGTAGTCTGCCAATTTATTAGGCAGTTCCGCCTCAGCGGAATTTTTAGTACTAATCCAGAAAAAGTTACTTTCGGGTAGATGATATCCAATACTGAGTGCACTAATTAGGCTGAAGCTAAAGAGACAGCAGGCTTGTCTCCACCGACTCTAATGTAATGACACTCATCGTTTGTAATGCTACTTAAGCTATTGTTTATGTGGTCGTTGTAATTGGGGTTAGTATTCAATGCCTCAAAAAAGTCGACATCCCAAAACGGCAAGGTAGCCGCTGCACGATAAATCGCTCTGTAGCCATCAAAATGCCTTCCGTTATCAAGCAACCTCTCTCGCCCCATCCATCCTCACACAGTTATTGTTTGCCTACAATAATGAGGAAAGAAATCGGCTTGGTTACCGTTTTATGGGAGAAATGTCATGAGAAGCTTGTCGAACATGATGCTTGGCATCTGCATACTGTCTTTTGGTGCATATGCCACTGAAGAATGTACTGAAATACGCTTCGCGCGCGGCGCGACCTCTGTGGAAATTAAGGGCGAAGCACCACCAGATGATGTGCTCTGCTACCTCATGCGTACCGGCGCAAATCAGCAGGCTAAGATCCAGATGCTTGAGGGCGTAAACACCGTAGTTACCGTCCTTGACGTTGCCGATGCACGCGAAGAGATCTCTTTCACTACGCAGGCGCGGCAGTACGAGATTCGGGTCGGCCAATTAATGCGCGCAATCGAGGCAGAGCCCTTTCGAATACTCGTGAGCGTGAAATAGCCTCATGCCAGCGAAACTAAGTTGTCTTCAAGGAGCCTCGTCACGTCCTAACGAGCCACCCATGCTAAATAAGCATTAATCGGGCAGCTTTAGCTCATTTTGGTAGGAGTGTAATACGGCGAAGATGGTCACTTATTGGCTATTCCCACTGTGCCTAAATAGTGTTCGGTTTATTGCTCGGCCTATTACTCTGCATAGGCACACAAGATTGGCGCCAACGCATGCCATAAAAGTCTCAATAATTTTTGCCACGCAAGTACACAGAACGCACGCAAAGATAATCACGATGCGCAATTAACGCTGTTTTGTAGCCTGCCAATTTATTAGACAGTTCCGTCTCAGCGGAATTTCTGGCCGTTATCCTACGAAAGTCAGGAGCTTGGGTTTAGCTTATTTGAGCAGGAAATTGTAACGAACAAAGGCAACTAGCCAATCCCAGCGGACACGCTTTAGCTAAATTGCAGTCAGTACTGAGAACACTGATGGCCTAAAGCTGCCCTTTTGTCTCTTAATCAAAAGTCATCGCCTATTTACTATTTCGCGTCAGCAGTCAGCAGGATTGTTTACGCCAACGCTAATGTAATGACACTCATGGTTTGAGCCTACTGCGAATATTCACTGGATATTCGGTTAGGCTCAAACGATTCGTCACGGCGAGACAAGCTCGCCCCCTACACGCTCGGCAAATGCCTTCCATGGCATTTGACGGTTGGCTACAACAATTCCTGCTGCCTTTTTGTACTCTTTAGCCACTACAAATTGGCTCACAGATCTATGACTAGAAGACAGGTCGAATTATCTCTATCTTCTTTATGACTTTTGCAATTGCAGTTAGCCGTCAACACGTCCAAAATAGTCGCATTTGAAACTATGTTTCATAACGGTTGTTTCCTGCTAGCTAATACCGATGCGAACGATACTTAAAGATAGAACCAACCTGTTTATGGCCGATAGCGGTTGTTCATTAAAAACTTGGATTTTTATACCGTATATTTTGTGCCGTTCACCTAAGATGCGCGTATATCTACAATCAGGTGCTTACATGTGTTCAATGAAACTGGGCAGAGGATCAGTAAGACAATGAATTAGCAGCAGAGGCGCTGTAAATAACGCGCACAACTGTGTATCAATCTGAGAGTGCGCGTTTTTGTTCAAAACAAGTAGGCATGCGCAGTATTAACAACGTTATGTTGCAATAAATAAAGGAATGTGGTTGTGCTTAAGAATATAAAAGCGGTAGTTGCAAATGATAATGAGTTAGATAGCGAAACATTGAGGTTGCTCTCATTGATATTTTTGTTGATATGTGGACTTATGTCATTTTTTAAATATACGCATGTTGGGTGGTTATGGGATACGCACAAAGTATTTAAGCCGGGATTTATCTCTTCAATTGTTGCAATTTCTTTGGTCGCACCTCTATATTTAAGAGGAATTTTAAAGTGGAATAAATCTACGTATACAATAATATCGCTAATCCTCATATTGTTAGTCTTCGCTTCATTTATCGAGTTGGCACTTGGGGGGCGTGGAAGTAAAACGATAATTATACCTTTGCTAGCATCCGCCGTTATATTGTCTTGGCTTGGTATTAGTGCAGTTGCTGGGGTTAGTTGGATGTTAGCTCTATCTGCAGCAATTTTATCGGCTATTTCGTCTGATCTAGCATTAGGTTTTTTTGGGTTTATTTATATTGTATCTGGGTTTATAGGCTTGATGCTTCATTCTGGTTTAGCTCCGGGAGATTTAATACAAGGAATTCAACATGAATACTCATCATTTGCATCAAATGCCAGCGAAACTATAAATAAAGATATAAGCTCCACAATAGATAAAATAACTTAGTATAAAATCATAAATGCAACAAAGACATAACAAGGCGCTGGGGGATCCCCTCATAATTCGCTGATCCCTGCACTATGAGCCAGGCGCATTAACTCGAGTCTGGCCCAGTACAGCATCTGTTTGGTGATTCGATAGTTTGGCCGCCTTCGGATCTATTTACCGAGTGATTAGAACTCTTTGTTAGACCTTTTTATTAGTATCTACTCTAAAGTGCGGATGAGGCCGTAGGATTTATCGTAGCCGACCGTGAAATGCCATGGTCAACAAAGGCTCCTGCAATGTTGACACTTGCGCCATCCATGGCGCTCGACGGCATTTCCCGAGCGCCGCATGGATGCGGTTCAGCGCGTCGGCATAGATAAACCTACTGCCTCTTTGCACTCCCTCATTTAAGAGCTCTCTTGAGAGCGCTTAATCCCCCAACAACACAGACTCTAATGCCACCTCGATCATGTCGTTGAAGGTGTTTTGTCGATCATCTGAGCTCAGTGCCTCTTTACGCAGAATATGATCCGATACCGTGCATAAAGTTACGGCTCGCGCGCCGTATTGCGCAGCCACACCATATAAACCGGCGGCTTCCATCTCTACACCCAAAATCCCGTATTGCTTCATCAGCTCAAATAACTCGGGCTGCGGCGAATAGAACAAATCCGCCGAAAATAAATTGCCTACCTTAACCGGTACTTGGCAGGCTTTGGCGGCGGCCACCGCATTACTGACCAGCTCAAAATCCGCCAATGCGGCAAAATCGTTCCCCATAAAGCGCATGCGGTTTACCTTAGAGTCGGTGCTGGCACCTAGGCCTATTACCAGATCGCGAAGCTGTACATCGTCGCGCACCGCGCCGCAAGATCCGACGCGGATCAAAGTCTGTACGCCAAACTCGGTGATCAACTCTTTGGCATAAATAGAGACCGAGGGTATGCCCATGCCGTGGCCCATTACCGATACCGCACGGCCTTTATAGCGACCGGTAAAGCCCAGCATGTTACGCACTTCATTAACTTGTTTTACTTCAGTCAAAAAGGTGTCGGCTATGTATTGCGCGCGCAGCGGATCACCGGGCATTAAAATGGTGTCGGCAAAATCGCCCCGCTCGGCATTAATATGCGGTGTGGCCATCGCTCTTTCCCTGTATCAAGTATAAAAATAAAGACTCTCTCGCCACGGAATACACCGAACAATAGAGATCAAATCATCCTGCTTCGCAGAACCGCCTAATAAATTGGCGGCTACAAAAACCGAACACGCCGTATTTTTTAGCTGGGCGTTGGACGCTATATTCCGATCTTATCTCAGCTTAATTTTTCAGTGTTATTCTGTGGATTCCGTGGCAAAAAACGCTCTTGGTTTTCGTGTTATATCGCCCTCTTTACTCTTCACTCTTTACCCATCACCCTTCACTGATCTCAAAGAAATGACGCGCCGTAATCCATGGCGCTGGTGCCAAAGTATTGCGCCAAGCTTTGGCCCACGTCGGCAAAGGTATCGCGCTGGCCAAGCGATCCGGCTTGCAAGCCAGCACCAATGCACAACACTGGCACTTGCTCGCGAGTATGCTCGGTGCCGGTCCAGCTAGGGTCGCAGCCGTGATCGGCGGTAAGGATCAAGAGATCGTCAGGCGCAAGCACGCTCAACAATTCCGGCAAGCGACGATCGAAGGCTTCTAACTCGGCGGCATAACCGGCGATGTCGCGCCTATGGCCAAAGCTAGAATCAAAGTCCACAAAGTTAGTCATGATCAAGGTGTTATCGCCCGCCTGCGCCAGCTCAGTTAAGGTGGCATCAAACAAGCCGTGGGTGCCGGTGGCTTTGACTTTTTTAGTAATGCCAAAGTTGGCATAAATATCGGCAATTTTACCAATCGACACCACTTGGCCTTGGCGTTCATCCACCAGCTTTTGCAATACGGTGGCGGCCGGCGGCGCTATGCTGTAATCGCGTCTATTACCGGTGCGAGCAAAATCCGCCGGGGTTTCGCCAAGGAATGGCCGCGCTATCACCCGCGCTATGTTGTAGGGCATTAATAGCTCACGAGCGACTTCGCACACGTCATACAGCCGCTCTAGGCCAAAATGCTGTTCATGGGCGGCAATCTGAAATACTGAGTCGGCTGAGGTATAGCAAATTGGCTGGCCGGTGCGCACACTCTCCTCGCCTAGTTGCTCGAGAATGGTGGTGCCGGAGGCATGACAGTTACCTAAAATACCGGGCAACTTGGCTTGGGTAATGAGATCTGCCACCAAAGAGTCGGGAAAGCTGTGTTCTTTATCTAAGAAATATCCCCAGTCGAACAACACCGGCACTCCTGCTAATTCCCAGTGGCCGGAGGGCGTGTCTTTGCCCGATGATATTTCTTGGGCATGACCATAACTGCCCATCACAGTCTCAGGTAATTCCACACCCGCTGCCACTTGGCCGGTACTGGCAAGGTGGGCATGAAACAGGCCTAACTTGGCTAAGTTCGGCAGCATTAATGGACCTTGGCGACGGTTGCCACTACTACTTACGTTTCCATTAATCAGATCTGCTCGGCCCTCGGCACACGCCAAGGCAATGCTGCCTAAGGTGTCGGCACCTTGATCGCCAAACTTGGCTGCATCTAGCGCACCACCAATACCAAAAGAGTCGAGAACTAATACGAGGCCACGTTTCATGATATGTCCTTTATATGCTTATGAGACGTAAATGGTGAGGTGTGAGGCGTAAACACCGAACTTACAACCTCACGCCGTCGGCTTCGGTCTATAAGGCTGAGTGCTGTTCTTTAACGAACAGCGTACAACTTATAACGTAAAGCGTTGTTCCTCTCACTCCTTACGCTTTACCCCTCAAAGTTTCTAACAGCTGAGTTAATAAACCAGAAGCGCCAAATCTAAAGTGGGCCGGCGTTAGCCAATCTTTACCCATAATACCCGCCGCCAGCTGTAAATACTGCTGGGCCTCTGCCGTGGTACGCACGCCGCCGGCCGCTTTAAAACCCACATGTTTGCCGCTGTCGCGAATAGCGGTTAGCATCAGCTCGGCGGCGGTTAATGTAGCATTGACCGCCACCTTGCCGGTGGAGGTTTTAATAAAATCCGCCCCACCTTTAATAGCCAGCTCACAGGCTTGAGTGATAAGTTCCGCTGTGGCTAGCGCACCGCTTTCGATAATAACTTTAAGTAAGATGGACTTATTCACCTCTGGATCTTGGCTCGCCTTAACGCACACCGCTTTCGCAGCTTGCACCATAGACTGCGCAAATTCGCTGTCGCCGGCCATCAATTGTCGATAAGGCAGAACTAAGTCTATTTCGTGAGCGCCCGCTGCAATGGCGGCGTTAATATCTTGCTCTACTTGAGCCATGCTATCTAACCCCAAGGGAAAGTTAACCACAGTGGCGATCATGACTTGCTCGCTCACATTCAGTGCTTGCAAGGTTTGTTTGGCTACATTAATAAAGCGCGGATAAACACAGACCGCCGCCACGCAGCCAAAAGGGGTGACCGCCTGTTGGCACAGCGCACGAATGCGCTGCTCGCAGTCGTCATCATTAAGGCTGGTTAAGTCCATCAAACTCAAAGCTTGCCTTGCGGCTGATAAAGACGCTTGCTGTGCCACTGTTACTAAGGATGGATGGGGCTGACTCATGCTGTGCTCCTGCTTTTTTATCAGCATACCAGAATGGGCATCTAGAAAGCCGCGCTATTAGCCGCCAGACCAGCCAAACAGGCGTGCCACGTTTTGCTCTAACTGTATCGCTAACTCGGCTTTATCCACTTGGCGCAGCTCGGCTAAGGCACTGAGCACCAGTGGTAGCAGCTGTGGGTGATTAGGCTGGCCCTGAAAACCACACAGCGGCATATCGGGGGCATCGGTTTCCAGCACTAAGGCTTCCACCGGCATAGCGGCAATGGCGCTGCGGGTTTTATTGGCGCGGGCATAGGTAATAGTACCGCCGACCCCGAGATGAATGCCGAGTTGCCAAAAGGCCTCTGCTTGTTGCAACGATCCCGAAAAACCGTGCACCACGCCGCCTGTTACGGGATATAAACGCAGCCATTTCAGCAAGCGGTCGTGGGTGCCTTGACTGTGCAAGATCACCGGTAATTTAAATTGCTGTGCCAATTTAAGTTGGACTATCAAGGCCTCTTCTTGCTGTGTCTGCGACACAGATAAGTGTTTATCTAAGCCTATTTCACCCACCGCCACACACAGTGGATCCGCAACTGCGTGTGCTAGCGCTAATGCTAACTGCTGTGGCCAGTCCGTTGCTGCCTCTTCTAACCACCAAGGATGCAAACCTAAAGCATAATAGAGCCCCTGATGCTCGCCACACAGCCTAGACAACTGCGGCCATTGCACAGGATCTACGCCCGGAATTACCAGTCTATGTACGCCTACCGCCTGCGCGCGACGCCAATGCTGAGCTCGCTCAATACCCAAATCAGAGCTAAAAGCGGCAAAGTCAAAATGACAATGACTGTCGGTGAGCTGCATCTGGCCTCCTGATATGGGTGAAGGGTGAAGGGGGTTGCATTCCACATGGTCCCCTACACCCAGCGTCGAGCTAGACCTTAAAAGATTAGAGACTCTCTGCCACTGAATCCACGGAAGCACACGGAAAAATAGAGATAAAAGCTGTAAGCCATAATTTAAAACCACCGCTTCGCAGGACCGCCGAAGCGCTCTATTTAAAAAAGTGACGACTACAAAAACCACGCAGACCGTTTCAGTGACTTCAGCATCAATAGATTCAATGGGTTACAACCTAGGTGGCCGTCTCTTCGGCGAAGAGGACTTCGCCACGATTTTATGTTTTTATTTAAAAATTGCCAGCAAAGCTGGCCTGCCGAAACCTTCTGTTTATAAACAAGTGGCAGCGACAAAAACCTAAATAAGGCAGCATAATGGCTGAGGTTCATACGTAATCAGGTAATACTTTTAAATCTTATCTCAGCTTAATTTTTCCGTGTTCTTCCGTGGCAAACAAATCTTAGCTTTAGTGTTGGTTTGTTCCCATCACTCTTTACCCTTCACATCTCTCACCAAAAACAACAACGCCGGCTAGGCCGGCGTTGTTGTTCAATCACTCAATATCAGTATTTAGTGCTCGCGAGTCTTGCTGAACTCGATCTTGGGGTAGCGCTCTTGCGCCAAGTTTAAGTTCACATGCGTTGGCGCTATGTAAGTCAGGTTATCGCCGCCATCTAGGGCGAGGTTTTGTGATACCTTGTTTTGAAACTCATCCAGCTTCTTGGCATCGTTACAATATACCCAACGCGCGGTAGAAACGTTAACAGACTCATAAAGCGCATCCACGTTATATTCCGACTTTAAGCGCGACACCACCACATCAAACTGCAGCACACCGACCGCACCCACGATCAAGTCGTTGTTATCTAATGGCCGGAATAACTGCACCGCGCCCTCTTCCGATAACTGCACTAAGCCTTTCAGCAGCTGCTTTTGCTTAAGCGGATCACGCAGACGAATACGGCGGAATAACTCTGGCGCAAAGTTAGGAATACCGGAGAATTTAAGATCCTCACCTTGGGTAAAGGTATCACCAATTTGAATAGTGCCGTGGTTATGCAGGCCGATAATATCGCCAGCTACCGCCTCTTCAGCGCGCTCACGATCGCCTGCCATAAAGGTCACCGCATCGGAAATGCTGATGGTTTTATTGATGCGTACATGCTTCATCTTCATGCCTTGGTTATAGGTACCAGACACAATACGCATAAAGGCGATACGGTCGCGATGACGCGGATCCATGTTGGCTTGAATTTTAAACACAAAGCCTGAAAACTTATCTTCGCCAGCCTCAACTTCACGCTCATGGGTAGTGCGCGGCTGCGGTGCCGGTGCCCACTTGCTAAAGCCATCCAGCACGTGATCCACACCAAAGTTACCCAGTGCGGTACCAAAATAGACAGGTGTCAGTTCACCGGATAAGAACAATTCGTGATCAAACTCGTTAGAGGCACCTATCACCAATTCCAGCTCTTCGCGCAAGTCGGCAAGCTCTTTCGCATCTAAAATTTCCGCTAATGCCGGATTATCCAAGCCTTTGATCACGCGCACCTCTTGGATCGCATGCCCCATACCCGGCTGATAAAGGGTAATTTCATCGTTTTTCAGGTGATACACGCCCTTAAACCACTTGCCGCTGCCAATGGGCCAAGTAATGGGTGCACACATGATATTGAGCTCATTTTCCACTTCATCAAGCAACTCCATGGGGTCGCGGATATCGCGGTCCAGCTTGTTGACAAAAGTGATAATGGGCGTGGTACGTAAACGCGTGACTTCCATCAGTTTACGCGTTCTGTCTTCCACGCCTTTACCGCCATCAATCACCATCAGGCAGGAGTCCACTGCGGTGAGCGTGCGGTAAGTATCTTCCGAGAAGTCTTCGTGACCTGGGGTATCGAGCAGGTTGATCAAACAGTCATTGTAGGGAAACTGCATCACTGAGGTGGTAACCGAAATGCCCCGCTCTTTTTCCATTTCCATCCAGTCAGACTTAGCATGCTGGTTGGAGCCACGGCCTTTAACGGTACCGGCGATTTTAATCGCGTGCCCGTGCAACAGCACCTTTTCGGTGATGGTGGTCTTACCCGCATCCGGGTGAGAGATGATGGCAAAGGTGCGGCGCTTGGCGACTTCCTGCAAGAATGACGGTGCTGACATGGTCGGATTTCTTCTACTTTGATGAAGGAGTCAAACGCCCTTACAGGCGCCAACTCAAGGAGCGACGAATAAAACGGCGGCTATTGTCTCCGATCTGGGGCAATTCCTCAATCAAGAGTTAAGGAGAGCCTTGGAAAGAGCGTTGAAAGAGCGTTGAAACAGCGTTACGCCAAGCACTAAACCCACGCAGCTAATACCAATTACAGTAAAAAGCAGATCACCTTTGAGCCTGAATACCGAAGGCACCACAGTCACCTCCCACGACACGCCATGAACTCATCCCTGAGGACTCGGAAAATGCCGTCCATGTCATTTCACGGTCGTGGGAGCCGCTCTATACTGCCTCTTCCCAAGCACGGAGTTGCCTGTAGGCAACACGACCAGCTAACTCCGTAGCATCAAGGAGGATAAAGGGACCTCCACCACCGACCAGCACATGACAAGGATGTCATGTGCTGAGCGTCAAATGGATGTGCTTGCAGCGTGTCGGTGGAGACTCTTTGTCCGACCTTTATAGAGCAAGAAAATAGATCTCCTATTTAATCTGTTTGGTATAAAAATGCCACGCCACCGCCTTTACTGCCATCACGCCGGCCTTGTGGTTATCATAAGGAAGGCTTTATTGATTAAGTTAAAGGTTGAATTAACAAAATGTCTCGCGTTTATTGTTGTGCTTGTCAGCTGCCACACGCCACCTGCTTGTGTGCTCATGTGCACCCTCAGCCCTGCCCAATGCCGATAATTATTTATCAGCATCCATTAGAAGCAAAACACGCCAAGAGCACAGTGCCCTTGCTACGGCTGGGTCTGCCCAACATTGGTATTGAGGTGGGCGAACAGCTCACGCCGCCGACTGCGTTAAAAGCGGGAGACTGGTGGCTGCTTTACCCAGACGCGAACGCTGTAGATTTGGATAAACTCTGCAGCAAACAGTTAAGGGCTATATTTTCAGAAAATACGCAGTCAAAAAGCGTTCAAGAAAAAAATCTGCAAGCAAAAAAACAGATCGGCGGTCTTATTGTGCTAGATGGTACTTGGCGTAAAACACGGCTGTTGTTACACCTTAATCCTTGGCTAATGGACTTGCCTAAGCTGACTTTTAGTCAGGCTCCAAAGAGTGGTTATGCCATTCGTAAGGGACCAGGTGGCCAAGCACTGTCGACGTTAGAAAGTGTCAGCCATGTTCTCAATCGGCTCTGTCCTGAGTTTTTAACGGCGCCTTTGCATGCTTTATTAGCGGCCAGAGTACGCCAGTTTCAAGTTCAGAGCACGCCAGCAACGTCGACTGATACGACCAAGAACTGACGCAAGTGCATGATATATATCATAGTATTTTTAAATGAGAGTAACTCACAGCAACTATTTAGCATTTAAGATACATTTTTTGAAAAATATCTGCTCATTTGTTCACAAGATCCGATATGATGTCGCCGCTGAATGTTAGCTGATTGTTTTTTTATCTCGTTAGTTGTGTTTGTTACTGACTAACAAGACAAAAACGTAAGTCTTTGATAAATAAAGATTTCATATAACAATTTCGTGTCAATTTAAAAATTGCAACTATTTTTGTAAAATTTAATGATTAAATGACATTGACATTCATCACGTAATTGAAAAAAATCTACACACAAATTGTCAACATTTTGAAATTCAAAAGTACACAATTTGCACACACAAAGGCAGCGCATGTGGTCTCAGCCCTCAGCTTTTAAGCTGGGCACCTGTTTCGATGCGCTAGGGTCCTAACTAATAAATTTGAAACAGAGAAGGTAAGACCATGGAAGCGTATCTGCTGGATTTTGGTAACTTATTGATCAGATGGCTACACGTCATCGCCGCCATTGCGTGGCTGGGTGAGTCAATCTACTTCGTTATGCTTGATAACGGTCTTAAGCCGCCAAAAGGCGAAGCTTGTAAGAAGAAAGGCGTATTCGGTGAAATGTGGGCCGTACACGGCGGTGGTTTCTACCACAACCAAAAGTATGCAAGCAGCCCAGAAGATCTGCCAGAAGACCTGCACTGGTCATTCTGGAAGGCCTACACCACTTGGTTGTCTGGTTTTGGTTTGTTCACCCTGTTGTACCTGACCAAGCCCAGCTTTTATTTAGTTAACCGTAACAGCCCGTGGGAATGGGCCGCTAACATGACTGGCACTCAAGCCAACATAGCGGCACTGGCATTCTTGCTGTTGGGTTGGGTTGTCTATAACGAATTATGTAAGCGCATTAGCCCTAACATGACTCGTGATGGCATCTTGAGTGTTGCCGTTGCCGTGATGATGGTTGTGGTTGCTTATTTAAGCACGCACATCTTCTCTGGCCGTGCCGCCTTCTTGCTGACCGGTGCCGTAATGGCGACCGCCATGTCTGCCAACGTGTTCTTCTGGATCATCCCAGGCCAGCGCCGCATGGTTAACGCCATGAAAGCCGGTAACAAGCCAAACCCAATCGACGGTTTGCGTGGCAAACAGCGTTCAGTACACAACACTTACTTCACGCTGCCAGTAGTGCTGCTGATGTTGAGCAACCACTACTCGTTCACCTTTAGTCACCACTTGTCCTGGGTGATCATGGTGTTGTTCATCTTCGCTGGTGCCTTGATTCGTCAGTATTTCGTATTGATGCATCGCGGTGAAATCCGCCCAGGCTATCCTATTGCCGGTGTGATACTGATTATTGTTGCAGGCTGGGTAGGTTCATTACCTGCACCTCAGGTTGCACAAGCCAGCGCACCTGCTGCACAAGTTGAAGCGCCTGCTGCTGCAACTGAAGAAGCAACTGCTGACGTGGCCGCTAACGCGACTACAGAAGAAGAAGCACCCGCTGCTGCAAGCGGTGAAGTGACCTTAGCGCAAGTAGAAGAAGTGATGAACAACCGTTGTGTGCAGTGCCATGCAGTAGCACCAGACGGTAAACTGGGCTTCTCTGCTCCGCCACTGGGTATAGTGTTGGATTCACAAAAAGAAATTCTGCTGCAAGCGGCGCACCTTAAGCAAGTAGTTGCTAACAACTACATGCCGTTAGGTAACATTACGCACATGACAGCTGAAGAACGTGCACTGATTGCAGCTTGGAACGGTAAGTAATAACTTATTCGCACCATTAAGTTGCACCTGATTAACAAGGCCCGCCCAGTGCGGGCCTTGTTGTTTTTAACGTCCCTGCTTTTCATTTTCGACGCGTTTCTAGCCTGAAAACTCCAACCTGTGTTCGTTCTTCATCCTCTTTTCTTGCCTATCGTCTAATACCAACCTGTAAAATTAACTGATCAAAGCCTTTCGCCACGGAACCCACAGAAGAACACGGAAAAATAGTGATTAAATCTGAAAAGGCCAAGCCAGGATAAAGCCTAATGGGTGAGTGATAAGCCCAAAGCACATCCTGAGCGAAGGGAGCTCTTACAATAAATAGCTCTTAGGCCCTTGTCGCACGTGAACTGCTTCCGTGCGTTCCGTGCTTCTCGTAAACAAAAAGGCGTGGCAAAAAAGTTCTTGGTTCTAGCCCTCTAGGAAGCAGTAAGTAAAAGACAAAGCACTGAATCTTGCAGAGACTGCCTACGGTAGTTTTAGTCTCTGTAGATACAGATCATTTCTTTACTTAGATTGGTATAAGCATGCACATCGGCATTCACCGCCGATAACGCAAAGCAAAAATAATTGGCTATTTATCGAATAAAAAATACATGATTCCTTGTTCTGAATTACGATTATTTAAGATTATAGTAACAATGCAATGCAAAAATAGAGGTACAATCTAATCTAGCACGGTCGTCATAGGCCGTCCTTTCACTTTAATTGGATGACGATGATGACGACTTATTACGATATGCAGGAAAAAATTTGTGTGGTCACCGGTGCCGCCAGAGGTTTGGGCCGTACCATCAGTGAAACGCTGGCTAACGCGGGTGCAAAGCGTATTTATGCCTGTGACATCAATATGGCCCCGGCAGAAAGCTGGATTGGCGATCACCCCAATATCACCGCCATTACACTGAATGTGTGTGACTCAGCAGCACTCGACACCTTGCGCCAGCGCATTATGGACGAGCAAGGCCGGCTCGATGTGTTGGTAAATAACGCCGGCATTACTCGTGACGCCCTGCTCGGCAAGATGACCGAAGCCCAGTGGGATCAGGTGATAGACGTCAATTTAAAAGGGGTGTTTTTAATGACCCAAGCCATGCTGCCTCTGATCAAGGCGCAAGCCAAAGCCAGCATAGTGAGCATTTCATCTGTGGTGGGCACAGACGGTAACATTGGCCAGACCAACTACGCGGCCAGCAAAGGCGGCATTATCGCCATGACCAAAGGCTGGGCTAAAGAGCTGGTTCACGGCGGCGCACAAATTCGCGCTAACTGCATTGCACCCGGCTTTATTAATACCGAAATGACCCAAGCGGTACCGGAAGCCGTGCTGCAAAAGATGGCGGCACGCATTCCCTTGGGTGCCTTAGGCGAGCCCCAAGACATCGCCGATGGCGTGCTGTTTTTAGCCAGTGATCGCGCCCGCTACATTACCGGGCAAGTGCTGAAGATAGACGGCGGCTTGGTGTTGTAAGCAGAGCAATAAAGCCCATCAGCGCCGAGTATTGAATATCACGCGCTCGGCCTGGCTCATAAAAAAAAACACCAAACCTGAGGTTTGGTGTTTTTTTTTATGTTTGAGGATGAGTGGTTGATAGCTGAGAGCTTGGCGCCATGGATTGACCTCCCGCCAAATGCAAACTGCGCCTTAGTCTTCTGGCCAGCGCATCCACTATGATGTTTAATCCTGCACACACCAACAACAGCACCACGGCGCGGTCGAGGCGAAACTCACTGAACGCCGAGTCGATAAAAAAGCCCAAGGTAGGAATGCCCAACATGCCGAGGATGGCGGTTTCACGCACTATATTCTCAAAGCGGTACAGGCTGTAAGCCATAAAGGGCCGATACAGGCGCGGCAGCACCTCAAAGAAGTACAGGTTTAAGCCGCGAGGAGCATCTTCACGAAAGGTTAAGGTATTAAGCTGCAGACCCAGCAAATGGGCCACTATGGCGCCATTATGCAGCCCCAAGGCGGCGATGGCCGGTAACATGCTCGGCCCCAAGAACAAGGTGCCAATAAAAGCCAGCAAATATTCCGGCAAGGCCCGCATCAGCACTAAACCCCAATGGCTACCCACACGCGTGGCGCCGTTACCAAAACGGCGCGACACACTAGGAAACCACACCAACGCTAACAGCCCCATCACGATTAATGCCAACATTGACAACACCAGCGTATTCACTAACCCCGGCAGTATTTGCTGGCTAATAAGCTCTTGTAACAAAGGCCACAGCTCGGCCCTATTACCTTGGCGCAGCGGCGCCGGAATAATGTCTTGAGTAAAAAAGCGTACCGTCAGCGCCCAGTTTAGGCTGGCTTGCGGCGGCAACCACCACAAGGCGGCGCCTAAATACACCAGCAATAATCGCGGCCGCAACCACCACTTTAAGGTGGCAATCACTAGCACAAGCGCATAAAAAAAGCTGGCGGCTTCCGCGTAATAACCTTGGCGCAACAAAGACTCGAGGTGGTAACCCAAAGTGGGCAAACCAATAAAACCCAACACCGCCGAGCTTCTAATGCCGCATTCCAACCGATAACCAAAGTAGCTGACCATGGGTCGCCAGCATAACGGCAGTTGCACGTAGCAAAGCCGAGTACACCAATCAAGCTTGTTTTTCGTGTCTAAATCCGTCCCTAGCGCTTGCTCCGGCGCCGAGTCTGCCTCTTCAAATAGCTCGCCAAAGACCTTGGCAAAGGTACCCGCATAAGGCAGCGCTATGGCTAATACGCCGGTCAGGGGCGCTATGCCGAGCAGCTGAATAAACAGCAAGGCCCAAAATAACTCATGCACGGCACGCAAACCCGCCGCCAAACGTCGAATGCCCGCCTGTCTGTAACCTGCGGCCAACAACAAGCCACCCACTGCACCCAAGGCCACGCCTTGCAGGGCAAACGCCAAGGTATTAGCCAAAGCCGTGCCCAAGGTGTGCCAACTGGGTAAGCTGGGCTGCGCTAGGCCTGCACCTAAGCGCGCCAGCTCTTGCCAAGGATCGAAGGCTTGAATGGATAAGTCGGCCCACGGCAGGCAAAACAGCGCCAGCAACACAAACAGCAAGCTGGTGTTGAGCATGGCACGAGTGGGGCCAGTCGCAGGCTTCAAGAGTTAAGCATCAAAAGTTAAGGTATAAGGTGTCGAGCTCGGCGCTCGTCAAGCTATCAGCCGGTGCGTCCAGCAGCACGCGACCATCGGCTAGGCCAATAATACGAGTGCAATGGCTGAGCGCTTGCTCAAGATTATGCAGCGCCAGCACTAAGGTGTGATGACGTGCGCCTAATAGCTGTAGCAGCGCATCTGCTTGGCGTTCATCCAAGGCCGATACCGGCTCATCGCCCATAAAGATGGGCCTTTGCTGATATAAGGCTCGCCCCAAGCTAACCCGACTCTGCTGACCACCCGATAGCCGCTCTACGGGTTGCCAGAGCTGTTCGCTTAAGCCTAAGCTAGCTGCCAGCTCGGCAATCTCTGCCTTAGGTTTAGCTTGGGGGCGCACTAAATTGGCGAGGTTATACCAGAACGGCTCACTGCTCAGCCGGCCCATATAAATATTATGAAAAGCCGACAACATGGGCACCAGCCCGGGTTGTTGGGGGCACCACGCCACTTGCTCAGCACGCTGGGCACGTAATTGGCGCAGCAAGGTACTCTTGCCGCTACCCGATTTACCCAGCAAAGCCACCCGCTCGCCGGGCTGAATAGCCAGCGTCAGCTCATGCAGTACCGTTTTGCCTCCGTAGCCAATATTGTGCTGCTGCAAACGAAACAGCGGTTGGCTTAGGCTTGAAGCTGAGCTAGCGATCGGGCAACTAGTACTCACTCGGCATCCATTAAACCAATGGCCACGGCGGTATCGCGAATGGGTGTATAGTCTTGGTTGGTGGCGGGCACGAAACCAGCACGCGGAAACGCGGCCAGCAAGGTGGGATCCGTCATCGCTAACAAGGCTTTTTGTACCTGGTCTTTAAAGCCTGCACCAAAACGGGCATCAACATCACCGCGTATGGTCCATTGATAATCTGGGTAGCTAGGCGAGGCCCAAATCACTTTCACCTTACTGGCGTCTACGTTGCCCTGGGCTACTTCTGCATCCCACACCGCATAATTGAGCGCACCCACTTCGAAGGCGCCAGACTGCACCAAGCTCAAGGTACGATTATGATCGCCGGAGAAACCGACGCGCGAGAACAACTCATCGGGCGACTTGCCATAATGCTCACGCAAGAAAAATTCCGGCATTAGGCGACCAGAGGTTGAACCCTTATCACCAAAGGTGAAGCGTTTTCCGGCCAACTCTGCAGGTAATTGCTCACTTTTTTCTAGACCGGTACTGGTGTTAGCAATGATATAGCTTACAAATTCGGTATCTTCTTTACCCTGCGCTATGGCCTCACTATTGGGCACCAACTCACGGGCTTGCACGCCCGTTAAGCCACCAAACCACGCCAGCTGCACTTGGTCATTACGAAAAGCGCTCACCGCCGCAGGATAGCTTTTAACAGGCAAATATTTCACGTCCACCCCAAGCTTTTCACTCAGGTAGTCGGCTATTTTGCCGAAACGCTCGGTGAGGTGGCGCTCATCTTGGTCGGGGATGGCGGTAAACACGAAGGTCTCTGCCTGAGCTGCGGCACTGCCGGCTAAGCACAACACAGTTAAACAAGCGGCGCGCAAACGCGACCAAGCAGTAAAAGAAGTCATGACAGATCCTATCCGAAATAAATGGGAATGAATTATAGCGCATGTCAGCGTGGCAAATGCTGAATGTTTTATAAGAAACAAAAACCCCGCACTGAGCGGGGCTAGGTTTAATGGTCAGGCAAATAACAGGTAGCGAATAAATTCACCACTCACGCACTTAAACCAACCAAGCGTTGACTAGCGTCATATAGACCAGAGTGCCGCTTAAGATGCTGAGCAAGGCTTGGCCACGCCACAGTTGCAAGATGGCCACCACAGCCACGGCAAGCAACTGTGCGTAGCCATCGCTGGGCTGGCTCCAGTTATGCACATTCATGGCGTATAACGTTAGCAGCACCATCATGGCCACCGGTAAACGACGGCCTAAAATTTGAATGCGTTTATGGTGGGCAATAAAACCGCGGGCCACAAAAGGAAAGGCCCGCAGACCAAAGGTGACGGCCGCCATAATAAGGGCGGCGATTAAATAATCCAGTTCACTCATAGCGCGCCCTCACCGGCTTGGTTCGCGGCTTCCTTGCTGGATGCCGGCCACGCCAGTAACACTAATACCAGCATAACTGAGGCGGTCAATAAGAAGTACTCACTGACCCAAAAGCCCGCTACGGCCGCCGCGACTAGCCCAAGCAATACCGCCCCCCAGTCTTTTTTAGCGCGAATTTGCTCGACCGCTAACACGGTAAACAGCGCGGTTAAGGCGAAGTCTAAGCCTTGTAAACCGGGCGGTAGGCCGCGCGCCAGCACCATGCCAATGAGAGTGCCGATTATCCAATAGCCCTGATTGAGCGCGACGATTTGCAGGGCGGTTTTACTGTCTTTAACGTGACCGGAAGCGCTCAGTAAGGAGTAGGTTTCATCTGTGATGCCGAATATAAAATAGGGTCGGCCCAGTCGCCCTTTCGGCAACAGATGATAAAGCGACAAACCATAGAAAAGATGGCGAAAATTCACCAATAACGAAGCGACGGCTAAGTCCAGCCAGCCGATGCCCGCCGCCAGCATGCCCACCGCCAAATATTGCAGCGCGCCGGCATAGACTAAGATGCTCATCAAAGGTGCCCAGTACCAAGTGAGTTCGGCATCGACCCAAAGCACGCCAAACACGGCGCCCAAAGGTAAATAACCCATCATCACCGGCAGGGTCAGCGAAAAGGTGTTACGCCAGCTGTTCATGCAAGGCCTTACATTAAAATATGAGTCGAGATAAAGCCTTAAAAGTTAAGTGAAGTACGGCACAGTTGCAAGATGGCTATGCAAGATGGCCGCCCACTTATGCCGCATTAATTGCGTGATTAGTATGGATTATCTGCCGCTTGATCAGCAGATCAGACTGGTTCGCTAGGAAAAGCCAGCATAAAGCGGGTGCTTTGGGCGTCGCTTTCTACACGCACTTCGCCTTGATGCAATTGCATAATAGAGCGCACGATCGACAAGCCTAAGCCACCGGTTTGACCACGATTAGCGCGCGAGGGATCACACCGATAAAAGCGTTCAAATAACAGCGCAAGCTGCGAAGGCTCAATCACAATTCCTTGATTACTGACTTGTATCACTAGCTGCTGGTTTTGCTGAGCACAGCTAATGCGGATCGGCTGGCCCTTGGCACCGTAACGCAGCGCATTACTCAACAGATTGGCGAGTGCACGGCGCAATAAGTCTTCATCGGCCCACACTTTTACAGGCTCCAACACCCGCTCAGAAGTGAGCGTTCGCTTAGCCTCTGCGCCTTTATTGAACAAGCCTACTTCATTGAGCAGCGCCATGTCCGCCTCTTCGGCCATGCCCTCAAAGTACTCACAAAGTTGTTCGATTAGCTCGTTTAAATCGACCCACGTTTGCTGAATAGAGGCTTGCGGCTGCTCGGTTCTGGCTAAAAACAGCATACTGTCAACCATGCGTGACAAGCGCTCGTATTCTTCTTGATGGGAGCCCAGCAAGACTTCATATTCGCTCAAGGGCCGCTCTTTACGTAAGGTGTGCTCGGTTTGGCCCATTAAATTGCTTAGCGGGGTGCGAATTTCATGGGCGAGATCTTCCGAAAAGCGCGACAACTGGCCAAAACCCACCTCTAAGCGCGCCAGCATCTGATTAAGGCTGTGGGCTAAACCCTGTAATTCCTCAGGCAAATCTGCCTGCGCTAAGCGCAAATGCAAACGCCGCACATCAATCGACTCAGCTTGGCGTGCCAAGGTGCGCACCGGTTGCAAACCGCGGCGGCTCACCACGGCACCCAGCGCAAAAGCCAGCAAGGCACCCACCGCTAAGGTAATTAATAACTTTAAGCGATAGGCGGTCAGCATTTGTTCGCGTGGCGCCAGCAGTTTGCCGGCAATTAACAATAAGCTTTGTCCATCGAGCTCGGTATAACGCCAGGCTAAGCGTGCCTGTTGTTGGGCATCAAAACCCAATTGCGCCTCGTGGCTTTCGCTTAAACGAGGCAAGGGCAGCTGGCTGGGATTGACGCTGATCAGCGCCTTACCCTCGCCATCTAATACCCACAGCAGGCTATCTTGATTACCCAGCATATTGGCATACAGTTGCGGCCGACTTTGCAGCTCAGTGACGCTCTGGCTTTCGCCTAATAGTGCTTGAATATGCTCAAGTCGCCCCAGCAAACTTTGGTCGTCACGCCATGCTAATTCCCGCTGTAGCGAGTAATTCAAATAAAAACCTATGCCACCCAGTAAGCAAGTACTTACCAAAGCAAACATCAATGCCAGCCTAAAGCTAAGCGAATTGCGCCAGCGACTCACGAACGCTGCTCACACACATAGCCCATGCCGCGCATGGTATGAATTAATTTAAGCTCAAAGCCGTCATCTATCTTGGCGCGCAGTCGGCGTATGGCCACGTCCACCACATTGGTGTCGCTGTCAAAGTTCATATGCCACACCTGAGAGGCAATATAAGTGCGGGTCATCACCTCGCCTTCGTGACTAAGCAGCAATTGCAGCAAGGTAAACTCTTTATTGGTCAGCTCGATGCGCTGACCGGCACGCGTTACGCGACGGCTTAACGGCTCTAACTGCAAGTCTGCCAACTGATAGAGGGTGATTTCCCGCAGCGGCGCTCTTTGTAATAATTTGCGTGAGCGCGCCAGCAGCTCGGCAAAGGAAAAGGGCTTGGCCAGATAATCATCGGCGCCCTGCTCTAGCCCGCGCACCTTGTCTTCTACCGCATCTCGCGCAGTCAAAAAAATCACCGGCGTGCTAGAGGTGCGACGAATAATTTCCAATAATTGCCAGCCATTAAGGCCGGGCAGCATGATGTCGAGAATAATCAAATCAAACTGGCCCTCATTAATCAGATATTCGCCTTCACGGCCGTCGCTGGCCACCTCCACCGAATAACCAGACTCGCTAAAACCTTTCTTTAGATAATCTGCAATTTTAGCTTCGTCTTCGACGATCAGAATTTTCATGGGTTACCCTTAACTTTTGCCTGCTTGTGTAAGCTAATGACTGCACTTTAACACTGTTATTGATGGCCTAGTAACACAGCGAGACCAGATGACAACTTTGTAATCTAAGGGTAATGGATTTGATAGCAAGTCACAGGCATTATGGCTACAGACAAACAGCGAACATACATACCAATACCGAAAACCAATGCCGAAAGATGCGCTTAACAGTTGCCCTTTCGCACTTACACCCTAATGAGGATATAAAATGAAAAAATTAGCATATTTGATGGCTGGCACCTTGTTAGCAACCACAGCAAACTTCGCCATGGCGGCAGATAATCCGTTAAGCGTACACGTACTTAATTTAGAAAATGGCTTGCCTTCGCCAGGTGTGGAAGTGGTGTTAGAGCAACAAAATGGTGATAACTGGACCAAGCTCAATACGGGCATGACCAACGAACAAGGTCGTATTCCTGCTTTGTATCCAGAAGGTAAGAAGTTAGAGCAAGGCGTGTATCGTGTGACCTTTGAAACGGGTGATTGGTTTAAAAAGCATGACACTGCCACCTTCTTCCCTGAAGTACCGGTTATCTTCTCGGCAGATGCCAGCGTAGAGCATTACCACATTCCGCTGTTGCTGAGCCCGTACGGCTTCTCTACCTATCGCGGTAACTAAGCTTAATAAGTCTGTCATTTTTATAGCGCTTAACTTTCTAGTTATTAAATCTATAACTATTCACTTTATAGCTATTCATTTTATAGCCTAAGTTGCACTAAGTTTTTCCCTGTATTTGGCCAAGCTAATTGATTGCACAGCCAGTGACACTCGCCTTCGAGTGTCACTTTTTTTGCTCTCAAGACTGAAAAGACTGAACGCCTCTATTCTCCGCGCAATTTTTTCAGCCTATTCTCAATCGACGGATGGGTAGAAAAAATAGAGTCGCCTTTACTGAAAATATAAGCCGCCGCGCGATACTTCTCGGTAAACGACTCATACTCTTCTTGCTCCTCTTTAGGCTGATCATAATCGCCAGAAATTTTCTGTAACGCCGAAATCATGGCTTGATTGTCACCGGTAAGCTGCACCGCTGCCGCATCTGCCATGTATTCTCGGCTGCGCGATAAATAAAAATACAATACTTGGGTAATAATCGGCAGTACAAAGTTTAATACCATCAAGATCAGCTTGGCCTTGTTAGCATTATTATTTTTGCTGCGGGAAAATAAAAATAGCCGCCCCAAGATATTAGTCAGCGTTAAGATAACGTTCGCTAAAATACCCACATATAAGGTCAGCTTAGAATCACCGTGCAATATATGCCCCACCTCATGCGCAATAACGGCCTGCACTTCACTGCGCGTTAGCTTAGCGAGCAAGCCCGACGTCACGGCCACTAAGGCGTTATGACCATTCCAGCCGGCGGCAAAGGCGTTCATTTGCGCACTTTCCATGATGTACACTCGAGGTATGTAACCTAGGTTGGCGCTAATGGCCATTTCTTCGACCATGTTTACCACTTGCTTGTCTTCGCCAGACAGCACGCCTTGGGGATCTAATTCTCGATAATGAGAGCCAGACAACATCATCTTATGGCCAAACTTACTGATAATAAAAATACCGACTAAGGTGCACACCATAATACCCAAGGTAATATAAGGAATGTCAGTAAAGGTGATATACAACTGCAGATTATAGAGCAAGCCGACATTATCATCAGGCCGAAAAGCCACGTCCGCTAACAAGCCCACCACTAGCATAATGGCGATATAGCTGAGCACCACCAGCTTAGTTTTTCGGTTATTAATCTTGATTGACTCTCTAAAATCCATAGTCGATCACCGTCAATAAAAAATAGCGTTAAAAAGCCCCTTGCGGGGCTATTACTTAAAATTAAATTTAAACTTACGCTTAAACTTATACTTACAATATGACGTCATTAAAACTCTACGCGCCGAGCTTCTTCTGTCTTAATGGTGGCTTCATCTAAAGACCAGTATTCAAAATCTTGGTGTAAATCCGCAAAAATATTAGCGACCACCAAGTTTGGAAAGCTGTTTCTGGTGACGTTATAGCGCTCGATAGCATTGTTATAGGCTTTCTTGGCAAACGATAACTTGTTCTCGGTAGACACTATCTCTTCTTGCAGCTGCATCATATTTTGATCAGATTTAAGCTCAGGGTAGCTTTCTACCGCTATGTTAATGGAGCCACTGCTCACCACTTTAGACAATTCATCTTGCGCCTGCTTCACCGCTTCGGGGGAAGCATTAGGGTCCAGCGTTTGGGCGCGTAAGGCCGTCACCTTGGTAAATACCTCACTTTCATGGGTTAGGTAACGATTAACGGCGGCAATCAAGCTGTCAAACACCTTGCCACGTCTGTCTAACTGCACCGAAATCTCTTTTTCTGAGTTATGCACGGCTTCAATCTGTTGCACCAATTTGTTATAGACGGTGACCGCCCAAAATAAGATGACCAGCGCTATGCCTAAAAATATATATTCCATAAATCCTCTGCTAGCTAGTGAGCTATTCAATAAGTAACTATTAAATGAGTAAATTCAATGGGTAGCTACCCAATAAATAGCGATTAAATTAATTGTTAGAAAATGTTAAACGGATTATACCCAGCACCGCTAAGAACACCAACATACGCCCCAATCTTGCCCTATCTAACTTTTACTCTATCTAACGAAGAATCAAGAAGTAAAATAAAAAGAGCAGCCAAGCTGCTCTTTGTTTTAAAGCTTAAGTTATCTGTTACCAAGCTTTCAGTATCTTATCCACGCTGTCTTTGGCATCACCAAACAACATAACGCTGTTGTCTTTAAAGAACAGTGGGTTTTGCACGCCCGCATAGCCGGTACTCATGGAGCGTTTAAACACCACCACCTGCTGGGCTTTCCACACTTCTAGCACCGGCATACCCGCAATGGGGCTGGTGGGATCTTCTGCCGCCGAGGGGTTAACGGTATCGTTGGCGCCTATTACCAACACGGTATCGGTGTCGCTGAAATCCGCATTAATTTCGTCCATTTCCAGCACAATATCGTAAGACACTCTAGCTTCAGCCAATAGCACGTTCATGTGACCAGGCAAGCGCCCCGCCACCGGATGAATACCAAAGCGTACCTTGATACCCGCCGCTTGTAGCTTAGAGACTAATTCAGCCACCGGATATTGCGCCTGCGCCACCGCCATGCCGTAACCTGGGGTGATCACCACAGAGGTAGAGTTTTTCAAGATATCGGCCACATCTTCTGCGTTTACTTCTGTGTACTCGCCCTCTTCTTCTTCACCTTGGCTTGCCACTGTATCTGCACCAAAGCCGCCGGCAATCACTGAAATAAACGAGCGATTCATGGCCTGACACATGATGTAAGACAGAATGGCACCACTCGAGCCTACCAAGGCACCGGTGACAATCAGCAAGTCGTTAGACAGCATAAAGCCTGCTGCCGCCGCCGCCCAACCCGAATAGGAGTTGAGCATGGAGATCACCACCGGCATATCGGCACCACCAATACTGGCCACCAAATGCCAGCCAAATGCCAAGGCAATCAGCGTCATCACCAACAAGGAAAAGGTAGAGCCTTCTGCCTGTACAAACCAAATCAACAGCAGTGCTGACACCACCACCGCTAAGAGATTGAGTTTATGACGATGGGGCAGCTGTAACGCCTTAGAAGAAATGGAGCCGCGCAACTTACCAAAGGCCACAATGGAGCCGGTAAAGGTCACGGCACCAATAAAGACACCCAGAAAAATCTCAATATTATGGATATTGAGCATGGCGCCAAACAAGGGCTCATGCTCCATATAGGTATTAAAGGCAACTAACATGGCCGCAAGACCCACGAAGCTGTGCAAGATGGCTATCAGCTCCGGCATTTGGGTCATCTCGACCTTAAGCGCTAAGCGAATACCAATGGCCGCGCCTATGGCCATGGCCACAATAATCCAGCCAATAGCGGTGACGTCTGGGTTAAAGATGGTAGCTAACAAGGCAATCGCCATGCCGGCCACGCCATACCAGTTACCGGCCTTGGCCGATTCCTGTTTCGATAAACCACCCAAGCTCATAATAAAGAGCACGGCGGCCACTATATATGATGCAGTTACAAATCCATGTGACATTTGATTAGCCCTTCCTAAACATCTTCAGCATACGGTGGGTAACGGTAAAACCGCCAAACACGTTAACGGATGCGATTAATATGGCCACGAAAGCCAGAAAACTGACCAAGCCGCCGCCGCCCATTTGCGATAAGGCACCCACCACGATAATGCCGGAAATAGCGTTAGTGACCGACATTAACGGCGTATGCAAGGAGTGAGATACGTTCCACACCACGTAGTAACCTACGATACAGGCCAAGATAAATACCGTGAAATGGGAGAGAAATTCTTCCGGTGCCACCGCCGCCAGCCAAGCAAATAACAAGGCACCCACACCAAGTGCATAATATTTCATGTTGCTTGGCTTTTTCGGCGCGCGCTCGGCTGGGCTAATCACCTTAGCTTTGGCTTGCGGGGCCGCAGATACACTAATGGCCGGCGGCGGAAAGGTCACTTCGCCGTCTTTTACCACCGTCATGTTACGCAGCACCACATCATCGAAGTCGACCTTGATCTGGCCGTCTTTTTCTTTGCTGAGCAACTTGGCCAAGTTCACTAGGTTGGTGGCGTACAAGGTGGAAGACTGAGTAGGCAGGCGGCCATTGAGATCCGTATAGCCGATGATCTTGACGCCATTATCACTCACAAACAGCTCGCCGGGTTGGGTTAGCTCGCAGTTGCCGCCATTTTGCGCCGCCAGATCCACGATCACCGAGCCTGGCTGCATGGCCGCCACCATATCGGCGGTAATCAACTTAGGTGCCGGACGCCCCGGGATAAGCGCCGTGGTAATAATGATGTCGACTTCTTTGGCCTGTGCCATAAAGAGCGCCATTTCGGCGTCAATAAAGGCTTGGCTCATTTCCTTGGCATAGCCGTCGCTAGAATTGGCGTCTTCTTCATATTCCAACTCTAAAAACTCGCCCCCCATGGAATTAATTTGCTCTTTCACTTCGGGGCGCGTATCAAAGGCGCGCACCACAGCACCCAGTGATCCCGCCGCGCCTATGGCGGCAAGACCGGCCACACCGGCGCCTATCACCAACACTTTAGCGGGCGGCACCTTGCCGGCTGCAGTAATTTGACCGGTAAAGAAACGGCCAAATTCATGGGCGGCTTCTATCACGGCGCGATAGCCGGCGATATTAGCCATGGACGACAGTGCGTCCAAAGACTGAGCGCGCGAAATACGCGGCACCATGTCCATGGCCAGTACGGTGATGCCTTTCTCTTTTAGCTGTTCTACCAGCTCAGGATTTTGCGCCGGCCAAATAAAGCTGACTAAAGTAGTGCCCGCTTGCAGCTGGGCAATTTCGGCTGCGTTTGGCGCATTCACCTTGTAAATAATGTCCGCCTGCCACGCTTGAGCGGCGGTCACTAAGGTGGCGCCCGCCGCTTGATAAGCCGCGTCTTCAAAACTGGCGGTATGACCCGCACCCTGCTCTACGCTGACCTCAAAGCCCAGCTTGCAGAGCTGGTCAACGGATTTAGGCGAGGCCGCGACGCGCATCTCACCACTAAGGGTTTCCTTTGGAATTGCGATTAACATATTAAATCCCTAATTAATGTTGTTACCACAGCTTGGCTCCTTGCCCACTTTCCCAAGCGCAGCTATTACTGCTGCCGTCACTGCCACTTAACGATCTTCATCATTGCGGTTAATGAGCCGCACGCCGCCTTTAGCTCACGCTTAACTCGACAACTTATTACTCACCACCTTATTACCTACCACAAGGCGCTCTATATTGGACTCATTAACGGACTACCCCGCTAAGTTAGCATTGATTGCTTGGCAATAGGCTGATGTTTTAGCGTGCGGGATCACAAAAGAAGCGTCTGTTAGTAAAGGCCGCGTTCATCAGTGACCAATAAAGATCGGCCAATAAAAAAGCACAGGGCAAACTCTGTACTTGCCCTGTGCTTAATATCAACGAAATAACGTTAAGCTCGCCTTATTTTACAAACAGGTACCAATAAGCAAACAGCAGATTAAAGCCGGCAAAAAATAAGATTCCCAGCCAGCTGAGCACCCGCATGCCGATGCCTAACCGATAACGCTCTGGCACAGTAGGCAAGTGCATCAAGCGGTAATTTAACCAAGCGAACACCAGCGCACTGATAAAAGCCGAGATCATGGCGAATTCCAGCATGGCCAGCAGTGCGCCTTTAAAAAACATAATTATCAGCGCGCTAATAATGGCCATGCCAATCATCAAAGGATAGGTATGACGACTGCCGGTGCCCGTAGGGCCACTGCCTTGGGGTTGGCCAAACTGCACGAAACACTCACTGAGGGCACGGCTGTAGCCGTCTAGTACTGTGACTGTAGTAGAAAACATACACAGAAAGGCGATGATGGCGATCAACCAACGGCTCCACTCGCCCATCACACTGGCATATACATCCACTAATTGATGCGCAAAGCCAATACCCGAGGTGGCCAAGGTAACACCGCTGCCGTGCAGCACTAAGGCGCCCAAGGCGACAAATGCCAACGCCAGTAAAGTGGAGGTGAAATAGCCGACGTTAAAATCGACCAAGGCGTCTTTATAATCCAAGTTTTTATTCAGCGCTTTTTTCTGGCGCAACCAAACGCTGTTCCAGCTCGACAACTCAATCGGTGCTGGCATCCAGCCCATCAGGGCCACTAAAAAGCCGACCGAGGCTAAATTCCATGGGCTGGGAGCCACAAAATCCGGCGGCGCCACGGCGCCTTTATTGAGCGCAATACAGACGGCGGTTACGGTCGCTATCGCGAGGCCAACAATAATCCATTTTGTTACCCGATCCAGCGTCTTGTAATGGCCGGTGAGCAAAAACACCAAGGAGCCGGCCAGCACTATCATGCTCAGTTGAGTCACGCTTAAGCTGTCGCCGATAAATAAACCTAAGATACTGCCACAAAGCATGGCCACGCCGGCGGCACTGATCACGGCCGCAATCAGATTAAGTGCAGTAAAGAGATACAGGTAGCCGCGACCAATGCGATCGTAACCTTGAATTAAGGTTTCATCGGCCGCCATAGTGTAGCGGGCACCTATTTGAAAAAATGGGTATTTCAGCAGGTTCACTAATAAGATCAGGCCCACTAGCTGCCAGCCGTAAATGGCGCCGGCTTGCGTGGACGCCACCAAATGCGAGCCGCCGATGGCCGCCGCCGCCCCCAAAATTCCCGGACCCAACACCTGCATATAGTGGCTTATGCTGCGCGAATTGGATCTTACCTCACTCATTACCTCTGCCATCTTTATATCCTGTCACTGCTTACTGTTACGTTAAAAAAAACAGTATCAGGCGACAGACGGCCTCATAATGCAACTTTTTTAGGCGACGCGGATCTGCGTTGTGCATCTCTGCCAGCTTTGTGGGCACTGCTGATGGATGGCGATCTTAATCTTTAACTTACCGCTTATAGCTTTAAGCTTATAGCGGCCTATGGCCCACTTATTCATCGCCCCAAGACGTGCCTGTGATCCAGATGCCGGCCAGCGGCTGGTTACCTTGCAAGGTAAAAGGAATGGACTCGTTTATTCCTGAGTTATTCACTTGCAACGCCAAATGTAGATGCGGCCCAGAGCTATAACCGGTATTGCCAGAGGCGGCTATCGGTTGGCCCATTCGCACCTGATCACCTTTAGCGACGCGCAAAGATCCGGTTTGTAAATGCACATATAAGGTCATGCTGCCATCGCTATGGCGCACCCTAAGGTGATTGGCTTTGCCTCTATATTGCGACTCTAATCCGCCGCCCACATGCGAATCCACCGCGGCCACCACCACACCAGTTCGGCTAGCATATAAAGGCGTACCCACGGGCAAGGCAATATCAAGGGCATAGCGGTTAGCCGTTTTATTGTGGCTAAAGGCACCATTAAAGCCTTGGGCGATGCGATAAGGACCTATCACTGGCGAGGCGAGATCGTGCACGCGCCCTTGGTAACTGTGGGCTTGAGTGGTGCCTCTGTAGGTCAGATTTGATGCGGAATTTTGCCGGCTGGGCGTCGTTGATGGAGGAAAGTATGTGGACTTGTGAGGCGTGTTCACCTCTATTTCTGCAACATGGTTTTTAGCTAACGGCCCCAACTCTGCACCATATTGATAGCCGAAGTTATATTGATAACGCCAATCGCCGGCTTGGTTAGGCGTAAGCTTACCCATTAAGGTTTCGGTTTTCGCCGGCAGCAATACAGGCTGCTGTAGGTGCGGAGCAATCGCTAGATTATGGGTGCGAGAAAATTGTAGGTTTAAGGTGACGGGCGTATCGAGTCGATTGAGTGCGATTAAGAAGTGCCCATCGGCCTGCTCTAACACGCGCACTAATACACCATCGCGATTAAGTGCTTGCTCTTGGCCGCTGGCAGGCAAAGGCTTAACACTAAAACGCTGATTATCCATGTAGTGAGTCATGCCATTGGCATCGCGATAACGATAGCTTTCTGCCTGTGCCAGCGCGGGCCAAAGAAAGACCCAAAGCAGAAGCCAGATCAGGCTACCTATAAAGGCGGCCTTAGGTAGACTTAAGCGACCAATCACTAACTGAAATAAATATTGAAGGGTACCTAGGCTGCTGCGCAGCCGCGTCATCAATAAAGCGCCCATACTTTCATCCTTGAAAGAGAGTGAATACTAAGTATAGAAACAAGCGGCTAGTCGTACACCTTAAATGCCATTAATACCGCATCTTCCCAGCCGGTGGCCGTGGGGTAATAGTCATGGCGCTGGCTGTATTCTTGATAATCTGCCGACAGGTACAAGGCTTGCGCCTTGAGATTTGAAGCGCGCACTTCAAGCCAATGCTGAGTAATACCGCGTTCGGCGCACGCCGCCAAATAATATTCCAGCAGTTGCCGGCCAAGACCTTTGCCTTGGGCGACAGGCGCCACACAAATATTCATCAAGGTGCTTTCATCTAGCACGCCATCGGCAATAAAGTAGCCCACTAAGGTAGGCTCTGATTTAAGTGCTGGCTTAAGTGCTGGTTTAGGCGCTGGTTTAGGCGCTGGCTCTGTGGCCGACACGTCTGACCAAAGCGAGCCAGTAAAGTAGCGCTGACCAAAGCTGCTGGCCAAGGTTTCTCGCGTCCATGGGTGGCTGTGCGCCGCCTGCTCCAGCGCCTGCATAGCATCCAAGTCAGCTGGGGTTAATGCTCTAAATAACAGCGACATAAGCAGCTCCATAAGGCGCGTTTTTGTGGGGCAGATAAGGGAAAGCTGGCCTGCCAATGAAAGGCATCGAGCTCGCCATCCACATTGAGACCGAGCAGCACACGGGCACTAGGCTTATCTGTGCTAAGCCAGTCCGCTTGGCTCAAGGTGTATAATTGACTGGAAGTTAAAGACAGCGCCGTTAATAAGTCGGCGATAAAGCGCGCAGACGGCGTAGCACCGTTACCCAACACCAGCAGCACCTCAATGGGAGGCGCGACTGGCACGGGAGCCAAGGGCAGTCGCTCTGGGTGGGCGCACTGCCAGTGTGGCAAGCCTAAAAACTGCCACAGTTGTGATTGGGTCGGCGTCATCAGTACTCCCAATACTCTAGAATGCAAAAAGCCAGCTGTTAGGCTGGCTTTTTACTAAATTTGGCAGGGGTGGAGGGACTCGAACCCCCAGCCGTCGGTTTTGGAGACCGCCGTTCTACCAATTGGAACTACACCCCTGCAATACGAAGCGAATTATAGAGAACCTAGGTCAAAGGTAAAGGGCTATTTAGCATAAAGCGGTTTGTTCGCTTAATCTTTCGCCGAATTCATCAGATCTTTTGCTTCTGCCTGACATTTCTCTATAATCTGACCGATTAGCAAGCGCTGAGTGGTGAATAAATGCTTATGGCAATGTCTACCCCGTTATCCGTCTTCGGACTCGTCTCACAATGTGAGCGCGAGCGCGGCCGCTTTGGTAATCAATTAGCTCTCATGGCCCCCTATTGGGGGTTTTTTGTGGCCTTCACTTTACACCTGCAAGAGCGTTGCTGATGGCAAATCCCCTATATCAAAAGCATATTATCTCGATTTCTGACTTCTCTCGCTCTGAGCTTGAGTTGATCATAGATACCGCCGTAAAACTAAAAACTCAGCCCCACCCAGACCTATTAAAAGGCCAAGTGGTGGCCAGTTGTTTCTTTGAAGCCTCTACGCGCACCCGCTTGTCGTTTGAAACCGCGATTCAGCGCTTAGGCGGCTCAGTGATCGGTTTTTCCGATAGCACCAGCACCTCGCTAGCGAAGAAAGGCGAAACTTTGGCCGACTCGGTCAAGGTGATCAGCTCCTACGGCGATGCCTTTGTGATGCGCCACCCCCAAGAAGGTGCCGCGCGCTTAGCGTCGGAGTTTTCTTCGGTGCCGGTCATTAACGCCGGCGATGGCTCTAATCAGCATCCCACCCAAACCCTGCTCGACTTGTTTACCATCTATGAAACCCAAGGCACCTTGCAAGGGCTAACTGTGGCTTTTGTCGGCGACCTTAAATACGGTCGTACCGTGCATTCTTTGGCCCAAGCGCTGAGCTTGTTCGGCTGCAAGTTCTACTTTATTGCGCCGCAAGCGCTGTCTATGCCTGATTACTTATGCGATGAGCTGACGGAAAAAGGCATTAACTTCGAAATTTGCGACAGCATGGAAGAAGTCATGGATGAGCTGGATATCATCTACATGACGCGTGTGCAAAAAGAGCGCTTCGATGAAACAGAATATGTGCATGTGGCCTCTAAGTATGTGCTCACGCCTGAAGTACTGGAAGGCGCCAAAGACAGCCTAAAAATATTACACCCACTGCCGCGCATCGACGAGATTGCCATAGAGGTAGATGACACCCCGTATGCCTATTATTTTGAGCAGGCAGAAAACGGTGTCTATGCGCGTCAAGCTTTGCTGGCGCTGGTGTTGAACGAGAACATATGAGAGACATGATGCATAAAAGTCAACTGCAAGTGGAAGCCATTCATAATGGCACCGTCATCGATCATATTCCGGCCGGCCAAGGTATCAAAATTTTGCAGCTGTTTGGTTTGCTCAAAACCAAAGCCAAAATTACTGTCGGTTTGAACCTGCCCTCGGTGGCATTGGGCAGCAAAGACATTATTAAAGTCGAAAACGTGCGTTTATCACCGGCCCAAGCCAACCAATTGGCGTTATTTGCCCCGGATGCCACCGTTAACTTAATCGAAGACTTTGGCGTGGTAGAAAAGCTGCAGCTGCAATTACCTGAGCGCATAGAGGGTATTTTTTCTTGCCCTAACACTAACTGCATCAGCCATAACGAGCCGGTCAGCAGCAAGTTCAAGGTGCGCGCCATTAAGGGCCAAGTACGTTTTCGCTGCAG
Organism: Oceanisphaera sp. W20_SRM_FM3; assembly: GCF_052119705.1. Lineage (NCBI taxonomy): Bacteria > Pseudomonadati > Pseudomonadota > Gammaproteobacteria > Aeromonadales > Aeromonadaceae > Oceanisphaera > Oceanisphaera sp. W20_SRM_FM3. The sequence continues at coordinate 218,797 of NZ_JBGQOP010000001.1, read as the reverse complement.
CTACTGCGAAAAGTCCTTTCACCAAGACTTTATGACGTTTTAATGTGTCCGTGAGGAGTGAAGCGGGAGGTGTGAGGGGGAGTGAGGCTTTACTCCTACCCTTTACGTCTCACGCCTCTTAGCAATAAGTGGCCAGCTAAACAAATACCAAAGCCGAGTTCCTGATTTGAGTTAGGAGCTTGGCTTTTTTAGTTTACCCTTGGGGCACCTACACTGTTTTTCTCCTTACGCCTCACGCCTTACACCTCTCGCTAATAAAGTTGCCAAAGGCTTAAGCGCCAGCCAAGCTAGTGGCATTCTTGGCAAGGGGTTGGCGGTACATGAATTTACATCAGACTTTACAGCAGTATTTTGGCTTTTCGACCTTGCGGCCCGGCCAAGAAGCGGTGATCAATACCATTATGGCCGGTCAGTCGGCTGCGGCGATTTTCCCTACCGGCTCTGGCAAATCCTTATGTTATCAGCTGCCGGCGGTATTATTACCGCACCTTACCTTAGTTATTTCCCCGTTATTGGCCTTGATGCAAGACCAATTGGCTTTCTTAGCGCGTATGAATATTCCCGCGGCCAGTATCGACTCTACGCAAAGTTTTGATGAAAGCCGTGCCGTGATGCAAGGCGTGCGTGAGGGCAACATTAAGGTATTAATGATCTCGGTAGAACGATTGAAAAATGAGCGTTTTCGCCAATTTATCGGCCAAGTGCCGATTTCACTATTGGTGGTGGACGAGGCGCACTGTATTTCTGAATGGGGCCATAACTTTCGCCCGGATTATTTAAAGCTGCCCAGTTATTGCCACAACCTTAACATTCCACAAGTACTATTACTGACCGCCACCGCCACACCGGCGGTGATTAACGACATGCAGCAAAAATTCGGTTTGGCCAGAGAAAACGTGGTGATCACCGGTTTTTATCGCCCTAACTTATACCTTGAAGTGCTGCCGGTGGCGGAGGCAGATAAAACCGCCGCCTTAATAGCACAAGTGTCACAAGATCCTGTGGCACCCACTATCGTCTATGTGACCTTGCAACACACAGCCGAATGGGTCGCCAAACAGTTAAGCGCGGCTGGTATTAATGCTCACGCCTATCACGCAGGCATGGATCAAGATAAGCGCCAAGCACTGCAACAGGCGTTTATGGGCGGTCAAATTCCTTGCATCGTCGCCACCATCGCCTTTGGTATGGGCGTGGATAAGGCAGATATTCGCCGCGTGTTTCACTTTGACTTGCCCAAGTCCATTGAAAACTACAGCCAAGAAATTGGCCGCGCCGGCCGCGATGGCCAAGCCTCACGGTGCACCCTATTAGGCAATCAAGCTGGCTTAAACGTGCTAGAAAACTTCGTGTACGGCGATACCCCAGAGCCAGAAGCCATCAAAGCCTTACTCGAACAGCTTCCCACTCACGGCGAGCCCTGGGAAATTATGCCGATCCGCTTGGCTAACGACTGCAATATTCGTTTATTGCCGCTGCGCACGCTATTGGTGTATCTGGAGCTTAATCAGATTATTGAATCGCAATACAGCTACTACGGGGATTATCGTTTTAAGTTTTTAGCCTCTCAAGACGATATTCTTAGCCGCTTTAACCCCGAACGACAGGCGTTTTTAAGCGCCGTGTTTCAGGCCTCACCCATGGCCCGCACTTGGTGCCAAGTGGACTTTGAGGTTATTTGGCAACATAGCGGCGGCGAGCGCAAGCGAGTGATTAACGCACTGGATTACTTGCACCAGCAAGGGCTGATCAGCCTCGAAAGTAAACAAATGATCGAGGTATATAAGGTGCTGCAGCCCAATTGCAATGTGACTGAGGAAACGGCACGTTTGTATCAGTTATTTTTGCAAAAAGAGCACAGCGAAGTGGCTCGTCTCAAAGAGATGATCGCATTTTTTGAAAGCACCGCGTGCTTGAGCCATCATTTAGCCGGCTATTTTGCCGATCATAATGCACCTCAAGCCTGCGGCCATTGCTCTGTGTGTGCAGGAAACGCGGCTAAGTTGCCCAAACCCAGCACGCCGCCTTTGCCCAATAGCGAGCAATTACAAGCTTGGTGCCAGCCCTTGCAGGCGCTAAGCGCACAGCCGTTAAGCCTGCACACGCTCGCCTGCTTTTTATCGGGCATTAGCACGCCATTACTGAATCGCTTAAAAGCCAAGCAACAAAGTGGCTTCGCCAAGTTAGAGCAGCACGGCTTTAACGACATTCGCAATGCGCTCGACGTGAAGGGTGAAGGGTGAAGGGTGAAGGGTGGAAAATAGTGCCAAGCACCAAGCTAGAAAATAAATACCGCCTTTGTAGCCGCTGTTTTAGCTGCGATATTCAGCGCAGCTGGATGGCTGTAAGATATGTGATTACGTGAAGCGTACAGCTTCCGGCTACCCGCAGGCTGAGTTAATAGCCATCTATAAGGCTAGGCCTTTACTAACCGGTCATAAAATCCTATATTAACCCGTCGGTTTAACCGACTTCGTTCTCGGGGCGGGGTGTAATTCCCCACCGGCGGTAAAATATGCGACCTACATCGCCCATATTCAGCCCGCGAGCGCTTTATTAGCCATAACATAGGCCAATAAAGGTCAGCAGATCTGGTGTAAACCCAGAGCCGACGGTAATAGTCCGGATGATAGAGAGCGTCAGACATGTCCTTTAATACGGCTGACTCAGCCTAGCGCTGAGATCACGCTAACCAAAGATCATGGCCAACAGCAAAGTCTCACTTTGCTTGGTGCCGTGCTTGCCTGTACGTTCGCCCTGATTCAGTAATTTTTATAACGGGATTTACCATGGATCAGAGCTTAACGAAACACACTGAATTTAACGTCCGCGACCAACGCATCGCCTTTATTCACGCCTCTTGGCATACCGACATAGTGCTTAATTGCTTAGCCGGTTTTCGCAGCCAAATAGCCGAGCTCGGTTATGACGAGGACAAGATTGACGTCATTGCCGCACCTGGCGCCTACGAAATTCCGCTGCAAGCCAAGCTATTGGCAAAATCTGGTCAATATGCGGCTATCGCCTGCAGTGGCTTAGTGGTGGATGGCGGCATTTATCGTCATGATTTTGTGGCGCAAGCGGTATGCACAGGCTTGATGCAAGTGCAGTTAGAAACCGAAGTACCGGTGCTGACCGCCATTTTAACGCCGCACCATTTTCATGAGCACGATGAGCATAAGCAGTACTACAGCCGCCACTTCGTCATCAAGGGCCAAGAGTTAGCCAATGCCGCCGATGGCGCCATGCGCATGACAGCACAAGCTAAAGCTAGCTAGTGCTGGAATTAGAAGCCGGTATGAACGACGAATATTAATTCATTACACAGCCTAATAAGATAATAAAAAAGCACCGAATCTAAGATTCGGTGCTTTTTTATTTTAGAAGGTCTGTGTTTAGCTTCTGGCTGAACGCTTACCGCTTACCTGTCATTGACTCAATATTAGCCCATTCTCATCGGCATCCAGTAATAGCGGTTTGCCCGGCATGACCTTGCCAGACAAGATAGCTTGCGCCAGCGGGTTTTCGATTCTTTGCTGAATAGCACGCTTTAATGGCCGCGCACCAAACAGCGGATCGAAACCGGCTTCGGTCAGCTGCTCCAGTAGCGGTTCGGCAACGGTTACCTCGAACCCTTTGTCCGCCAATCTCCCCATTAAACTTTGTAGCTGAATGCGAGCGATGGACTTGATTTGCTCGACCGCCAGCGGATGAAACACCACTATATCGTCAATGCGGTTAATAAATTCAGGCCTAAACTGATGGCTTAGCACGCCCATCAACATCTCTTTCATTTCGTCATAATCTTTATCGTAGCTATGCTCTTGAATCAGATCTGAACCAATATTCGAGGTCATGATCACCACAGTATTACGAAAATCCACGGTGCGGCCTTGGCCATCGGTTAAGCGGCCATCATCCAATACCTGTAATAAAATATTAAATACATCCGGATGCGCCTTCTCCACTTCATCGAGCAAGATCACCGAATACGGTTTGCGGCGCACCGCTTCCGTTAAATAACCGCCCTCTTCATAGCCCACGTAGCCCGGAGGCGCACCCACTAAGCGAGATACCGAGTGCTTTTCCATAAACTCCGACATATCGATGCGCACCATGGCATCTCGACTGTCGAACAGAAAATCTGCCAACGCCTTACAGAGCTCGGTTTTACCGACACCGGTCGGCCCCATAAATAAGAAAGAGCCTACTGGGCGATTAGGATCTGATAAGCCGGCGCGGCTACGTCGAATAGCATTGGAAACCGCATCCACGGCTTCGTTTTGGCCGATCACCTGATCGTGCAAGCTATCTTCCATACGCAGCAGTTTATCTTTTTCGCCTTCCAGCATCTTAGCCACCGGAATACCGGTCCAACGCGACAATACATCGGCAATCTCTTCGTCGGTAACGCGATTTTTCAGCAGATGCTGCTCTTGCATTTCGGCTTGGCCAGCTAAATCTAGCTGCTTTTCCAGCTCGGGAATTCGGCCATATTGCAGCTCAGACATACGGCCTAAATCGCCGGCTCGGCGCGCCACTTCCAGCTCGCGACGCACCTGCTCAAGCTCAGACTTAATATGTTGGGTGCCAGCCATGGCGGCTTTTTCTGATAGCCAAATTTCTTCGAGATCTGCGTACTCGGCTTCTTTTATCGTTAGCTCATCACGGATCAACTGCAAGCGTTTGATACTGCCTTCATCGTCTTCTTTTAACAGCGCCTGCTCTTCTAATTTAAGCTGAATAATACGCCGGTCCAGTTTATCGAGCGGCTCAGGCTTAGAATCAATTTGTAAGCGAATGCTAGAGGCGGCCTCATCAATCAAATCGATGGCTTTATCGGGTAACTGACGGTCGGCAATATAACGATGAGATAACACGGCCGCCGCCACTATGGCAGGATCGGTAATTTGCACATGGTGATGCAGCTCATAGCGCTCTTTTAAGCCGCGCAAGATGGCAATAGTGTCTTCTACCGAGGGCTCATTAATCAGTACTTTTTGAAAGCGACGCTCCAGTGCGGCATCTTTTTCAATATATTGGCGATATTCATCCAGCGTAGTAGCACCCACACAGTGCAACTCGCCGCGCGCCAAGGCCGGTTTGAGCATATTACCCGCATCCATGGCGCCTTCGCCTTTGCCGGCGCCGACCATAGTATGCAGCTCATCAATAAACAGGATCACTTGGCCTTCTTCTTTGGCCAGCTCATTGAGCAGTGCTTTAAGACGCTCTTCAAATTCGCCGCGATACTTAGCGCCCGCAATCAAGGCCCCCATATCAAGCGACAACACCCGCTTGCCTTTTAAACCTTCTGGCACTTCATTATTAATAATGCGTTGAGCCAAGCCTTCGGCGATGGCGGTTTTACCTACACCCGGTGCGCCTATCAATACCGGGTTATTTTTGGTGCGACGTTGCAACACCTGAATGGTGCGGCGAATTTCATCATCACGACCAATCACAGGGTCTAACTTGCCCTGCTCGGCGCGCTCGGTGAGGTCTATGGTGTATTTTTCTAATGCTTGGCGATTTTCTTCCGCATTAGGATCGTCGACCTTTTGCCCACCGCGTACCTCTTCGATGGCTTTACTTAAATTTTCTTTACTTAAACCAGAGCGCTTAAGCAGCTCACCCAGCTCGCCTTGTTCATCCACGGCCGCCAGCAAGAATAATTCGGAGGAGATGTAGGTGTCTTTGCGCTGTTGCGCCAATTTATCGCTCTGATTCAACAAGCGCGCTAATACAGGTGACACTTGTACGTCCACCCCTGAGCCGCTTACTTTGGGTAAGCGATCCACGGATTTATCTAACTCTACGCGTAAGGTATTGCCGTCAACGCCGGCATGACTCAGTAGCGGACGCAAAGAGCCGCCTTCTTGATTGAGCATGGCAATCAGCAAGTGTGCGGGTTCTATATAGGCATGATCTCGCCCCACCGCCATCGACTGGGCATCTTGCAGGGCAAGTTGAAATTTACTGGTAAGACGATCGAGTCGCATCAGAGCCTTCCTCCAACAACCCGCACACAGCGGGAAAAGATAGATGTTTACTGATATTAAAGATGGGGGGGAATGGTGAAATTTCAAGCTTTGGGGGAAAGAAAGCTTGAAGCGGAAAGCTAGAAGCTGGAAAGCTACAAAGCACGTCTGGTTTGGGTTTGGCCTTTGTAGGCTAGCGCTTTAGCTGCTAGTCCCGTCTTGGCGGGATTGTTTTTTTGCGGTAAAAGAGTGAGGCGTGAAGCGAAGAGCTAAGCTACCCCAAATCACCCTTCTGCTGCGCAGAACCCACAGCTAAAGCGTGGGGCTACAAAATACTGTTTAGCTGGGCGCCGGGCGCTTGGTGCTCGGCGCTGATTTTATTCCAACCAAATCAAGCTGGCTTGGCGGCCGGTTTTTGGCTCGCGCCGATAGGAAAAAAAACGCTCACTATCGGTATAGGTGCAATAGTCACCGCCGTAACACTGGGTAACACCAGCGGCGGCTAGCCTTAAGCGCGCCAACTGGTAAATGTCCGCCAGCCACTTATCAGCGCCAGGATCAGCGTGCGCCACAAAAGCAACTGCGCTCTGTGGCAAGTGCGCCACAAAGGCGGCACGCACTTCGCCACCCACTTCAAACGCATTGGGGCCAATGGCAGGCCCTAGCCACGCCATTACAGTAGCGGAGTCTACCTTCATGGCCTGCAAGGTGGCTTCTAATACGCCGTTCGCCAGTCCACGCCAGCCGGCATGGGCCGCCGCCACTACTGTGCCAGCCGTGTCGCAAAACAATACCGGCAAGCAATCGGCGGTCATAATGGCGCAGACCTGCTCAGGCGTACGACTCAATACAGCATCGGCAATCGGAGTGCTAGTGGCCTGCACAGACAATGGCAAAGTAACCACGCCCGTGCCGTGCACTTGCTCTAACCACACCGGCTTATTAGTTAAGTGCAAGTGGTTAGCTAACTGCTCGCGATTAAGCTGCACGTCGGCAAAAACATCACCGACGTGTGCACCTAAATTTAAGCTGGTATAAGGCGGCGCACTCACGCCACCGCTGCGCGTAGTTTGTGCACTGCGCACATTGGCCGGTGCCGGCCAATTAGGCTGTATCAGATCCATCCCATTGGCTCCATAACATTAAGATTGAAAACGAGCGCCCAGCGCCCAGCTCCAAGCGCCCAGTTAAACTAAGCCCTAAATCTAAATCTCCTGCTTCGCAGGACCCACAGCTGAAGCGTGGGGCTACAAAATACGCTGTTTTTTATTAACTGGGCGCTGCTGTTAGGCTCTACGTCCAGACTCTATGTCCAGACAAGGTCATCCGGATGAGCGGCGGTGTCGGCTTTTAATAACCGAATAAGTTCTACAAAATCATCCGGTAACGGCGATTGCCACTCCATCATTTCGCCGGTAATGGGATGTTCTAAACGCAATAACACCGCATGCAAGGCTTGGCGTTTAAACTCGCGCAAGAAAGCCAACAGCTCAGCCTCTGCATTACGCGGAGGTTTCATACGACCACCGTATGTAGGATCGCCAACCAGCGGGTGTTGCAAGTGCGCCATGTGCACCCGAATTTGGTGAGTACGACCACTTTCTAAACGCAGGCGCAAGCGAGTATGAGCACGAAACTTTTCCATTACTCGATAGTGAGTGCGAGCCGGTTTACCCGATGGCACCACCGCCATTAGGATACGTTGCGTAGGATGGCGACCAATATTGGCGTCTACCGTACCGCCCGAGGTCATGTGACCAATGGCAACAGCTTCATACTCACGGGTAATATCGCGGCCTTGCAGCGCCGTCACCAGATGGGTTTGTGCGGGTATGGTTTTAGCCACTACCATCAGTCCGGTGGTGTCTTTGTCGAGGCGGTGCACTATGCCGGCGCGCGGCACTTCGGCAATGCTTGGGCAGTAATGCAACAGCGCATTCAACATGGTACCACCCGGCGTACCGGCACCCGGATGCACCACTAAACCCGCAGGCTTGTTGATGACCATAATGGCATCGTCTTCATAAACGATGTCTAGCGGGATATCTTCGGGATCGAAGCGCACATCGTCTTCAAGCTCGGCATGTATCTGCACTTGCTGACCTAGGGTCACTTTAGCGCGGGGCGTATTGGCTACTTGACCATCGAGGGTGACTTGATCCAACTGGATCCACGTTTTAATCCGAGTGCGAGAATAATCGGTAAACATTTCTGCCAACGTCTGATCTAAACGTTGACCATGTTGGTGTTCGGCGACGGTGCCATTTAATTCGATTTGCTGACTCATAGCGACACTGGTTACCAAATGATGTTTAATTGGGTATTCTAACGTTTCTTGACGCTGAGCTTAATCAGTTTCCGCAAACTTGACGCTTAAATCGCAAAAATGGACTCTTTACATGGCTAAACAACGACGCGTATGGCTCACTTTGACCCTTGCCTTGGCATTAGCGGCCACTGGCTGCTCGAGCACTAAAAAAGATTCAGTTCCAGATGAGCCACCAGAAGTGCTGTATCAAGACGCACAAGCTCGTTTACAATCGGCCAATTACATTCGTGCCGCCGAGATACTGGAAGCCATGGACTCCCGTTATCCGTTTGGGGCTTACTCTAACCAAGTACAGCTGGATTTAATTTATGCCTACTATAAGCAAGATGACTCGGCCCGCGCCTTGGCCAACATTGATCGCTTTATTCGTTTAAATCCGAATCACCCCAGTGTGGATTACGCCCAATATATGCGCGGCTTAACCAACATGGCCACGGATCACAATTTCTTCCAAGAACTGATGAATATCGACCGCACCGACCGCGATCCCGCCTATGCACGCCAAGCCTTCGCCGATTTTCGCCAATTGCTGCGCCAATACCCAGACAGCACCTATGCAGCCGATGCACGTTTACGCATGATAAGCCTTAAAAATCGCTTAGCGAAATACGACTTGGCCGTGGCGCAATTTTACATGAAACGCGGCGCTTGGTTAGCCGCCGCCAATCGCGCCAAGCAAGTGGTCGAGTCATATCCCGACACCGACACCTTGCAGCCCGCATTAACCATAATGAGTGAGGCTTACGACACTCTAGGTTTAACCGAAATGGCCAACAACGCCAAAGCCGTGCAGCGCGCGAACTTCGCAACAACAGAATAGTTACTCTTCGCAAATCTGCGCCAAAAAAGCCCTAATTTATTAGGGCTTTTTTATTCGTGCGCATTTTATTAGCCAGCCTAGGTTAAACCCTCGAGAAAGCGCAAGCAGCGGATGCCGTACCAACACAGGGGTTCGCCGTCGATAAGTACTGCAGGTTGTTGCAGCTCTTGTTGGGTGGTGGCTAATTGTTTAGCGAAAGGATAAGGCTCGGTGGAGCAGAGCAATATGGGATTAAGCGCAGCTATGTCTTGTGCGCTCAACTCAGGGTAATTTGGCTCAAAGGCCAGCAGCTTATGAGCTAGGCCTAAGTGTGCGAATACCGAATAGATAAAAGTATGACGGCCTATGCTCATGTAGGGCTTGCGCCAAATCAGATATAACCAAGGCCGTTCATCCGCCAATACCGAGCTGGGTGCGACGTCTTGATGCTCCAGTAACGGCAAACTAGACGATAATATGGGACTCGGATTGTTAAGCACGGTTTGAAAACGAGCCGCCAGTACGATTAAGCCGTAGTTGTTCAGTTGTTGCGCTAATAAGCGCAATGCGCGGGGCATGTCTTGCACCGACTCGGCATGCGTGGCCACATAAGGATAGGGGCAGCTGTCGGCCATTACACGAGTATTTTCTTCTTTATCAAATATCACCAGATCTGGCGCCAAAACGGCGACTTTTTCCCACTGCACATCTTTGGTGCCGCCCACTACCGCTATGCCTGCCACGTCTTCTGCCGGATGAATGCAGTAACGGGTGCGCCCCACAACGTTGACGCCGCAGGCGAGCAGGGTTTCGGTCCAAGATGGCACCATACAAACTACGCGCATTTAAATTTCCTATGTTTGTGATGGGTAAAGAGTGAAGGGTTACAAACTAAACCCAGCCAAAAAATCCCTGCTTAGCTCGCAGGGCCGACAGCTAAAGCGTCGGACTACAAATACAGCGTTGGTATTTAGGTATCTCCCATCACCCTTTACCCTTCACTCTTTACCAGCTTTATAAGGGCAATGCCGGCAGCCGTTGCCGCAGCAATAACCGCGCTTTAAATGAAAGACGGCGGTGAAGACCGAATAACCATTTTCGATGTAATAATCTTCATGCTCACATAACGGCGTGGGCTCTGTAGCAGGCTTAGCCACTGATGGGTTTTCTTGATTCATATATTTCTCTGACCAAAGATTAAAGATTTTTTGCAACGGAACCCACGGAAAAAGGACTAATAACGACTTTGCAACGAAACCCACGAAACTCGCTAAAAGGTCAGGATAACAGCAAAAAATTATTGGTAAGACCTAACCATACAGAAGGTTATGTTTACCCTTACCATTAAAAATATTTTTAGATAAGTTCTCTATTTTTTCGTGCTTATCATAAATAAAGAGGTGTGGATTTCGTTGCGAAAAAGCCCTTAAAAACTAAAGCTCCTTGGCCACGGAATACACGGACTAGTGTTGAATATTGAGTGAAAATTACTTAACTCAACATTCACAACTAAAAATTCAACAGTAGCTTATGGGTTCTGTCTGCGACGAAATGTGAGAACAAGCGTTCGCCTACAAAAGAGCCGTGAAGGGTAATGAGTAAAGAGTGAAGAGGACGACATTGAACAAAGACCACGCATAATAATCAGTCTTTGAAAGAGTGGAGGGCATAAGTTCGCCCCCTTTTCCCTTCACCCTTTACTCTTCACCTAACTTTAAGGCTTAGCAAAATAGTCTTTCAAGAAGGTATCGAAGTCGACCAAGTCTGATTGCTCAATCTTCTGTTGGCGCGCTAACGAGCGTGTACCTTCTTGATCGAAGAAGCTGTCTTCCCAGTAACGTGGCCGGCTTTGCTGTAATTGGTCGTGATAACCTTTAGACAGCGCCAAGCCAAAGGGCAAAATATCTTGATTGCTCGCTTTAAGCTCGCTCAATACCCGTGCCGAGAGCGTCAACTCAGGGTTTTGGATCATGGCTAAATGCTGTTGATGGGTTTTGCCATAACAGCCGCGACCACAACAGGCATCCAGCAGGTCGGCCACGTCTTTTAGCTCAGCAAAGTGTTGCTCACCTAAGGCTTGCAGGCCAATGCTCTCACCGCCCCACTGCTCAAGCGTAAGACCTGGCTTGCGCCCTTCTAGTACGACTTTATTGAAGTTACGACGATTTAGGGCGATTTCCTCGCTCCCTAAGGGTGCCGATGGGCTCAACAAACACCACAGCAAAAAAGTATCGAGGAAGCGCACTTGCGCCGCATCTATGCCCACGGGCGAGTAAGGATTCACGTCTACCGAGCGCAACTCTATGTATTCGATACCACGAGTATGCAGTGCATCTGTGGGCTTTTCGCCGCTGTCTGCGGTGCGTTTGGGCCGAATGGGTGCATAAAGCTCGTTTTCGATTTGCAGTACATTATCGTTCAGCTGGCGATATTCGCCGTCTACCTTAACGCCGATGTCGGCAAACTCGGGCGCATGGGTATTAATGGCTTGGCGCAAGGAAGTGACGTATTCATCTAGGCTATCCAGCGAGATATTTAAGTTCGCTTGGGCATTGTTGGTGTAGCCCAGATCCGATAAGCGTAACGAGGTGGCGTAAGGCAAATACAAGGTACCTTTGCCTAAGCGCTCGAAGGGTAACTTATGCTCGACGCCGTTTAAAAAAGAGCCACACAAGGCCGGTGAGGCGCCGCATAAATAGGGGATCAGCCAACCAAAGCGATAGACGTTGCGGATCAGCCCTAAGTATTTATCGGATACGAAGTCTTGCAAGCAGGCGTCTTGACCCTCTTGATTGTGCCATTCACTCCAAAAACTGTCGGGCATAGAGAAATTAAAGTGCACGCCCGAGATCACCTGCATACGGCTGCCGTATCTGTGATGCAAGCCTTGGCGATACAGGGTTTTCATGCGGCCAATGTTGGAGCTGCCGTATTGCGCCAAGGGGATATGCTCATCGCCGCCTTTTAACAGGCAAGGCATGCTCAACGGCCATAATTGCTCATCGCCCTTATCGCCACTTAAGTGGCGCAGCACATAGCCGTGAATATCGCCCAGTTGCGCCAATAGCACATCTACAGAGTCGGAGGCGGGAGTAATAAACTCCATCTGCGACTCAGAAAAATCGGTGGTGATGTAGCCATGAGTTAACGCCGAGCCTAACGACGCAGGATGCGGGCTTTGAGCTAAATGACCGCTTGCGGTAATGCGCAAGCTTTCACGCTCTATACCACGGCGTATGCCCTTTATGGTCGGCAGGCTTTGTGGCTGGTGCCAAGCGTTAATGCGTGCGGCCAGTGTGCTGTTTGCTTTGGTCATTATTAATTACTCTTTGGCGCAACCTCACCCCAAGATGCGAAGGGGTGAGGCCGCGAGAGGTCTGGCCTCATTACTCAATGGTAAAGTCTTGTAAGGGTAGATGGAGGCTTGGCAAGGACTTTTCAAGCTTCGCCTTATCGCCAACCACCACTATCACCATGTCTTTAGGATCTAACCACTGCTTAGCCAGCTCAGTGAGCTTGTCTTGACTCACCTTAGCCACTATCTGTTGTTGCTTGGCCAAATAGTCGGGCGACAGTTTCATCATCGCCAGCTGCAATAAGAAGCCGGCTTTGTCGCCTAACGTTTCGTAAGACAGCGCGTCTTGTTGCGAGTAGCTGCTGCGTAAATAGGCCAGCTCTTTCTCACTGGGGCCTTTCTCTTGAAAGGTCTCAAACTCTTGCAAGATATTTTTAATGGCGTCCGTCGTCACGTCACCACGCACGTCACTGGCCACCAAGAACACGCCTGCATCTCGGTTACCGGTAAAATAAGAGCTGGCACCGTAGGTAAAGCCTTTGTCTTCACGCAGGTTTAAGTTGATGCGGCTATTAAAATTACCGCCCAAGTTAAAGTTCATCAGGTTGGCGTAAAAATACGGGCCTGTGGCATCTGTGGGCAAAGCACGGCGCCCGACTCTCAGTACAGATTGCACCGCACCTGGCACATCGACAATATAAATACCCGGTTTGGCAGGCTGCGGCTTAACCTCAACCGCCGCCAAGTTAGGCACTTCACCCTGCCACTGCGTTAAGAAAGCAAAGTCTTGCTTAGCTTGGCTTGCTGACAAGTCGCCAGCCACCAATACATGGCCGTTGGCCGGATTGTAGTAACGCTGATAATAGGCCTGTACCTGCTCCAGCGTGATGTTAGCCACTTGCTCTGCCTGACCATCATCAGGCTGCCCCATACGGGTTTTGCCGTACATTAATTGACGGAACGCTTGTTGCGCTAACCAAGAAGGCTGATGGCGATTTTGTGCCATGCCCTCTAAGGTCTGGGCTTTTACCTTTTCAAAGTCTTGCTCGCGCATTCCTGGCGTAAACAATAGCTCTTCGACCAGAGCCAAAGTCTGGGGCAAGGTTTCGGTCATGGTGGTGATATTGATGAGGTTGGTATAAAAACCGTGACTCACACTCACGCTGGCACCCAAGCGCTCTAGCGCTTCACTGAATTCACCTGAGCTCAGTTTTACTGTGCCTTGGTTCATCATGTCGGCGGTTAAGCTGGCCACGCCTACTTCATCGGCGTTTTCCGCTTGTTGGCCACCCGGAAAGGCCAAGATAATGGAGACCGCGGGGATCTCGTCATTCACTATGCCTTGCAGCTGAATATTATCGCCAAGCTCAGTTTGCCATAATTCGGGCACCTTAATGGTTACAGGCGCACCGACGGCGGGCATTTGACTGCGTTCGAAGTCGTCTTTAACTTCACGTGCGACGATAGGCACTACTTTTTGCTGCTCGGCACTTTTTTTCTCGACATCTTGCTTGTCAGCATCTTGTTTGCCGGCGTTAGGCAACACCCGCTCAGGGGTTTCATAGTTGGGCTTGGCTGCTTGCCAGTCAGTCTTACCGGTGGGCACCACGCTTAAGGTCGCTTTCGCCTGCTTATGCACATACTGCTGATAAGCCGCCGTTACTTGCTCAGGCGTAGTGTCTGCCAACTGGCGCCAAGCATTGATGGCATACAGAGGATCGTCTTTTAAGACTTGACCTGCTGCTAACTGGCGCGCCTTGCCTCGGGTGCTGTCGAGCCCCAAAATCAGAGCGGCACGCAATTCGGTCACGGATTTATCCACATCGGCTTTCTGAATGCCGCGCTCGCCTAGCTCAGCAATGATGCGGTCAATGTCTGCTTTTAATGGCACTAAGGAGCCGTCTTTCGACGGATTGCTGTATGCCCAAATACTTAAGGTACAGGCCAGCTCACTACAGTAATGACCGGCACCGGCGCTGACCGCCTTACCGGTTTCGACTAACTCTTGATACAAGAGCGAGCTTTTGCCACCACCCAGCACATTCGCCAACACATCTAATGCGGCTTCGTCTTTATGACCTAGCCACACTGTGGGATAAGACGCATATAACATAGGCATACGAATGCGGCTATCCACCAGTGTTTGGTAGCGATCCGCGTCCAGCTTGGCCGGTTGCGGCTTATCCGAGGTCACTTCTGGGCCTTTGGGAATGGAGCCAAAGTATTTTTCGACCCATTGCAGGGTTTGTGCCGAGTCAAAATCGCCGCTGATCACCAAGGTGGCGTTATTGGGGCCATACCAGCGACTGAAGAAGGCTTTTAAGTGATCCACATTAACGCGGTCGAGATCTTCCACATAGCCAATTGGCTGCCAGCTGTAAGGATGATCTCGGGGATATAAGAGCTCGCCCATGCGCTCGCTGACTAAGCCATAAGGCTGGTTATCGACCCTTTGTGCGCGCTCGTTCTTAACGGTGTCACGCTGAATTTCAAATTTGCGCTGGCTGACGGCGTCCAGTAAAAAACCCATGCGATCCGCTTCCAGCCACAACACCTTTTCCAGATGATTGGCGGGCACGGTTTGATAGTAATTGGTTCTGTCTTGGTTAGTGCTGCCATTCATGGTGCCACCGGCTTCGTTGATCAAACGAAAATGCTCTTGATCGCCCACGTGCTTAGAGCCTTGAAACATCATGTGCTCAAAGAAGTGAGCAAAGCCGGTTTGCTCCGGCTCTTCCCGTGCCGACCCCACGTGATAGGTCATTTCCACATGCACCAAGGGATCGGACTTGTCGCTATTCAGCAGCACGCTTAAGCCGTTATCCAATTGATACATTTGATAGGGGATCACTAAGCCGTCTTTTGAAGCGTCGACTTGCTGCACCAATTTAGGTGCCGCCAACACCCACATTGGGCTTAAGAGCAATACCAGAGACCAAAACTTCATGGAGTTTCCTTATGTTGAAGAGCCAGAGGTTGCAAGACAAGATGTTGCAAGCCAAGAGCCTGAATATGCTCTTTAACCGCTAACCTTGCAGCAAAATTTTACCGCGACTATGGCCAGTTTCTATCTGACGATGGGCTAATTCGCCCTCAGCGAGCGGATAAACATGGCTGATTTCCACTCTTAGTTTTTGCTCGACCACCCTTTGCATGAGCATAGCCAGCTGTTGATTGTCATTATGTTTGAGCATGCCAGTGGCGTTAAGATCCAAAGACGTGGCCGCCGCTATCACTTTTTCGGCGGTATTAGTGGGCACTGTGACCACGCGGCCACCGCCTTTAACCCGAGACAACAAGCCAAGCCCCGACTCGCCGCCGACCAGATCCAGTAACAGATCCACGGGTGCGAGCGCGCTTAACTGAGCGGCATCTTTATAATCCAGCACTTCATCGGCGCCTAAACTACGTAAAAATTCATGATTATGAGCGGAGGCCAGTGCGATGACATTGGCGCCCAAGTCTTTGGCTAACTGCACCGCCAAATGCCCCACGCCGCCTGCAGCAGCCGAGATCAAGACCCGTTCACCGGCTTTAAGTAGGCCGTGCTCGGTGAGCGCCTGCCAAGCGGTAATGCCGGCCAGAGACAAGCCGGCGGCAGTTTCATCGCTCACGCTACTTGGCACCCGCAACAAAGCATTGGCCGGTAACACTAATTGCTCGCTATAACCGCCACCGGCCAATAAGCCAAATACCCGGTCTCCAGGTTGGTAAATATTTACCTCGGCGCCCAGCTCCAGCACAGTGCCCATCACCTCTAGACCGGGAGCCCAAGGTAGCTTATCTTTAATTGCTTCGGCGCCCCAACCTAAACCGGCGCGAGTTTTCGCGTCTACTGGGTTTACGCCGGCAAAGTGCATGCGCACGCGAATTTCATTGGTCGCCAGCGATATGCTTTCGCGCTCCACAAGTTTAAGTTGACTGGCATCACCAAAGGCCTTAATCACTAATTGCTGCATGTACTACTCCTTGTCCATTCACATTAAGAGCCGATTCACACTCAGTGTCGACTCACACTAAGCATCGATTCACATTAAGCAAGACGCGGCTCGCAACCTAACAGCTCAATGTCAGACTCTATACCTTATCGAGTCTATTGTGTCGCATACTAGGCTCATCTGGAATTTATGATAGCTGGCTGAGCTTAACGGCTCTTGCTAAAGTGCTTACATCTCAACGCTATCACAGCCCCTTATCCTATGCCGCTAAGAAGGACTCTGCCATGGCTCGACTGTTCTTATTACCTCTACTGCCCGCCTTACTTTGGTCGCTATTCTTGCTCTATAACCAGATCCCAATTAAACAAGGCGCACGGGGCTTTTATTGGATTATCGGCTTAGGCTGGGGCTTAGCCGCTTTTATGAGCTTGATGATGTATGTAACGCGCTAATGTGGGAAGCGTAAAGCGTGAGGCGTTGTCTTAGACCTAACGCCTCGCCATTTACCCCTTCACTCTTCACCCTTCACAGTCTTTGGCTTACCAATAATTCTCCATCAGCACTTGGCCGGGTGTGCGACGTAAATGCTTTTGTAAGCCTTTCTGCTTTAGCTCAGTCAGGGTGTCGCGCACCATTTGCGGGTTACCGCAGAGCAGTACTCGGCTGTGCTCGGCGCTAAACGCCAAGCCGACTCTTTGTTCTAGGCGACCACTAGTAATGCCATCGGTGATACGCCCAGCCTCGGCAAGCTCCGCGGATTCACGCGAGACAAAAGGCACATAGTGGAAATTCGCTTTATCTTGAGTGAGCTCCAGAATGCGCGAACGATAACCTAACTCATCAGCCATGCGTACGCCGTGCACCAGCACTATATTCTCAAACTGCTGCCAACAACTGCCCTCGGCTAGCAGAGACACAAACGGTCCCACACCTGTGCCGGTGGCCATTAGCCATAAATCACGTCCGGCGGGCACTTCATCCAGCGTTAAAAAGCCGGCGGCGGAGCGCTCGACTAATAACTGATCGCCTACCTTAAGGCTCGCCAAATAGGTTGTTAACTGACCGTCAGGAATAGTAATGATATAAAATTCGCAGTCTTGGCCGGGTGCATTCACGTAGGAATAGGCACGAGCGACTTTATTATCTGACGTGTGCCAAGCCAGTTTAGTAAATTGTCCGGCTTGAAAGGGCTCAACGTCGGCCTCAACCACGATAGAAAATAAGGTGTCCGTCCATTGGGTGCGCGCTTTTACGATGCCTGTAGTCCAGTCTGCCATGTTATGCCTCCCTTAAAGCTTGCTCCACTGTAGCCTTATTGCAGACAATAAAAAACCCGCGACAAGCGCGGGTTTTTTTGACGTGCAGCAAAACTTAGGCAGCAACTACCTGAATTTTCACGATAGCTTGAACGTCGGCGTGCAGCTGCACACCCACTTCATATTCGCCAACGTTGCGCAGAACGCCTTCAGCCAGACGTACTTGGCTCTTGCTTACTTCGATACCAGCAGCCGTGATGGCATCAGCCACATCACGAGCACCGATAGAACCAAACAATTTGCCTTCGTCACCAGACTTAGATGCAATTACCACGTTTTCCAAACCAGATAACTGGTCGGCACGGGTTTGTGCAGCAGCCAATTGCTCAGCCAATTTAGCTTCCAATTCAGCGCGACGAGTTTCGAAGCTCGCTACGTTGTCTTTGGTGGCCAATACAGCTTTGCCTTGTGGCAGCAAAAAGTTACGAGCATAACCGGATTTAACGGTTACCTGGTCGCCCAGGCCGCCAAGTCTGGCGATTTTATCAAGAAGAATAACTTGCATTACCTTTCCTCAAAAAAATAAAAGAGTTAGGCCGCTGCTTACTTGTGCAGATCGGTGTAAGGCAGCAGGGCCAGGTAACGAGCGCGTTTAATCGCACGAGCCAACTGACGCTGATATTTAGCGCGGGTACCAGTGATACGGCTAGGTACAATTTTACCGGACTCGGTAACATAGTTCTTCAGGGTTACGATGTCTTTGTAATCTATCTCAACAACACCGTCAGCGGTGAAACGACAGAACTTACGACGACGGAAAAAACTTGCCATGATTCTAATTCCTCAGCTTAAACGTGAATTACTCAGCAGACATTTCTGCACGAGCGTCGTCGCGACGTGGGCGTTCATCTCTGGCTTTCGCCATTTCAGAAGGCTCAGTAACGGCATTCTTAGTACGCATAACCATGTTACGCAGTACCGCATCGTTGAAGCGGAAGTTAGTTTCCAGCTCGTCAATCACAGCCTGGTCAGCTTCTACGTTCATCAGAACATAGTGTGCTTTGTGCAGCTTGTTGATTGGGTAAGCTAACTGGCGACGGCCCCAGTCTTCCATGCGGTGAACTTGACCGCCTGAAGTGGTGATTGCAGCGGTATAACGCTCAATCATGCCTGGAACTTGTTCACTCTGATCAGGGTGAACCATAAATACGATTTCGTAGTGACGCATGGATTGCTCCTTACGGGTATAGCCTCTTCGCGGGCTCAGTCACGCCATCGGAGGCAAGGAACTTATTACTAAAACGACTGATTTTAAGGAGGCGGATTGTAAAGGATAAATTGGCTAAAAGAAAGCCTATATATTTCGTGAGGCGTAAGGGGTGAATAGTGAGGAGTCAGTGAGGGGTTACACCTCACACTTTACGCCTCACTCCTCACCGTTTGCTATTTCAGCTTTCTTTGCAGCCCAATCGCCATGATCACCACAGCCGCGCCTAGGTAGACGTGCAATGCGGGGAATTCATTAAACATCACCATGCCCATCACGGTCACAAACAGCAGGCCTGAGTATTCGCTGGCGGCAATTTTACTGGCGTCAGCCATGGCGTAGGCCAAGATACAGGTACCTTGATAGACGATACCAATTAAGCTGATACCCACCAGCAGCAACCAAATCTCCCCATTCATCGGCTGCCAGACAGGCACGGCCAAGACAAAGCCCACCGGAATGGCCAGTGCTTGAGTTAAGAACAAGGTGGCTAATACCGAGCGGCCTTGGGGCAAGCGGCGCACCAGCACATTACTGGCCGCCATGGTGAAGGCGGTAAATAAGGCGAGCCAACCTGCCCAGTGCCATTGGCCTGGATTAAGCACCAACAAGATACCGCCAAAGCCCAATAAGCTAACGCCATAGGCGGCAGGTCTTACTTTTTCTTTACTGAGCAAGGCCGCCAGCGGCAAGGTCATAAGGGGGGCTGCGTAAAACACCGCATTGGCGGTAGCCAGCGGTAAGTAAATTAAGCTGATATAGACGCAGATTGAGCCGAACAATAATAAGTGGCCGCGGATCAGGTGAATTTTCCATTGGCCTAGGCCTTTTTTCTCCGGCGATAGACGCAGCCAAAACGGCAACAGCAAGAGCGAGGTCATCAAGAAACGCAGCGCTATATATTGGTAAGCCGTCACGTCGGTTTGGCCGAGCAGCTTTACCACCACATCGCCAAAGGAAATGGTTAGGTTGCCCAAGATCAGCAATAAAATCGCCAGTATTTGCCGATCGGCGGTCATGCGCGCCATAAGCTGTTGCATGGTATTTCTCGATAGTAAGTGAGGGGTGAGGAGTAAAGGGTGAGGTGATACACGCAGAACAAAGAGCAAGATGCGAGACTATTGGATTTTACACCTCACTCCTCACATCTTACTCCTCACCGTGATTTAACCGCGCTGGCGCACCATTTCAAACAGGCAGACGCCGGTGGCGACGGACACGTTTAAGCTGGACACAGAGCCCGCCATAGGGATGCTCACTAGCTCATCGCAATGCTCGCGAGTTAAACGGCGCATGCCTTTCTCTTCAGCCCCCATCACCAAGGCCAGCGCGCCCTTAAAGGTGGACTGATACACGCTGTGATCTGCTTCACCGGCGGTGCCCACAATCCAAATGCCTTTTTCTTGCAACATGCGCAAGGTACGCGCCAAGTTAGTGACCTGAAACAAAGGCACCACTTCGGCGGCGCCGCAGGCCACTTTGCGTACTACCGGCGTGAGGCTGGCAGAATTATCTTTAGGCACGATAACGCCGTGTACGCCGGCCGCATCTGCGGTACGCAAACAAGCGCCTAAATTATGCGGGTCGGTCACGCCGTCCAGCACCAACAAAAACGGTGTGTCTTGGCCGGCTAACAGCTGCTCTAAATCGGTTTCATTGAGCGTGGGTGCCGCTTGCACCTTAGCCACTATGCCCTGATGCTGACCGCCTTTAGCTTTGTTATCCAGAGCACTGCGACTGGCCAATTGTGTCTTTACGCCCACGTCTAATAAGCGCGCTTGCAGGCTATTGAGGCGTTCATCGTCGCGCCCTTTCAACATCCAGACTTCTAATATGGTTTCCGGATGGACATCTAACAGCGCATCTAGGGCATGAAAGCCAAAAATCAGTTCTTTGCTCATAAACATTTACTCAGCATTTTAATCAAAAACGGGGATAACCCGCGCAGCGTTACCACTGGCCGATTACCCCCTAATTTAGTTGCTTTACTTAATGGCGCTTTCTGCTGCCTTTCGGCTTAGCGTCGCCTTTAGGCTCGCCCGCTTTGGCCTCACCTTTTGGCTTGCCGCTGCGATACGGCTTGGCACGCTGGCGCGATTTTAAGTTCTTCGCGCCCTTGCCGCTCTTAGCACCGGCTGGCAATGGCTCTTCCACGGTTTCAAAGTCGATCTTACTGTCGTCTAAGTTTACCGCCATCACCTTCACCTTGATCTTGTCGCCTAAGCGATAGCTACGGCGGAAGTTCTCGCCGATCAAGATTTGGCGCGCCGCATCAAACTGGTAGTAATCGTTTTGCAGGCTAGAGATATGCACTAAGCCATCGATGTTAATTTCGTCTAAGCGCACGAAAAAACCAAAACCGGTGACGTTGGCGATAGTCCCCATAAACTCGCTGCCTACGTGATCCTGCATAAACTCACACTTGAGCCAATCGGCTACGTCGCGAGTCGCATCATCCGCACGGCGTTCGGTTACCGAACAATGTTCGCCCATGGGGGCCACTTCGTCATACTGATACGGCACGCCGCCAGTTTTGCTGCTACCTTCACCCTGCATCTTGCTCAGTTGTGCCTTAATGGCACGGTGCAAAATCAGATCAGGATAACGACGGATCGGCGAAGTAAAGTGAGAGTAAGACTTGAGTGCCAAACCAAAGTGGCCATTGTTCTCGGCCTGATACACGGCTTGCTTCATGGAGCGCAGCAGCATAGTTTGGATCAGCTGATGATCGGGCCTGTCTTTGATTTGCTCGGCGAGCAAAGCGTAATCCGCCGGCTCTGGCTCATTGCCGCCTTTAAGCTCCAGACCTAACTCGGCCAAGAAGCTACGGAAGTTAATCAGCTTTTCATCACCTGGCTTTTCGTGCACGCGGAACAGGGCATGGGCGTCTTGCTTCTCAATAAAGCGCGCCGCCGCCACGTTGGCCGCTATCATACATTCTTCAATGATCTTGTGCGCATCGTTACGCACCACTGGCACTATGCTTTCAATCTTGCGCTGGGCGTTGAAGATGAATTGCGTTTCTTCGCTTTCAAACTCCACAGCACCGCGCTGATGGCGAGCATGTTTCATGGCGTGATACATGGTATTCAGCGCTTCAAGGTGCGGTACTAAAGGCGCATAACGATCGCGCAGCTCTTCGTCACCGTCTATGATGGCGGCAACCTTGTTGTAGGTTAAGCGGGCATGGGAATTCATCACAGCTTCATAGAATTTGAAGTCGGATAACTTGCCACTGGCAGAAATGCTCATTTCCGCCACCATACACAAACGATCCACTTGCGGGTTTAGCGAGCATAAGCCGTTAGACAACACTTCAGGCAGCATAGGGATCACTTGCGCTGGGAAGTAAACCGAGTTGCCGCGCAGGTAAGCTTCATGATCCAGCGCGGTGCCGGTGCGCACGTAGTAAGATACGTCGGCGATGGCCACCCATAAGCGCCAGCCGCCTGAGGCTTTGGGCTCACAGTGCACGGCATCATCGAAGTCACGGGCATCTTCGCCATCTATGGTCAGCAATGGCAAGGCACGTAAGTCTTGGCGTCCCACTTTGGCCTCTTCTGGCACGTCTTCCGACAGCGTTGAGGTTTCTTGAATAACGGCATCGGGCCAGATGTGCGGAATACCGTGGGTACGCAGGGCAATTTCGATTTCCATGCCCGGATCCATGGTTTCACCCAGTACCTCGGTCACCTTACCCACACCCGTCATGCGCTTAGTCGGGCGCTGGGTAATGGTAACCACCACTACTTGGCCCATGCGCGCACCTTGAGTCTCGCCTTGTGGGATCAAAATATCTTGAGCCACCCGGCTGTCGTCGGGCACCACATAGCTGACGCCGTTTTCGATAAAGTAGCGGCCGACTATTTCTAAATCGCGGGATTCTAATAAGCGCACTACGCGGGCTTCGCGGCGGCCTTTAGAATCAAAACGCAGCGGTTGTACTAAGACATGGTCGCCATGCATTAAGGCGTCCATCTCGCGCTGGGATAAAAATAAATCATCGCCGCCGTCTTCCGGACGCAAGAAACCAAAGCCTTCACGGTGACCGATAACGCGGCCTTTGATCAGGTTCATTTTCTCTGGCAAGGCATAGCATTTAGTGCGCGTAAACACTAATTGACCGTCACGCTCCATGGCGCGTAATCGACGACGCAAGGCTTCGGTCTGCTCTTCGCCTTCTAAGGCTAGCTTTTCAAATATTTCATCACGCGAGATAGGGCCTTGATTTTCTTTGATAAGCTCGATAATAAATTCGCGGCTAGGAATGGGGTTTTCGTATTTTTCAGCTTCCCGCTTAAGGAAAGGATCTTGTTGTTCTGACATAAATTTGTCCATTTGAGCACTGAAATAAGGAAAGTAAATCTAGAGGGAATTACAAGTGACAAAGCGCCCGATTAAGCCAGTGCTGCTTAAATCGGGCGCTTAGTTACTGACAGCCGCTACTTGGCATTACAGAGACTTCAGCATCTCTTCGGGTAATGCCAGTGCATCGTTGCTGTTTACGCCTATGCCGCGCTCAATGATGTTAGTCGCTATGGCTTTGGCTTCATCCAGTGAGTGCATCACAAAGGTGCCACACTGGTATTCATTAAGCTCAGGAATTTCTGACTGATTAGCGACCTTAAGTACATCTTGCATCGCCGCTTGCCACGCATCGGCCACTTGCTGCTCGCTAGGCGCGCCTATCAAGCTCATGTAAAAGCCGGTGCGACAGCCCATGGGCGACAGGTCAATGATCTCCACCTGATCACGGTTTAAGTGATCGCGCATAAAGCCGGCAAACAAGTGCTCAAGAGTATGTATGCCCTTCTCGGACAAGATCTCTTGATTAGGCAGACAGAAGCGTAAATCAAACACGGTAATGGTGTCATTGTGAGGCGTGGCCATGGTTTTGGCTACTCGCACCGCAGGTGCTTCCATACGGGTATGATCCACGGTAAAACTGTCCAGCAATGGCATGGGTTATTCCTCTGTTTAGATATCACAGCGATTGTGACAAAGAAAAGGGCAATGGCCAAGGTAATTCAGCAGATAACACCTTGTGCCCTTAGGGTTATTGGCCGTTTAGCCGCATATTTCTGCTAAACCGCATCTTCATTTTGTTCGCCGGTGCGAATACGGATCACTTGGACTACATCAAACACGAAGATTTTGCCGTCACCAATTTTACCGGTGCGCGCCGTTAGCTCAATCGCTTCGATGCAGGCCTCTAATAAGTCATCTTGTACCACTAACTCGATTTTTACCTTAGGCAAAAAATCCACCATGTACTCGGCACCGCGATACAATTCGGTGTGGCCTTTTTGGCGACCAAAGCCTTTAACCTCTGATACCGTCATGCCGGTAATGCCGCGCTCGGCCAAGGCTTCGCGCACATCGTCCAGCTTAAAGGGTTTAATGATGGCTTCAATTTTTTTCACGATACATCCTTAAATCATGTTAAACAGCTACCCTGCAAAGCAGTATGGTTTGGTCATGGCATTAGCTTAGCGCTTACGGCTTAAAGCTTACCGCTGCTCTTTACCAATTTATACGGCCAAACCCTGAGGTAATGGGATAACGTCTGTCTTTGCCAAAATTACGCGGGGTTACTCGTGGCCCCACAGCACCTTGACGACGCTTGTATTCATTAATATCTACCAACTTAAGCACGCGGCGCACGTCTGCTTCGCTAAAGCCTGCTGCCAATAAATCATCATAGGATTTATCTTGCTCCACATAGGCTTCCAGCAAGGCATCCAGCACCTCATAAGGCGGCAAATTATCTTCATCTAACTGATCGGGAGCCAGCTCTGCAGACGGTGGTCGCTCAATCACACGCTCAGGGATGGCTAGGCTCAAGCTATTACGATAACGCGATAAGGCAAACACTTGCGTCTTGGGCACGTCTTTTAAGGGCGCAAAGCCGCCCACCATATCACCATAAAGCGTACAATAACCCACGGCTAACTCGCTTTTATTACCTGTAGTCAGCACTAAGCGACGGCGTTTATTCGACAGCGCCATTAATAGCATGCCACGGGCGCGCGCTTGCAGGTTTTCTTCTGTGGTATCGCCGGCGACTTTTTCCTGACCTTCAAACAATGGCGCTAACTGGCCCATAAAGGCCTCAAATATCGGCGCAATGGGTACACTGTGAAATTCTACACCCAGCAATTTAGCCTGTGCGGCTGCATCATCAACACTCATCGTCGCCGTGTAACGAAACGGCATCATCACCGCTTGCACCTTATCTTTGCCTAACGCATCTACCGCTATGGCTAAGGTCAGACCTGAGTCGATACCACCCGACAACCCTAATACCACGCCATCGAAACCATTTTTATTCACATAGTCACGGGTGGCTAATACCAGCGCCTGATACATTTCGGCCATGGGCGCTAATGCGGGGCTAATAGCCGCAGGTTGCGGGGATTTATGCTCAACACGCACCAGCGCCAGCTCAGGGCTAAAGGCGGCTAGGCGCTGCACCAGCTCACCACGGGCGTTAAACACTTGCGAGTGGCCGTCAAACACCAGCTCGTCTTGGCCGCCCACTTGATTAATATAAACTAAGGGTAAGCCGGCTGCACGACAGCACTCGGCCAGCATGGCGTGGCGCTGTGCTGGCTTTTGCTGGTCATAAGGTGAGGCATTAATCACTAATAACAGCTCGGCACCCGCCGCCTTGGCACTGGCGACCGGCTTGGTATGCCACACATCTTCACAAATCAGCAAGCCTAGGCGATGGCCTTTAAAGCTCACTACGCAGGCCTGCTCGCCCGGAGTGAAGTAGCGCGGTTCATCAAAGACGCTGTCGTTGGGCAAGACTTGCTTAAAATAGCGCGCTTGCAGCTGGCCCTGATAATAAAAGGAGGCGGCATTATAACAATGCCCACCTTGGCGCCATGGATGGCCCACCAATACTGCAGTCTGTTGGCTTGCCGCTGTCAGTTGTGCCAATGCAGTATCGACACGCAGATATAAATCATCACGCAGCAATAAATCTTCTGGTGAATAGCCGGTGATGGCCAGCTCAGAAAATAATACAAGATCCGCGCCCTGAGCTTGGGCATCAATAATGGCGCCAAGCATGGCTTGGGTATTAGCTTCAATGGCACCCACGGTAAAATTTAACTGTGCCACTGCCAACGTCAGAGGTGAAGACATGAAAGGATCCGCTTAAATCTGTAATAACGCATAGTAATAAAACTAGGCCCACTTGTCAGTTTTAAACCCAAGAGCCAGTTTAAACCCGATAGCCCACTTGAAACTAGATAGCTCATAGAAGTTAAATGACTACCTGATTACCCACAAAGCTCAGCCATGTTTCAGTGAACTCAGCACCAATGAATTCAATATGTTACAGGTAGGTTCCGCCTCTTCGGTAAAGAATATGAGGCTCAGTTTGGTATTTTGACCTTGTAGGGGCCAATTTATTCGGCCCGGTTTGGTGTTTTGGTTTAAATCTAAACCTCAGTAACAGCCAGCAGAGCTGGCCTGCCGAATAAATTGGGCAGCTACAAAGAACAAACCGAAACAGGGTGCATTATGGCTGAGGTTCATACGTAATCAGGAATGACTAACAGTTACAGCCTACGGCCAAAAGGGCCAGCTGTCAGTGTCGGTAGCGCCACCATAGCCGTACTCAAACTAAAAGACTGAGGCCGATCATGGCTATCGCGCCAGCCCACAATCACTAACACTTGGATCTTATCGCGCAGAACAGCCGTTGCCGGCAACCAAGCTTGTTGCACAGCGCTCCAATGAAATGCACTCACAGACCAATCGAGACTGAATTCAGTATCCATCACCCACTGGCGGCTCTCACCACTGGTGATTAACTGCGGCTGATTTTGCTGAGCCAGATGTCTTAGCTCATCCAGTTTGGACTCGGCCAAGCGCAAGGCGACTTCTCGTTGCCGTTCATCCCGACTAATACTTAACGCATGCTGACTCAGTGGCAGCAAAGCCGCCGCCATCACGGCGATTAACACCAGCGCCACCATAACTTCAATTAAGCCAAAGCCGCGCATCATTCTCCGTTTGCCAACACTGAATCGCATCCACTCTCCCTACTCATAATGCCAACGGCTTAATCGTCATGCCAGCTGCCTGCCACCACACTCAATAGTCGAAATGGACTGGCAGTGGAGGTGGGCTGGCAGGCGCTTAAGGTGCAGAGCACCTCGGCATCAAAGTGCAGGGTAACATCGCCATTCAGCTCTGTACTATGGGGGCCTAAGATAAGGCCGCCAAACAGCTCACTGCCATTGGCGAAGTGCAGCGGCTGGCCGCCAGTGCCATATAAAACAAGCAGACCATAAAACTGGGTTGGCATATTGGCCACCACCGCCATGTCTTTAACCAACAGGATCACGGGGGCGACGCGCGAGCTCACTATCTTGTCTAACTGGCAGCTAGCGCCGCCGCTGACGATATAAAACCCAGCCCGCTTGATAGCACTGCAATCTGTGACCACGGCCGTGGCCATGGCTTTAAGGTGCCGATCTTGATGAGCCCCATAACCAAAGACATAACGTAAAACATCCGCAGGAAAGTCGGCGTCTTGTAGCTGCATATCTAATTCGAGGCGCTCATCTAGCGCATCAACTTGGCTCAAGCTAACTGAGCAATCTTGGGTAACGGCGTCATAGTTCACCAAATAACAGCTGTGCAAGGCCCCCGTCACGTTAAGCTCACCCGCAGACCAAATCGAGAAAGAGTTAGCATTATCTTGATGAGCGACTATTCGTAACTGGCCATTAATGGTGGTGTTGGTGCTGGCTAATAACAGAGGATACTTAGGCCCTGCGTGTTGCGGGTTCAAGACTGAGCGCTCGGCCAAGGCTAAGCGTATTTGACTACGCGCGCCATCGGCCATGCTAGCCGTAGCCTGCAGTTGCCGAATACCCGGCAAAGTGGCATTAGGCACTATGCGCACCTGATAATTCACCTCACCTAAGTCGTGCGCCACACTATTCGCCAAATTCTGGATATCGGGATCCACTTTTAGCATGGCGATAGCCTCCGCCAAGCCTTGCTCCGCCGCGGCATGGGTTAATCGATATTCGATTTCATTTAAGGTTAAGCGCCGCTCTGACACCATGGTTTTCACCATAAACAAAGACCATGCGCTTAAGATAGCCAGCAATAACAAGCTGATCGCTAAGGTGGTAAAGCCCGCTTGAGGTTTCATTACAGACCGCCCTGATTGCGCAATAATATGCGCCTGTGCAAGGTTTGCGCTAATGTCGGTCGGTTCACATAAGCCGCACTCATCGCCAGCTCCACACTGCGCACGCCTTGGGGGCCACTATCTGGCGTTAAGCGAAAAGACAATTGATTGACGCGGATTTCTTTACTGGAGATAAGCTGATTACCTGAGTGGACACCCGAGCCACATAAATCACTGAGCGGTTGCGTACTTTGCACATCATGATGGACATGTAGGCGTAGCACGCCTGTGTTTTGCTTAAAATGATAAATCCGCACCATTAGTTGATCGCCGTTCGGGGCATCTAAGTCCCAAAACTTTACACGTAGACAGTGCGCCGCGCTGGCCGTGGCAGGGTCGGGATATAAGTCACGGGTCGGAGAAAACACTAGGTGCTGGGCGACGGCGTTAGGGGCAGGTACCGATAACGCCAATTCCGTCATGGCCGCAGGATGAAAACCGGCACGTTGCAGATCACGACTGATGAGATCCGCAATACCTTGCACTTCTTGATTTAAACGCGACAACTGCAAATGGGTGTTACCGCTCCCTAACAGACTGATTGATAAAGATAATAATGCCGCTAGCACAATCACGCCTGCGGCCATGGCCACTAAGATTTCCAATAATGAAAAACCCTGCTCCGTCTTTAACATGGCGGTACACCGAGCAATTGGCTCTCGGAGCAGGTGCGAATAATGCTGTTATTCCACGTGATTACTTTAAGGCTATGACTGTCTTGGCTGAGGGTAAAACTGCCCGACAGCAAGGTACTTCTTCTGGGTTTAAAAATAAGATGGGGGCTTGGATACGCGGCGGTGAGGATCACGCCAAGAAACTGCTGGCCGTTCACCTGTTCAATTTCATCAATAACTTGGCTATCACAGTCTCCCGCTTGGCTCAGCTCTAGCACTTTATATTGCCAAGCAACCGTGCCCGAGCCGCTAAAGCAGATGGTAATACTGGCGTTGCGTTTAATGGCTTCGCTGCGCGCCAGTTGTAGGTGTGTATATACAAGACTGCCCGCACCGCGCACCCGAGTTTGCTGAGCCAAACTCTGAAAATGGGGCAACGCCAGCATGGCTAATAGAGCCATAACCACTAGGCTAAGCAATAGCTCGATAATCGTTAAACCTGTCTGACTCATTTGCATACTGCCTCCTTGCAGCATACTCAAGTTCATTATTTTCCCTGTGCTATGCATCGTTATGCGAATAGCCATATTCGCAATCAAGGCTAAGCTTGGCTCACGACACCCTTTTCAACAAGGCAGCAGCATGAACAGCAGTAAGCGTGGTCGCTATCGGCAAAAAATAGGACAGCAGATAGGGTTTTCATTAGTAGAGTTGCTCATTAGCATAGCCGTTTTGGCCACCTTGGCTGCCCTCGCCTACCCTAGCCTCTCCGGTTATATGTTAAAAACCCAGCGGCGTGCGGCACAACAAGACCTCTATAATTTGCAGTTACAGCAAGAAGCATGGCGTATTACTTACCCGCATTATGCGCAACAGATCAGCGACTTAGACTCCAGGCTTGCCGCCCATGCTCACTACAGCTTTAGAATTACTCAAGCCAGTAGCAGCCAGTATCAATTAACCGCCACCGCCAAACCCGGCTCACCTCAAATGCAAGATCACCAAGGCAGTCAATCTTGCCAGACGCTAACCCTCAATCGCGCTCATGAAAAAACACCACAAGAATGCTGGGAATAAGCGGGAAGCGGGAAGCCAGAAGCTGTCTTGCCACTCTTAAGCCTTATCAAAAGCAACAAAAAGCCGAACGGCTAGGTTCGGCTTTTTCATTTTTTGGTTTGGCGCTTGGTGCTCGGCGCTGTTAGCTGACATTCCTGATTTTAAGCTCGGCGGGCACTTCAAACACGATATTTTCTTCGCGTCCTGGATGCTCGGTCACCGTCTTGCCACCTAAGGTTTGCAAATGATTGATCACCTCTTGTACCAAGATCTCAGGTGCCGAGGCACCGGCGGTGACAGCTACTCGCTCAACACCCGCCAACCAGCTGGCATCTATCATTTCTACGCAATCGATCAAATAGGCGCGCGCGCCGATTTTTTCTGCCAATTCACGTAAGCGGTTAGAGTTAGACGAGTTTTTTGAACCCACGACTAACATCACATCGGCTTTGGCGGCTAATTCGCGCACCGCATCTTGACGATTTTGCGTTGCATAGCAAATATCATCTTTACGTGGCCCTTCAATGGTCGGAAAGCGTGCGCGCAGCGCATCAATCACATCGGAGGTTTCATCTACGCTGAGCGTCGTTTGGGTGACGAAGGTCAGGTTTTCTGGGTGCTTCACCGCCAGCGTTTCTACATCGGTAGGATTCTCTACCAGATAAATGCCACCGTCAGCGCTTTCATACTGGCCCATGGTGCCTTCTACTTCTGGGTGGCCGGCGTGGCCTATCAGTATGGTTTCTATGCCTTTTTTACTGGCTCTGTGCACTTCCATGTGCACCTTAGTCACCAAGGGGCAAGTGGCATCAAATACCTTTAAACCACGGCGCTTAGCTTCTTCACGCACCGCTTTCGACACGCCGTGGGCCGAAAAAATCACGATATTATCGTCTGGCACCTGATCCAACTCTTCCACAAATACCGCACCCGCACTTTTCAGCTTATTCACCACGTAGCGGTTATGCACCACTTCGTGGCGCACATAAATGGGCGCTGAAAATTTCTCTAGTGCACTTTCCACTATGCTGATGGCGCGATCCACACCGGCACAAAAGCCGCGCGGGTTGGCGAGTAGAATATCCATGCCAGACTCCTTAAATGCTAAACAAACCCGTTAGCTAACGGTCAGTATTTCTACGTCAAAGGTCACTTGCTGACCCGCCAACGGATGGTTGAAGTCCACTGTCACCGAATCGCCAGCCACATCGCGAATGATGCCGGGTATTTCGCTGCCATTCGGTTGGGTAAAGGCCACTATGGTGCCCTCACTCACGTCTATGTCGGCGGCAAACTGACGGCGTTCCAGATGGTGGATGTTATTAGGATTAATCGGCCCAAAGGCATCATCGGGGCCCAGCTCAAAGCTGTGCTCATCGCCGGCTTTTAAACCCAGCAAGCAGGCCTCAAAGGTGGCTGTTAGGCTGCCATCCCCCATGCGTAGCTTAGCCGGCTGGCCTTGCAACTTAGTGCTGTCGGCCACAGAGCCGTCATTCAAGGTCAGCGTGAAGTGAAACAAGACTTCACTCTGGGCTCCTATCTGGTTACTCATCTACTTTGTCCTTCTTCAGGCTGTCGATGATGATCATAGCCGCACCAATAAAGATAAAGCTGTCGGCTAAGTTAAAGGCAGGCCAATGCCAAGCGTTTACATAAAAGTCGAGAAAGTCCACCACGTGACCGAGCATAATACGGTCAATCACGTTACCTATGGCACCACCAATCACTAATGCATAGGCTGCCGGCAACCAGCGAGCGGCTTTGGGCATTTTGGCCATCCACACGCTTAATAGCACAGTAACCGCTGTGGCGAGCCCTGCAAAAAACCAGCGTTGCCAGCCCCCTTGATCCGCCAAGAAGCTAAAGGCGGCACCCGGGTTATAGACGTGCACTAGGTTAAAGAAGGGGGTGACTTCCACCCCAGGATAACCAAAGTCCAGATACGTCACCGTGAGCCACTTGCTCACTTGGTCGAGCATTATGGCCACTATGGCCAGCCACCACCAACGTAGACCGCTATTAAGCACTAAAGAGCCTCGCACGTTCGTCATTAAGCAAACCGGCGAGTTTCGCCGTCTCCAGAGACGTTAGATACGCAACGGCCACACATATGGTCGTGCTCTTCGCTGACATCCGCCACATGGTGCCAGCAACGACCGCACTTCTCGGCCTCGCTCTTAGCCACTGATATTTTCAAGCCTTCCAGCTCCGTATCTTGGGCGTTAACCGCTTCTGGTAACGGCTTAACCGTCACGCTTGAGGTTAACAGCACGAAGCGCAGCTCTGACCCTAAACGACCCAAGATGGTGGCCAAAGATTCATCCACAAACAGCGTGATTTCAGCTTCCAGTGCGCCGCCAATTACTTTCTCTTTACGGGCGCTTTCTAAGGCCTTGTTCACCGCTTGACGCACGGTGAGCAATTGCGCCCAGAAGTCATCATTCAGTGTTTCATCGGCGGCCAGACCAAATAGCCCCTCGTAGAACTCTTCGGTAAACACAAACTGACTGCGCTCGCCCGGTAACAAGTTCCAGATTTCATCCGCGGTAAAGCTCATGATAGGTGCCATCCAGCGCACTAAGGCTTCCACTATGTGATAAAGCGCCGTCTGACAAGAGCGACGGGCCAAACCATCGGCTTTGGCCGTGTACTGGCGGTCTTTGATCACGTCCAGATAGAAGGATCCCATTTCTACCGAGCAAAACTGCATCAGCTTTTGCGTCACTAAGTGGAAGTTATATTCGTCATAGGCGGTGATGATCTCTTGCTGGATCGCTTGCGCTCGACCCACGGCCCAGCGGTCGATCAACACCATGTCTTCTGGTGCCACCATATCGGTCGCCGGATCGAAGCCGTTCAAGTTAGCTAACAAGAAGCGCGCCGTGTTACGAATACGACGATAGGCATCGGCGCTGCGGTTTAGAATTTCATCTGAAACCGTCATCTCGCCGGCATAATCCGTGCTCGCTACCCATAAGCGCAAGATATCGGCACCCAGCTTGTTCATCACTTGCTGTGGGCTCACCACGTTGCCTACCGACTTAGACATCTTGCGACCGTCGCCGTCCACGGTGAAACCGTGGGTCAGCACTTGGCGATACGGCGCATGGCCTTTCATGGCGGTGGAGATCATTAAGGATGACATAAACCAGCCGCGATGCTGATCCGAGCCTTCCAGATACAGATCAGCGCTGTGGCCGCCAAACTCGGGACGCGGATCAACCACGGTAGCGTGGGTAGATCCTGAGTCAAACCACACATCAAGCGTATCCAATACCTTTTCGTATTGGCCCGCTTCTTCGCCTAACAGCTCGGCCGAGTCCAGATCCCACCAGGCTTGAATACCGGCCAGCTCTACGCGCTTGGCCACGTCTTCCATTAGCTCGGTGGCACGCGGGTGCAGGGCTTGGGTGTCTTTGTGCACAAATAAGGCAATTGGCACGCCCCACGTACGCTGGCGTGAAATACACCAGTCTGGACGATTCTCCACCATGGCCTGAATGCGGTTTTGACCCCATTCTGGCACCCATTGTACTTTCTTGATTTCGCCTAAGGCTTTGGTGCGTAAGCCGCCTTGCTCCATGCTGATAAACCACTGCGGTGTGGCACGGAAAATAATCGGCGTCTTATGGCGCCAGCAATGCGGATAGGAGTGCATGTAGGCTTGATGATGTAATAGCGCGCCGCGCTCTTTGAGCACTTCCACCACTGAATCATTGGCTTTAAACACGTGCTGACCGGCAAACAGTTCGGTATCAGGCAAGTAAACGCCATTGCCGCCCACTGGGTTGGCAATTTCTAAGCCGTACTGCTGACCGACCACGAAGTCTTCTTGACCATGTCCGGGTGCGGTATGCACGGCACCGGTACCGGCATCTAGGGTCACGTGCTCGCCTAGAATCGCGGGCACATCAAAGTCATAGAAAGGATGCTGGAAACGGCTGAGCTCAAGCGCCGAGCCTTGGCAAAAACCTAAGTTGTGATAATGGCTGATGCCGGCGCGGTCCATCACGTCAGTCACTAAATCTGCCGCCAAAATCAAGCGCTCTGGATGCTCGCCTTCTACTTGTACTAGCGCGTAGCTCAGATCGTTATTCAAGGCCACGGCGCGGTTAGCCGGCAGCGTCCAAGGGGTGGTGGTCCAAATGACCACAGAGACTGGGCCCTGACCAAAATGATCGACCGGACAATCAAACAAGGCGGCGACTGCAGCTTGATCCACGGCTTTAAAGCGCACGTCAATCGCCGGCGAGCGACGGTCTTCGTATTCTACTTCTGCTTCTGCCAGTGCCGAGCCGCAATCGGTACACCAGTGCACCGGCTTTGAGCCTTTGTGCAGATGACCATTATCGATGATTTTGCTCATGGAGCGAATGATGTTGGCTTCGGTGCCAAAGTCCATGGTCAGATACGGATTATCCCAATCGCCCAGCACGCCTAAGCGAATAAAATCGACTTTTTGCGCCTCAATTTGTGTTTTGGCATAAGCACGGCAGGCTTCACGAAACTCGGCAGGCGTGACTTTAACACCGGGCTTACCAATTTTTTCTTCTACTTTAAGTTCGATCGGCAGACCGTGGCAGTCCCAACCGGGAATGTAGGGTGAGTCAAAGCCCTGTAAGCCTTTCGACTTCACGATAATGTCTTTTAGGATCTTGTTTACCGAGTGACCAATATGAATGCTGCCATTGGCGTACGGAGGGCCGTCGTGCAGAATAAAAGGCTTTTTGCCAGCTTTGGCTTTACGCACGGCGCCGTATAAATCCTGTTTCGTCCAGCGGGCTAACATTTCCGGCTCTCGTTGGGCCAAGTTACCGCGCATCGGAAAATCTGTTTCGGGCAAATTCAGGGTGTTTTTATAATCGGTCATGAGTCCTACATTCCGTTCGGTTCTGATACCGCAAGCCCAAACCAATGGCGGGCTGCAACGGCGTCGCGTTGAATTTGCTCCTTTAACAGTGCAAAGGAAGCGAATTTTTGTTCACTGCGCAACTTTTTGCGCAGCTCCACTTCCACCTGTTTACCGTAAATATCACCGGAAAAATCAAACAGATGGACTTCTAATAAGGCTTGGCTGCCGTTCACGGTCGGCTTATTGCCAATGTTAGCTACGCCGGGATAAGACATGCCGTCCATCAACAGCTCAACCGCATACACGCCTGACACTGGGCTAACTTGGCGCTTTAATGCCACGTTAGCGGTCGGAAAACCTATGGTGCGCCCCAGCTTGGCGCCATGGGCTACGCGGCCACATAAACTATAAGGTCGGCCCAGCATCTCGGCCGCGTCTTCGAGTCTGTCATTAACCAAGGCGTCACGGATAAGCGTACTGCTCACCCGCTGGCTGTTTCTGCGAAAGCTCTGGGTGCTGACCACATCAAAATTAAAAGCAGCACCGGCGCGGGTTAATAATTCAAAATCGCCGTGTCTGTGTTGACCAAAGCGAAAATCATCACCCACCACTAAAAACCGCACCCCCAGTTTATCCACCAATAAATCACGAATAAAATGATCCGGGCTTTGGGCGGCAAATGCCTTGTTAAAGCGCACGCACAATAAACGGTCGATACCGAGCCGCGCCAGCTGGCGATATTTTTCGCGCAGTCGTGTCAGCCGAGGCGGTGCTTCACCGCCACTAAACAGCTCTCGGGGTTGAGGCTCAAACACCATCACGCAGGCCGGCACTTGTAAGCGCCGTGCCTGCTCTATCAAGCCCAGTAGCACGGCTTGGTGCCCTAAATGCACCCCATCAAAGTTACCTATGGTGAGCACACAGCCGCCGTGCCAGGGTTTGATATTGGGAATGCCGCGTATAAGCTCCATAGACTCCAAGACTGGCCTTAAATTGTAAAGCGACGGATTATACCTCAGGCCGCCGCTAGGATCAGCTCTATAGGCTTTTAAAATGCGACAAACGCACACCTGTCATTAACAGTAAGGCACCGTAACACACAGCACCCGCTCCAATATAGGCCAGCAGATGCCCAGCACTGCTCAAGGCCCCCCACGCCGCCCAGGTGCTGAGCGGTGGCGATAACCAGACCAATAGCGCTGCCATGGCGAAACTGGCTAGCGCAACCTTACCGGTAAACCACAAAGTTTTACGACTCGGATGATAAATACCGCGCTTACTTAAACCCCACGCCAGCAAGCCCGCATTCAAGATACCAGACAGCGCAGTAGCCAAGGCTAAGCCTACGTATCCCAGAGGAAAAATCAGGATAGCGTTCATCACCATATTGGCCACCATGGCGATAATACCAAAGCGCACCGGCGTTTTTGTGTCTTGGCGAGCGTAATAACCCGGTGCCAACACCTTGATCAGCATAAAAGCTTGCAGGCCCACACCATAGGCAATCAGGCTCTTACTGGCCGCCGTGACCTCCGTTACCCCGAACTCACCGCGCATAAACAGCACCCGCAGCATGGGCTCACTTAACACAATCAAGCCCAGCATGGCCGGAAAGCCCATCAGCAACACCATGCGTACCCCCCAATCCATGGTAGCGGCAAAGCCCTCTTTGGATTGCTCTACATGACGGCTCGATAAGGCCGGCAAAATCACGGTGGCAATGGCGATGCCAAATAGACCTAACGGAAATTCCAATAAGCGATCTGCGTAATACAGATAGCTGATAGAGCCGGTGGCTAAAAATGACGCCAACATAGTATCAAACAATAAGTTCACTTGGCTGACCGAGACGCCAAACAAGGCGGGGATCATCAGGGTACGTATTCTTACCACTCCCGGGTGATGCCAAGCCCAGCGCGGGCGCACCAACATGTGCAAACGGCGCAAAAACGGAAACTGAAACAAAAACTGTATCAAGCCACCGAGAAACACCCCTATGGCCAAGCCCATTTCCGGCTGCTCCATATTAGGGGATAACCAGAGCGCGGCCCCTATCATGGCCAGATTCAGAAACACAGGCGTAAAAGACGACACCGCAAACTTGCCAAAGGTATTTAAAATCGCCCCCGACATGGCGGTAAAACAGATAAACCACAGGTAGGGAAAGGTTACTTTTAGCAGTAAAGAGGCCAGCTCAAATTTGTAGGCTTCAGGCCCATCGTTATACCATTCTAAAAACCAGCCAATGCCAAATATGGCGGTCACAATGCCAGAACCGACCATGCCAATTAAGGTCACCACAGTCACTATCATGCCAAGGGTGCCGGAAACGGCGGCGATTAAGTCCTGGTTATCCTTAAAACTGCGAGTTTGTTTATATTCTGTCATCACCGGAATAAAGGCCTGATTGAAGGCACCTTCGGCGAATAGACGTCGTAAAAAGTTAGGTATACGGTTAGCGAAAAAGAACACATCTGCAGACGCACCAGCGCCTAGCAAGTTAGCAATCACTACGTCTCGTACTAAACCCAGCACCCGAGAAACTAGGGTCATGGCGGAGACAATTAAGCCTGATCGTAAAAGCACCTTACTCAAAATGAAAACCTCGTAGTAAGAAAATTGCTGAAGGTGGGGTAATGCTGGTAGAATTCGGCCGACAGTTTAACCTTCGGCTCTGTATCTGACCACAGGGCGATGTTTATTTGCACAAACCAATTGACAATCCGCAGTGAAAAAGGCATATTCCTCAGCCTTTTATTCTCACTCGCTAATACAGTTTTAGGAGTTTTACCTTGGCTAATATCAAGTCTGCTAAGAAACGCGCGCTTCAATCTGAGAAACGCCGTAAGCACAATGCCAGCCGTCGTTCTATGGTTCGCACTTACATGAAAAAAGTACTTGCAGCTATCGCGACTGGCGACAAAGCAAACGCTCAACAAGCATTTGACACTGCACAGCCTCTGTTGGATCGCATGGCCACTAAAGGTCTGATCCATAAGAATAAAGCTGCTCGTCATAAGAGCCGCTTGAACGCAAAAATTAAAGCTCTGTAAGTTACAGACTTTATTAGCGTGTAAAAAAACCGGCCTAGGCCGGTTTTTTATTTGGTAAAAAGTGAGATGAGAGGCGTAAGGCGAGAGGTGGAAAGCTCGCTCACTCACACCTCACTCTTCACGTCTCACTCCTCACACTTAGCCTCCGCTGCAATATAGCTTATGCAGTAGGCCTATCATCTCTCGGACTTCTTCACTCTTTAACGAGTAATACACGGTTTGCGCGTCTTTTCGAGTGCGCACGAAACCGTCGTTACGCAGCAGCGCCAAGTGTTGAGAAAGCGCCGATTGGCTCAAACCTAAG
Source organism: Oceanisphaera sp. W20_SRM_FM3 (assembly GCF_052119705.1). Taxonomy (NCBI): domain Bacteria; kingdom Pseudomonadati; phylum Pseudomonadota; class Gammaproteobacteria; order Aeromonadales; family Aeromonadaceae; genus Oceanisphaera; species Oceanisphaera sp. W20_SRM_FM3. The sequence continues at coordinate 180,833 of NZ_JBGQOP010000001.1, read as the reverse complement.
TGTTGATTCATTTCACCCACCGACAATTCCTTGTCCAGCAAATGACACAAAATAAAGAGTCTGCGCTCATTCGCCAGTGCCTTCAGCAGCTTAACGGCATGGGCCGCACCTGCTTGCATTGCTTGCATGTCCATTATTATGCCCACTTATGATGCCCACTTATGAGTGGTTAACTGAATTCGCCGTCAAAGCTGACGGGCGCTATACCCGTAGAAAAATCGTCTAGTCCCGAAAATAACATACTAAAATCACTTTCGCATAATCGCTTCACCGCAGGGTGTTGTATCATACGTTCGGCGAAAATAACGTAATATTCTTCTTTTAGCTCTTCGACGCGGCCAATTTCGACCACCGGCTGATATTGTAAAATGGCATCGCGATAAATAGCCGGCGCCACGAAAATACCCTGATTAAAAAAGCCAAAGGCCTTCATCAGCGCCGCATCATCAAACTCACCAAGAATTTGTGGCTTTAGGCCTTGTACTTCTAACCAGTGGCGCAATTGTCGGCCCATGGCGGTGCGTCGCCCAGGAATAAGCAGGCGCCGCTCTTCAAGGCATTCAGGGAAGGGTTTACTCGGCAGCGGCTCGCGGCAATAAAAGCCCATCTCACACTCACCCAGTTTCTTCGATAACAAACCTGCATGCTGCGCTGAGTCCACGGGGCAGTCCGATAAGATCATGTCCAGTTTATGTTCACTGAGCTGCTCTAACAGCATTTCGTGGGTCGACTCATAACAGCGCAGATGAATCGAGCCATCGTTGGGGATCACCGACATTAATACTCGACTCGCCAAGCGCTTAGACAAGGCATCGGCTACGCCAACATCAAAAATCAGATGATCTTCTTTGCGATAATGCACTATATCCAGCATTTCATAGGACAAGCTGAACATGCGATCCGCATACTTAAAGACTAATTGACCCAGCTCACTGGCTTCCAGTTGGCGCCCCTTGCGCTTAAAGAGCTTACCGCCGAGGCGTTGTTCAAGCTGGCGGATTTGTCCAGTCACGGTTTGTGGCGTTAAGAATAAGGCCTCGGCAGCTTTGGTCACCGAGCCCTTTTTTTGCGTCATCCAAAAGTAATATAGATGATTGTAATTAAGGTGTGACAAAGGAAATCTCCACGGCATATGCCCCATCATAATAAAAGCGGCTGGGTTTGAATACCCAGCCGCTCTAGTCACAGGCGCGATAGCCGATTAAGCGAAGGTGTCTTAAGCAAAAAGTACGTAAGTTAACGCTAATAAAGCAAAACTAGGTAGGCTTTACCTGCGAGTCGCATTGAGCTTTCTCTTCCCCCACCGACGTTAACTGCTGCTGCGGCAAAATGAGATACAAGAGCGTATAGCCCAAGCTGGCCGCCAAGGTAGAGCCTAATAAAATACCTAAGCGCGATAGATTAGCCAGTTCAGGGGTTTGTGCAAAGGCCAATGAAGCGATGAAAATAGACATAGTAAAGCCGATACCACAGAGCACGGACACGCCAAATATCTGCTTCATACAGACTCCAGCAGGCAACTGTGCCCAGCCTAAGCGCACCGCCAACCAAGCACTTAAAAATATGCCCATCGGTTTGCCGAGCAGTAGGCCGGCCATAATACCCAACGGTAAGGGTGCCGCCAGATCAGAGAAAGACAAGCCCTGAAGTGAAACTCCCGCATTCACAAAGGCAAACAGCGGCAAGATAAAAAAGGCACACCAAGGATGAAGAAAGCGCTCTAACTCTTGAGAGGGTGAGAACTTAATACCATGCAGTGGGATCAAAAAGCCCAAAATAACGCCAGCTATCGTAGCATGCACTCCCGACTGCAGTACCGCCACCCATACTATCCAGCCGAGGATTAGGTACGGCACCAGATTCTTCACCTGCGCGCGGTTAATCCAATACAAGCCACCAATACCTAATGCCGCGACCGACAGCGCTGGTATCGAAATGCCGTGGTTATAAAACAAGGCAATGATGATGATAGCGCCCAAGTCATCAATAATGGCTAATGCCAGTAAAAACACTTTAAGACTCAGTGGCACTCGCTTGCCCAAAAGAGCTATCACGCCCAGCGCAAACGCAATATCGGTTGCGGTCGGAATGGCCCAACCATTTTGGCTAACCTCCTCGCCAAGGTTAAACAACAAAAACCACAAGGCAGGGAACAACATACCGCCTATCGCAGCCACCGCCGGAAACAGGGCTTTTTCTCGGCTCGATAGCGCGCCAGACACCAGCTCACGTTTTACTTCCAGGCCAATCACCAAGAAAAAAATCGCCATTAGGCCATCATTTACCCAATGCGCGAGGGTTTTATCCAAATCAAGACTACTGATGCGCAGCTGAATTTGCGTATTTAGTACGTTCTGATAGACATCAGACAAACCCGTATTGGCCATCAACATGGCAATAATAGCGGCGATAATTAACAAAATACCGCCGGCAGATTCCATTGCCAGAAAACGCTTTAGTACATAGGCCATATGATAGAGACTCCTTCTCATCAACGATCCGCTACCGAATATACTCGGCTCATCCCTAACGGGCATTCCCTTGCACTACCTAGTGCAGACGGCAAAACCTTTGCCGTTAATTATAGATTTTTGTTAAAGAAACCGCCCACTCCTGTGTAACGCCCCCATAACATATTGGATCTTGAGTTAAATGGCTACTGCGGCCTTAATATGCGGGTGTGCTTGATAGTCTTCTAGCACAAAGTCCTCAAAGGCATAATCAAATAACGAGTCGGGTTTACGGGCTAGCTTTAAGCGAGGTAAGGCGAAAGGCTGGCGCGTTAACTGCAATGCCGTTTGCTCCAGATGATTGCTGTAGAGATGCACATCGCCACCAGTCCAGACAAAGTCCCCGACTTCCAGCCCCGCCTGTTGCGCCATCATGTGTGTTAACAGCGCGTAGCTTGCGATATTAAAGGGCAAGCCTAAAAATACATCACAGCTGCGCTGATAAAGCTGACAAGACAACTTGCCATTCACCACATAAAACTGGAACAGCGCATGACAAGGTGCGAGCGCCATTTGCTCAAGCTCACCCACGTTCCACGCCGAGACAATAATGCGACGGCTGTCTGGGTTGGTTTTGATGGTGTGTAGCGCTTCACTAATTTGGTCAATCACTTTGCCATTGGCGCCTTGCCAGCTACGCCACTGATGGCCATAAACCGGTCCTAAATCACCGTTGTCGTCGGCCCACTCATCCCAGATACGCACGCCATTTTCTTTCAGGTACTCGATATTGGTGTCGCCGTTTAAAAACCACAGCAATTCATAAATGATCGACTTGAGATGGCACTTTTTGGTCGTCACTAACGGAAAACCCTCGGCCAAATCAAAGCGCATCTGATGACCAAATACCGACAAGGTACCGGTACCGGTTCTGTCTTCTTTGACCGCGCCCTTGTCTAAAATATGCTGCATTAAATCAAGATAGGCTTTCACGCTATTTGTTCTCCGTTAATAAATCATTGCGGGTATACCACTGAGGGCGGCAAAAAGCGGCCCACAACATAATGCCACCGGCCAACATCATGGGCATGGATAGCAACTGCCCCATGCTGAACATATTCAGATACAGACCTAACTGCGCATCCGGCTCCCGCACAAATTCCACCATAAAGCGAAATAGGCCATAACAGAGGAGAAATAGCCCAGAGACAGCCCCGCGCGGCGCGCGTAACAACCAGGCTACGTTCAAGATAATCAGCAGCACCACGCCTTCCAGCGCAAACTGGTACAGCTGTGAAGCATGGCGCGGCAGCATACCGGCGGCAGGGAAAATAATGCCCCAAGACACATCGGTCACCCGGCCCCATAATTCGCCATTGATGAAGTTACCGATGCGCCCCGCACCTAAGCCAAAAGGGATCAAGGGTGCAATAAAATCAGACACCGCAAAGAAGGTTTTTCTCTGCTTACGGGCAAATAGCCAGAGCGCTGTGATCACGCCAATCAAGCCGCCATGAAACGACATACCGCCGGTCCAGATCTTAATCAGATACAGAGGATCGTCCAAGAAGGCATCAAATTGATAGAAGAACACATATCCGAGGCGACCGCCGATGATCACGCCTAAGAAACCATAGAAAAGCACATCAGACACTTGGTCTTTGGTCCATCCGGATCCAGGCTGTGCCGCTCGCCAATTGGCGACTAACCAAGCAAACACAAAGCCAAGTAAATACATCAAGCCATACCAATGCACCGCAAGCGGGCCTATTTGGATAGCAATGGGATCGAAACCGGGGAACACCCAGTGGCCTTCAGACATGCCTTTCTCCAGCAACAACAAAAAGGGGGTATTGTGCAATCGCACCGAGATAATTGCCAGAATTTAAGGAATACTCAAGGCTGCGATCAGTTAGAAAGCGCGCTAAAAGATAAACATCAAAGCCAATGTGTAGCGCTGCGCGACATCAGCAAGCTGCGGCAGAAAACATTGTGCTTGGGTTAAGTTACCGCTTAAAGCTGATAGCTCTTTGAAGGAGCTTACGGCTGCCCGAAGGGCTTAGGTCCGCGCAACAAGCCACCAAGACCGCGCTCTTCTAAATAACGACCAAAGATCTGTTTGATGGAGTCCATTCGCTGCTGGTCTTGGGTTTCGGCTAACAGCTTTTTTAGCTCGTCGCAGCGCGATTGGCGCACTATGTATTTGATGCGCAATATATTGCTGCTGTTCATACTAAACCGCCGATACCCCATGGCGAGCAGGATCAGCACACCAATCGGATCGCCTGCCAGTTCGCCGCAAATCGATACCGGCTTATCAAATAGCTCACCCGCCTCAATAATTTGCTGCAAAGCACGCAGTACCGCCGGATGCAGCGCATCGTAAATGTTAGCCACTCGACCATTATTACGATCCACGGCTAACAAATATTGGGTGAGATCATTGGTGCCCACCGACCAAAAATCCACCAGCGGCGCTAAGTCAGGCAACAAATACAATAACGACGGCACTTCTACCATCACCCCTAGGCTTGGATAACGGATCACCTCATGCTCAGGGGTTTCCGCTGACACCTCACGCCACGCTCTATCTAGCATGCGCCGAGCGGCCCGTACTTCATCGAGATTGGTCACCATGGGCAGCATGATCGATAAGTTATCCAGCCCTTGGCTGGCGCGCAACATGGCTTTTAATTGCACTAAGAATATTTCGGGATGATCCAGCGTCAAGCGAATACCACGCCAGCCTAAGAAGGGATTTTCTTCCACTATGGGAAAATACGGCAGCTGCTTATCACCGCCTACGTCTAAGGTGCGCATGCACACCGGCTTGCCCACGTAATTAGCCAATACGCGTCTATAGGTAGTGATTTGCTCTTGCTCGGAGGGAAAACGGTCGCGCAGCATAAAAGGAATTTCGGTGCGAAATAGGCCTATGCCCTCCACCGTATCGTTAGCACTAATAGTGGTGTTTGCACTCAAGCCGGCATTCAACAACAAGGCGACCGGTACTTCATCTAAGGTGCACGCAGGCTCATGACCAACACTGGCAAACAGTTGATCCATTTGCCGCTCTTGCTTGATCAACCTTTTATATTCGCGCAATACCGACGTCACCGGCTCCACCAATAAATCGCCGTGATAACCATCGACAATCAAGAGACGGTCTTCAAGCAACTCGAAGTTATGATCTATGCCCATCACAGCGGGCACGCCCATGGAGCGGGCTAAAATAGCGGCATGAGAGTTCACCGAGCCTTTGGCGGAGACGATACCTTTAAGTTTATTAGCCGGAATTTCGGCGATTAAGGTGGCGCTAATTTCATCGGCCACCAAGATCACCGGTTCATCTAACGATAGGCTATGCATGCCTTCGTCTTCGTGGATCAAGCGCGTCAACAATCGCTGCCCCAGATCGCGAATGTCCGACGCTCGCTCGCGCAAGTAAGGATCCGACATATGGCTAAACTGGGCAATTTGTTGTTCACAGATGCGTTTCACCGCACTGCCGGCAATCCAGCCTTGATCTATTTGTTGGCGGATCAAGGCAATAAACAGCGGATCTTTGAGCAGGTACTGATAAACCTCAAGCACGGCCACCGATGCACTGACTTGAGATTCTTGCAGCCGCAGCGCCATGCCGTTCAGCTCATCTTCCACTTGCACCAAGACTTTATCCAGTCGTTGATGCTGCAACACAGGGTCGTCTGCCTTGCGCTCTGTTACTTGAGCCAGCTCAATACGCGGCCGCCATACCCAAGCGCGGCCAATGGCTAACCCAGGCGAGCCCGCTAAGCCGCGCAGCATGCCATGCCAGTTAGGGGAGCGTAAGTTGCCCTTGGCTTCGGCATGGGCGATAACGGTAGCTAATTGCGAGGCCAAGGTGACCAAGAAGGATTCTTCACCCTCTTCAAATAACCGCTCCAATTTTTGCTGCACCACCAGCACACCCAAGGTTTTGCGCTGATGGATGATAGGCGCGCCCAAAAATGAGATAAAGGCGTCTTCGTGGGCTTCCGGTAAATACTTAAATTGCGGATGCGAGCGTGCATCGGCTAGGTTTATCAGCTCTTCTTTATCGCCAATCAAGCCAACTATGCCCTCGCCTAACGGAATTTTAGCGCGGCCCACAGCACTTGCCGCCAAACCATCGGTGGCAGCCAGCATATAGTGCTGCTGAGGATGTTGGCGCAGATAAATAGAGCAGCAGTCGACGTTCATGGCTGAGCGGGTTTGGCGCACCAGCTCATTCATGGCCTCATTAAGATCAGAGCTGGCCGTGACCTGCTGGACGATTTCCCGCAATTCCTTTAACACAGCCGCCTACTCCTTTAAGTTGCGCCATACGTTTAACGCCTTACGTTATACGTAAAGCACAGCTTGTTGGTCTTCTGCCCTTGACCGTGTTCCTGAACTCGTTTCAGGATCTCGCTCTCGTGTTTCTCTTTAACTTACAGCTTTAGTTTTGCTGCGCAAAACTAAAAGCGTTCGCCGACAAAAAACCTGTTTCGGTTTAGCTCGGCGCTGGGCGCTATTTTTTCCCCTTTCCCCTTTACCCTTTACGCCTCACCTGCTTTGACTAGCGCGGCCGTTTACGAGGATCTCGGTCTCGCCGACCTTGCTCCGCCATCACAATAGGCGCAAATTCTTTCAACACTCGTCGATACACTTCACGCTTAAAGGACACCACTTGACGCACCGGGTACCAATAGCTAACCCAGCGCCAATCATCAAACTCCGGTTGACCATGACAGCCAAACTCAATGTGCGACTCATGCTCTGATTCCAACCGCAACAAAAACCACTTCTGTTTTTGGCCGATGCACACCGGATTACTGTCCCATCGCACCAGACGCTTAGGCAGCTTGTATTTCAGCCAATGGCGCGTGACCGCGAGCAAAGTCACGTGCTCAGGCCTAAGCCCGATTTCTTCATACAGCTCCCGATACATGGATTGCTCCGGATTTTCACCGTCATCCACGCCACCTTGAGGAAACTGCCAAGAATGCTGGCCGTAGCGCCTCGCCCATAGCACCTGGCCTTTGCGATTGCAGAGCACTATGCCTACATTGGGACGAAAACCGTCGCCATCTATCACGCAATCACCAGACTAAAAAAATAACATACCTAGGATTGTTCCATATTCCCCTATTCGCGGCAAATGATGCTGTGCATATAGCCGAATTAGCTAATTTTGAATAACTTGTGTTTCTGTCAATAGTTATAAACAAAAAGGGATCCTCGACGGATCACTTGCCCCCATATTGTGTGGATAAGCTTGTGATAAAGGCTGTATAGCTTGATCATGATCTCAGTAAGCATAGGTTAAACTTATTTTATGATCCTAGAGTCAGATAAATTTAAGTTAATAAAATCATATCTTTAAATTCAACAAAAAGGATCTAACTGGATCTTTACACAGGGTATTTTAAGTATTCTCAATTGTGAGCAAGTTGAACTGTACAAAAAACAATCACACCCAAGTTATCCACAGTATTCAGGTGAACTTAGTGTTAACAATCTGAACTTAACTGCCATAAGCTGCAAATTTGTCAATCTAAAATGATAAAATTGACCTTGGTCCGACTTATCCAGAATTTCTGTGGATAAGCCTGTGTAACAGGCTGTTTATGATAGGCAAAAAGCCTTATATGATAGGTGATTCAATGATCGGCCGCAGAGCTCGGGTATAATACTTTTCAAATCATGACCTTGTATCAATTACCGTCTTTACAGTCAGCTTTCATCTTTAAAATCAGGGTTGATTATATTTTGTACCACTTAGGAACTCGTCCTCACGACCGCGCCGCCCTACTGCACAATGCAGAGCAGTTAACCGGCCTATCACTCGCAGAAATTGCCCAGCAGCTAGGCATAACAGTACCCGAGCACCTGCGCCGCGATAAAGGCTGGATCGGCCAGTTGTTAGAGCAGGCCTTAGGCGCCAGTGCCGGATCCAAGCCAGAGCAAGACTTTCCCGAATTGGGCGTAGAGCTAAAAACCATACCGGTAGATGAACAAGGCAAGCCGCTGGAAACCACCTTCGTCAGTGTAGCGCCATTGATGGGGATCAGTGGTTTGCGTTGGCAAGACTCGAATGTGCGCAACAAATTATCCTGCGTGCTGTGGATCCCTATCATTGGCAGCCGCCAAACTCCACCCGGCGAGCGGATCATAGGCCCGCCATTATGCTGGCAACCGAGTGCAGAAGAAGAACGGCTATTACGCCAAGATTGGGAAGAGATCATGGAGCTGATAAGCCTTGGCCAAATTCAAAACATCACGGCACGTCATGGACAAGTGTTACAACTGCGCCCAAAAGCGGCCAACAGCAAGGCGCTGACCGAGGCCGTTGGCGCAGAAGGCCAAGCCATAATGACGCTACCGCGCGGCTTCTACCTTAAAACCGGTTTTACTGCGGCCCTGTTGGCTAAACATTTTATGCTGTAAGTGACGGTAAAGTGTGAAGGGAAATGAGTGAAGGGAAATGAGTGAAGGGTAAACCTAACAAAAGGAATTTTAAGCCCTCCAGCTCCGCATGACCGCCGAACAAGCAGACAGACCACAAAGCATTACTCCTGTTGGTTTAATCTAGGCTTGTCCCCTTTACTCTTCACGCCTCACTCTTCACACCTAGGGGCTGCTCTTTGAGTCGCCAGATCAACCAGGCCACCAGCAAGATCCACGGGATGGCGAAGAGGTTTAACCAAGCCCAGCCCAGCAGCACTAAGCCTTGGCCGGCGAATAAGCTGCCCACGGCGGCGGCGCTAAATACCATAAATTCGTTGATGCCCTGCACCTTGGCTTTTTCCGCAGGCAAGTAGCTAAAAGTCAGTAAATGCGTGGCACCAATAAAAGTGAAGTTCCAACCTACACCTAATAACAGCAAGCCCCACCAGTAATTCCAAAAGCCTTGGCCGGTTAGATTCACCAGCACGCTGAGTAATAAGGCGCCGCAACCCCACAAGATCACGCGTCGCGTGGTGAAGCGCCGAATTAAAGAGCCGGTAACGAAAGACGGCACAAACATGCCGAGCACATGCCACTGGATCACATGGGCCGTGTCTGCAAAGCCATGCTGGTGATGATTCATAGCCAAGGGGGTGGCGGTCATGATCAGCACCATAATGCCATAGCCGATCATGCCAGACGCCACCGCCGCTAATAATAAAGGCTGAGCAAACAGCTGCTTATAACTTCTCACCTTAGCATCATGATTGATCGGCATGGGCTTAGGTAAAGGCAGCGCCATGATCAATAACATGGCTAGCACATACAGACCAAACAAACCGTAAAAGGCCCCCGCGTAGGGGCTGGCTTGATGCCAGTGTTGGGAGAGGATCGCCAAATTAGGCCCGATAATGGCCGCTAACACGCCGCCGGCCATCACCATGCTAATAGCCCGAGCGTGCAACGGCTGGGCGCAGGCTTCAAGGGCCGCAAAACGATATTGCTGGCCCACACCTATGGCAATGCCAATCAAGAAGGTACCCAAGGCAAACAGTGCCAAACTGATCTGTAACAAGCCTTGTAGCGCCACCCAAGTCCCGAGTAGGCCGATTAAATTGCCGCTCACAAAGCCAATTTTACGACCCAAGCGTTGCATCAAGTGCGCCGCGGGCAAGGTGGCACAAATTACACCGATAAACTGGCAGGCAATCGGCAGCGTCATTAAGGCCGGATGCGCCGCTAATTCTTGCCCCACTAAGGCCGAGATCGACACCAACAGAATATTGCCCGACATTAATAAGGCCTGCGCTATCGTCAAGCCCCATACGGTAAATGGCATTGAGATTTCCTTAACGTAAAAATGTGAGGCGTGAAGAGGGAGGTGTGAGGAGTAACCCCTCACGCTTTACCCCTCACACCTCACCATCAGAAAACAAAAAGGCCCGCAGATGCGGGCCTTTTATCACAACCGGTCGGCTGTTACTTAGCGCTGCGCGGAGCAGTGCCACGTGCAACAAGACGCTCTTTAATACGAGCAGACTTACCGGCACGATCACGCAGATAGTACAATTTAGCGCGACGTACTACGCCACGGCGCTTCAGTTCAACGCTGCCGATCAACGGGCTGTGAGTCTGGAAAGCACGTTCTACGCCTTCACCGTTAGAGATCTTACGAACGGTGAAAGAAGAGTGCAGACCACGATTACGCATGGCGATAACAACACCTTCGTATGCCTGAAGACGCTCTTTACCGCCCTCAGCAACGCGTACCATCACACGTACAGTGTCACCAGGACCGAACTCAGGAATGTCGGTACGTAATTGTTCGTCTTCCAGCTGCTTAATAATTTTGCTCATGATACTTCCTTTACCTAGGGTAAACTGAAAACTCTACTGTTTAGATCCGTTATGTTCACGGATAAATTGGGCAAGAAGTTGTTCTTGCGCGTCAGTCAGAGCTAGGTTGTTTAATAGTTCCGGTCTTCTTAACCAGGTACGACCTAACGACTGCTGCATTCTCCAACTGGCCACCTCGGCGTGTTTGCCACTCAACAACACTTTAGGAACGGCCATTCCCGCCAGTTGTTCAGGGCGCGTGTAGTGCGGGTGATCCAAGAGCCCTTCGCTGAAGGAATCTTGCTCCGCACTGGCCATGTCGCCTAATACACCCGGCACCAAACGGGCCACCGCGTCTACCAGCACCATAGCCGGCAACTCGCCGCCACTAAGCACATAATCACCCACCGACCACTCTTCGTCGACATCGGCTTGGATGATGCGCTCGTCCACTCCTTCGTACCGACCGGCCACCAAAATCAGCTTTTGCTGTTGGGCCAATTCGCTAACGCCTTGCTGATCCAACTTGCGGCCTTGAGGAGACAGGTAAATTACCTTGGCTCCCTCGCCCGCTGCCTCTCGTGCTGCGGCTATCGCATCACGCAAGGGTTGCACCATCATTAGCATCCCAGGTCCGCCCCCATAAGGTCTGTCATCGACAGTGCGGTGTTTGTCCTGGGCGAAATCTCGTGGATTCCAGCATTCAAATGTCAACAGACCATCTTTAACGGCCCGCCCGGTTACACCAAAGTCAGACACAGCCCGGAACATCTCCGGGAAGAGGCTAACCACCCCTATCCACATGATGATTTTCTCCGCGCTTGCAAACTTAAGTTAAAAATCCGGTTCCCAATCAATTTCTATGATGCGTTCTGCAAGATCTACAGACTTTATCACTTGGTCTTCGATGAACGGGATTAGCCGCTCACGTTGACCAAAGGCGTCTTTGGCATTCGCTTTCACTACTAAGACGTCGTTAGAACCGGTTTCCATCAACTGCGATACTAGGCCAAAATCATAGCCCTTGGTGTTCTGCACTCGACAACCGATCAAGTCACGCCAGTAGAATTCGTCGGCGGGCAAAGGCTTAAATAACTCTGCACTGACGCCGATATCGGAGCCGGTTAACAGTTGGGCTTCTTCGCGCTGCTCAACATGATCGAGCTTACAAATAAGACCGTTATTATGGCGCTTCCAGGCCGAAACCTTAACTTCACGCCAGCCAGTACCTACTCTCATCAGCCAAGGCTGATAATCGAAAATACCATCTGGTTGGTCGGTAAAGGAGTTGACCTTCAACCAACCTTTAATGCCATAAACGGCGCCTAGTTGGCCTACTACTACAGGTTCGCTCACTTTAATTCCCACCCTTGATTCAGACTTAAGCCGCAGCTTTAGTTGCGTCTTTTACTAACTTGGCAACGCGATCAGATAAAGATGCGCCTTGGCCAACCCAGTGATTGATGCGCTCAAGATCGATACGCAGCTTTTCAGCTTGGCCAGCAGCCAATGGGTTGAAGAAGCCTACTTTCTCGATGAAACGGCTGTCACGTGCGTAACGGCTGTCTGCCACTACTACTTGGTAAAACGGACGCTTTTTCGCGCCACCACGTTGTAAACGAATGGTTACCATATCGTCCTCTATATAACGGAACAAACAAGGGCCGCAAACAGTGCGAACCTTGGCTTAAAATAAGCCGCGCAATTGTACTCCAATATGCTGGCATTGCAACCAAATCGGCACAGTGCTGCGGCGGATAAGATTATCAATTCTGAGAGTGTAAACAGCCGAAATGACTATTTTTTAAGGGTTTAGCTTAAAATGGACGGCCACCGCCGCCCATACCACCCATGCCGCCTGGGCCCATCATGCCTTTCATTTGCCCCATCATCTTGCGAATGCCGCCTTTGCCAGACATCTTTTTCATCATCTTTTGCATCTGGGTAAACTGCTTTAAGAGCTTATTAACTTCTTGCACTTCTGTGCCCGAGCCTAAAGCAATCCGGCGCTTACGCGAGCCTTTAATTAAGTCTGGATGGCGACGCTCTTTGGGTGTCATGGAGCCGATAATGGCCTCCATGCGCACGCTCATCTTGTCATTTACTTGGTCTTTGACGCTGTCCGGCAACTGGCTCATGCCCGGCAACTTGTCCATCAGGCTCATCATGCCACCCATGCTACGCATCTGAACGAGTTGATCACGAAAGTCTTCGAGATCGAAGCCTTTGCCTTTTTTCAGCTTCTGCGCCATTTGCGCGGCTTTGTCTTTATCGACCGAGCGTTCCATTTGGTCGATTAACGACAGCATGTCGCCCATGCCCAAAATACGCGAGGCGATACGATCCGGATGGAAGGGCTCTAGGGCGTCAATTTTTTCGCCCATACCGATAAATTTAATCGGCTTACCGGTAATGTGGCGCACCGAAAGCGCGGCACCACCACGAGCATCACCGTCAGCCTTGGTCAAGATCACACCGGTCAGTGGCAGCGCATCATTGAAAGCCTTGGCGGTATTGGCCGCGTCTTGGCCTGTCATGGCGTCCACCACAAACAGGGTTTCGATGGGCTTGATGGCCTGATGCAGCTGCTGGATCTCATCCATCATGGCTGCATCGACGTGCAAACGACCGGCGGTGTCGACTATCAACACATCGAAAAATTGCTTACGACCATAGTCCAGCGCGTTACGGCCAATCTCGACCGGCTTTTGTTCGATATTACTGGGGAAGCATTCCACGCCTAAATCGGCGGCTAAGGTTTCCAGCTGCTTAATGGCGGCCGGACGATAGACGTCGGCACTCACCACTAAGACTTTCTTCTTGTGCCGCTCTTTTAAGAATTTAGCCAGTTTGCCCACAGAAGTGGTTTTACCCGCCCCTTGCAAGCCCGCCATCAAGATCACTGCCGGCGGCGTGGTGGACAGGTTCAGCTCTTCGTTAGCCTCACCCATCACCGCCACCAGCTCGGCATTCACTATCTTAATGAAAGCCTGACCAGGGCTTAAGGACTTAGAGACTTCTGTGCCCACGGCACGCTCTTTGACGCGATTAACAAAGTCACGCACCACCGGCAGTGCCACGTCTGCTTCAAGCAGCGCCATGCGCACTTCGCGCAGGGTTTCTTTAATATTGTCTTCGGTCAGTCGCCCGCGGCCACTGATATTTTTCAGGGTGTGCGATAGCCTTTCGGTAAGATTTTCAAACATGATATAGCCCGCAATTGGCGAAAATTAGCTCTAGTATACCCAAGTTATGCGCCGAACTTAAGCTACCTTGGGTAGCGATATGCTTTGGGTTAAGGGTATACTGATAATTCTTCTTATTTCACCCATTAATGGCTTAAATTCATATGGAATTGCTTGCTATTTTGGCGATGGCTTTTTATTTATTAGCAGCCTTTGCCTGTGTGCATAATATACTCAACCCGCAACACAGACGCGGACGTGCCGCAGTGCTGGCAGCACTCTGTGCCTTAGCGCTGCATGGCCTCTGGTTGTTCAACGGCATAGTACTGGTGCCGGGGCAAAACCTGAGCATACTCAACGTTGCCTCATTAATTAGCCTGATTATTGCCGCTCTGATGACGGTGCTAGTAGCACGCTTTAAAGTATGGCTACTCATGCCCTTGGTCTATGGTTTTGCCGGCTTATTATTAGCGGCAGACTGGCTGCTACCCAGCCATTACAGCATGTATCTTGAGACCCGCCCTGAAGTGCTACTGCACATAGGGCTGGGCCTGCTGGCGTATTCTTTGCTGGCGATTGCCTCGCTGTTGGCGATTTTATTGAGTTTTTTAACTCACCGGCTCAAGTCGCACAAACTGACCAACCTGCCTTCCTTGCCACCCTTGATGACGCTGGAGCGCTATCTGTTCCGATTGATTTTTATTGGTGTGGTGATACTGACGTTGTCGATTTCCAGCGGTTTGTTCTTTTTACAAGACATGTTTAGCCCCACCAAAGCCCACAAGGCGGCGCTGACCATACTTGCATGGTGCGTGTATGTGGGCTTGATTTGGGGCCATCACCACTTGGGTTGGCGCGGCAAAAAAGTCATTTGGACCAGCCTTGCCGGCAGTTTATTACTGACCTTGGCTTACTTTGGCAGTCGTTTCGTACGCGAGGTGTTACTGGGCTGAGACTTGACAGCCCGCGCTAAATCCTTAGTAATGACATCAATTTAATGACTTATTTTTACGACTACGACACAGGACGGCCTGCTTGGACGCAATCCCCACGGGTACCCTCACGGGTATCCTGATAGCTTTACTTATTCTTTCTGCTTTTTTCTCAAGCTCAGAAACTGGCATGATGTCGCTCAACCGTTATCGGTTGCGTCATTTAGCACAAAATAATCACAAATCCGCAATTCGCGTTGAGAAACTACTGGCGCGCCCTGACCGCTTAATCGGCCTTATTTTAATCGGTAACAATCTGGTCAATATTATGGCATCGGCCATTGCTACCTTGATTGCGATTCGTCTGTTCGGCGATTTAGGCGTGGCCATCGCCACCGTGGGCTTAACCATAGTGGTGCTGATCTTCTCTGAAGTAACACCGAAAACCCTCGCCGCCCTTTACCCTGAGCGTGTGGCATTTCCGGCATCCTTTATACTTAAGCCTTTGATGTGGCTGCTGTATCCTGCGGTGTGGATGATTAATGCCATCTCAAATGGCTTATTAATGTTATTTCGTATTAACCCGCGTAACCAAGAAGATAACGCCATTAGCTCCGAAGAGTTACGTACCATAGTGAATGAAGCGGGGGCGCTCATACCGCGGCGCCACCAAGATATGCTGGTGTCTATCTTAGATCTTGAGAAGGTTACCGTAGACGATATCATGGTGCCGCGTAATGAAATTTACGGCATCGACATTACTCAAGATTGGAAAAACATGAGTCGTCGTCTGCTACAAAGCCCGCACACTAAAGTGCTGTTGTATCGCGATAACATCGACGATGCCTTAGGTTTTATTCACGCCCGCGATGCGCTGCGCTTATTAGCCAAAGATGAATTTAGCAAAGCCAACTTAATGCGCGCGCTGCGTGAGCTATATTATATTCCCGAAGCCACGCCGCTTAACGTGCAGCTGGTGAAGTTTCAGCGCAATAAAGAGCGCATCGGCTTGATTGTTGATGAGTACGGCGATATTCAAGGCCTAGTGACACTGGATGATATTTTAGAAGAAATAGTCGGTGATTTTACCACTACTATCAGCCCCACTTTAAGCGATGAGATCAAACCCCAAGATGATGGCTCCTACCTAATTGAAGGATCGGCCAGCATTCGCGATATTAATAAAGAGCTCGGTTGGCAGCTGCCCTGTGATGGCCCCCGCTCACTCAATGGCTTAATACTGGAATACTTAGAAGAAATTCCCGAGGCTAATATTGGCTTGAGATTATCAGGCTATCCGATTGAGATTTTAGAAGTAGAAAACAATATGATTAAATTGGTGCGGGTGTTGCCCCATTACTTTAAATAGCTGGGCGTAAGCTCAAAGCCTGAAGCGAAGAGCTAGAAGATAAACACCATATTTATTCTAAGGAATAGCTCATAACTTCTGTGGAATTTTCAGTCAACTTGCCTTTAAAAACTAGAACCTTATCTGCCACGACTCTTTGTTACGAGAGTTACGAGAGTCACGGAAGAACACGGAAAAATAGCGATAAGATCTAAAAGTGACCATCAAGTGTAAGCCAACCACTAGGTCAGCAGCAGACGAGCTCTTACCATCAAGACATTTATCTTTTGTCGCACGTGAACTGCGTCCGTGACTCTCGTAAACAAAGAGTTCTCTTTTCCGTGGCAAAAAAAGTTCTGTTCCACATCAGTTATACCGTTCTATTTATAGGGTTTTTTCTTGTTGTTTAACTGACCGCTTCAAGCTTAAGGCTATTTATTTATGAGCTATTCCACGTCTACGTTAACGGCTGGGATATTAACGGCGGGATCTAAGCTACTGAACACAGCCATTAATTCATCACGGTTACTGATTAAGTCCGCAAGCGTATAGCTTTCCATCACGCCCAAAAACGCCTCCATGGCTTCCTGAAGCGCATCCTTTAATAGACAGATACGTACTATATAACAAGCCGGGCTGCCGCAATCAATGCCATTGAGGTTGTTCTCCAGTACGCGTATCACCTGCCCAATATTGATATCACTGGCCGGTTTGGCCAAACGTATGCCGCCATTCTTACCGCGAACAGCCTTAATATATCCTTCGCGTGCCAACTGATTCACCACCTTCACCAAGTGGTTACGAGAGACGTCGTACAACTTTGACACCTGTCCTACCGAGCTCAACTCTCCCTCAGGCAAAGTCGCCAGATACATTAGGGTTCTGAGACCAAAGTCCGTGTAGGTGGTCAACTTCATGGAGGCAGTTCCTAAGTAATAAAGTAGATATATAATACAGATTAGCGCGCCTGTGGGATATTAAATACCCACATCAGCAGCAAGTATATTCATAGCCGCTAATTTTAAGGTCAACTTGCTGTTAACTTAAGAAATACTATTAGACATAAGTATGAGATATACAGCCGTAAGCGGTGAGCTTTCAGCTGTAAGTTAAGCTCAATAGCCAAATAAAAATCACTCACGAGCCCACGGAGTGGTGTTGGTCTTAGCTGATGGCTTACTGCTTCAAGCTGCCCCTAAGGCCTAAAACATTAGCCGATGATTTAACTCTTTGACTTTGTGGGCCGGCATTCTGGCGGCCAAGGCGGTGCTGAGACGCTGGGCTTCTTGATGCTGTTTTTGATTGTCTAATATCATTTCTTTCAGCCACAAATAGGCTTGCGGATAATCCAGCGGGCTACCGCTACCACTGAGCAGCCATCTCGCCCAGGTAAATTGGGCTTTTTCAAAGCCTAAACTGGCGGCCTCTTGCATTAAGGGCTCGGCACGCTCGCGATTTTTTTGCACCAAAGTGCCGTCATAATAATAACGACCTAACTGCTCAAGCGCCGCCGGCAAGCCTTGCTCGGCCGCCTTCCACAACATGGTTAAGCCTCGGCGCGATTGCTGGGGCACACATACACCCCAGGCCAGCATATCGCCCCATAAAAATTGATAGGCAGGCAGGCGCAACACTTCGGCTCTCGCTTCAATGTCTTGTACTAACTGGCAGTCATCTTTATCGCGCACCTGCTGCAGATGACGATTGCTATTGATCCACTCAAGCAATTCATATTCTTCATACAAGGGCACGGCGCGCAACTCACCATCAGCCAAGGCTGCCACAGCCGCATCCGACGCCGCTCTCACTTCGCTGGCATCGCTACGTTGAATATCGTCTGCATCTGGGAGTTGAGTATCCGTATTCTTCACCGACGCCGCGGCATCTGAGGTTAACTTAGCGCCACTGGCAGCCGTAGAAATACGTTTCGCCATAGGTATACTGCCTGGGGCACTGCTAGCCGTATTCGAGCTGGCCTTGGTTTGCGCTTGGGTCTGCTCTTGGGTTTGTGCTTGCACTTGTGTTTGAGCCACGCTCACGCCAATCGTGGTGTAGAGCAGAAATAGCCCTAATCTTATTTTCATCATGGATTTCCTCTGGCCTGCATTGGCTATCGGCTCGGCGCCCTAAAAGTAAAGCTCAACTCGCTAACCGTCTTACGCTGTACGTTAAACGCTGTACGCTCTATTCCCTACAACGTAAGGCGTATAGCGTCAGGCGTTTCTAACGCTCTTTTTGCTTAACCTGTCGCCAATAGGCATCTAATTCTTGCAGACTGCAGTCTTGACTGCGCTTGCCATCCTGTTGCAAGGCGTGCTCGACACCGCGAAAGCGGCGCTCAAATTTATCGTTGGCGCCGCGCAATACGGCTTCGGGATCTTGCTTTAGGTGGCGCACTAAATTCACACAAGCAAACAGCACATCGCCCAGCTCGTCGGCGATGCGGGCACTATCTTGTTGTGGGTCTTTAAGCTCAGCCATGACTTCATCAAGCTCTTCATAGATTTTATCGAGTACCGGCGCTAATTCTTGCCAATCAAAGCCCACGGCAGAGCAGCGCTTTTGTATTTTATTGGCGCGCGTTAAGGCGGGTAAATTACGCGGAATATCATCTAAGGCGCTGGTGGCGGACGCATCCAGCTGCTGGCGCTCTTGGGCCTTAGTCACTTCCCAGTTAGCCTTGATCTCGGCCTCAGAACTCAACTTGATCTCGCCAAGCTCACTGTTCGGCTCATTGCTCGTAAAAACATGAGGATGGCGACGAATGAGCTTCTCACTGACCGCTTGCACCACGTCATTGAAATCAAACAGCGCCTGCTCTTTGCCAAGTTGCGCATAAAAAACCACTTGAAATAACAGGTCACCCAGCTCATTGGGTAACTCATCCAGCGCATTACGGGTAACGGTGTCCGCCACCTCATAGGCTTCTTCCAAGGTATGGGGCACCATACTGACAAAGTCTTGTTTTTGATCCCAAGGGCAGCCCGATACAGGGTCGCGCAGCGCCGCCATAATGCCGAGCAAGTCGTCGAGAGAATATTGTTTCATGCCGCTCCTTAAATAGGTGTGTTGCTGCTGGCGATTTCGTCGTTATAACACTCACTCGTTTAATCACATAGAAAACTATGCTCATAAACTCGTTCCTGTTATGCCTAGAACTCGCTGCGCGACAACCCACCTAAAGGTGTAGCGTTCTGGGTGGACTGCAGCATCACAACCTGTTGCGCAGGTTTTCGCTGAAAAAGTAAGAGTTGAAACGTGAGGTGCTAAACCCCGTTAGCAGGTCAGGCGCTATTAATGACGGGGTTGGTCTTATCGTTTACCCTTCACGCTTTACACCTCACGCCTCACAGCACGCAGTGCTACAGTCTTTTCGCTTCAATAATATCTGGCAGTTGGCTGATTTTGGCTAAGGCGCGGCTCAATGTGTCAATGTTGTAGATGCGCAGTGCCATGTCCATGGTCGCGGTTTGTTGCTTGCGATTAGAACGGCTACTGAACTCCACCACATTAATTTTTTCATTGGCCAAGATAGTGGTGATATCGCGCAACAGACCTGATCTGTCGTTAGCCACCACGCGCAGCGTGATCTTATAGCCTCCGGCGCTGTTTTCACCCCACACAGCTTCCACCAAACGTTCAGGATGCTGATGTTGTAATTCTTTTAGCTGCTCGCAATCGTTACGGTGAATGGAAATACCCCGGCCTTGAGTGATAAAGCCGCTGATCTCATCGCCAGGAATGGGCTGGCAGCAGCGAGCAATATTGGTCATTAAATTGCCCACCCCTTGCACCACTATGTGCCCCTTAGCGCTAACGACAGGTGTTTTTTTAGCGGCATTCAGCTCTAACTGACGCAATACAGCCTGATCTTCTTCGGCGCTGGTGGGCTTTTTATGTAAGCCCTGCAGATAATTAAGCAGCTGATTAATACGCAAATCGCCGCCGCCGATGCCGGCTAATAAATCATCGAGTTGGGTGACGTTAAAACGTTCTAATACCGTCTTATTAATGGCAGAGAACTGCAGATTCAGGCGATCTAGCTCTTTATCTAACAATTCACGGCCCGCCAGTATGTTTTTGTCGCGGTCTTGCTTCTTAAACCAGTTGCTAACCTTGGCGCGGGCGCGACTGGTGCGTAAGAAGCCTTGATTGGGGTTCATCCAATCTCGGCTGGGATTAGGCTGCTTTTGGGTGATCACTTCAACTTGGTCACCGGTTTGCAAGGCATAGGTGAAGGGGACTATGCGGCCATCAATCTTGGCGCCTATGCAGCGGTGACCAATTTGGCTGTGAATATAATAGGCAAAATCGAGTGGCGTGGCACCAAGCGGCATATCCACCACCTCTCCCTTAGGCGTAAACACATAGACTCTGTCTTCAAACACTTGGCTGCGCAGTTCATCGACCAAAGAGCCACTTTCTGCCATGTCTTCTTGCCAAGCCAACAGCTTTCTTAGCCAGGCAATTTTATCTTCAAAACCGCTTTGCTTAGGGCTAGTGCCACCTTCTTTATACTTCCAGTGTGCCGCCACGCCCAGCTCTGCATCTT
Organism: Oceanisphaera sp. W20_SRM_FM3; assembly: GCF_052119705.1. Taxonomy (NCBI): domain Bacteria; kingdom Pseudomonadati; phylum Pseudomonadota; class Gammaproteobacteria; order Aeromonadales; family Aeromonadaceae; genus Oceanisphaera; species Oceanisphaera sp. W20_SRM_FM3. The sequence continues at coordinate 160,080 of NZ_JBGQOP010000001.1, read as the reverse complement.
GATGCATTTGGTCGGTACGAATTTGGATCTCTACCGTCTTACCCTCAGGCCCCAGCACCACAGTATGAATGGACTGATAACCATTAGGCTTAGGGTTGGCTACGTAGTCGTCAAACTCACGGGGAATATGGCGAAACTGAGAATGCACCACGCCCAAGGCACCGTAGCAGTCTTGTAAGTGATCCGTGATCACGCGTACCGCTCGCACATCAAACAGCTCGTCAAAATCCAGATTTTTTTTCTGCATCTTGCGCCAAATACTGTAGATGTGTTTGGGTCGGCCATACACATCAGCCTTGATGCCAGACGCAAGCAGTGAGGTTTTTAAGCCCCCCACAAAGTCGTTAATGTAGGCTTCGCGCGCCAGCCGTTTTTCGTGCAATAAAGAGGCGATCCGTTTATAGGTATCTGGGTGCAAGTAGCGAAACGATAAGTCTTCCAGCTCCCACTTCAGCTGGCCTATGCCTAACCGGTTCGCCAGTGGGGCATAAATATTGGCGATTTCTTTGGCGACTAAGACGCGGGTTTCTTCATCGGAATTTTTTACTTCGCGCAGGCAAGTTATGCGCTCGGCAAGTTTAATCACCACGGCGCGCACGTCTTCCACCATAGCCAGTAGCATGCGCCTGACTCTGTCTACTTGGACCTCTGAGCTTTTATTGCTGTGCACATTTTGCAAGGAACGAATAGCTTCCATGTCCACTACGCCTTGTAATAAGCGACGTATAACAAGCCCAAATTTTTGTGCTATTTGCTCTAGGGTTAAGTGACCTGCTTCCACGAAAGGATAGAGGATAGCGGCCTTGATGGTGTCTGTGTCCATGCTCAAGGTCAGCAAGATACCCACCATTTCTACGCCTTGAGCCTGTAGTTGCAGTAAGGCTGGCATCGGCGCCTTCAGGCTCAAACAATACTCATACAGCGCCTTTAGCTGCCCTTGTTCGTCCGCCGTGAATGGCAGACTCGCAGCCCACTCTGCTAAATCAAAAGTGACCGTAAGATGAGTATTGCGTACTGCAACCATAACTACCCCTTAACTTAATTCAATTCGAACAAGGCCATTGCTTCACAATGCACCGTATGGGGAAACATGTCGATTAAACATAAACGCGTTAGCTTATAACCTGCCGCCAATAATGGCTGGCTGTCACGGGCCAAGGTGACCGGATTACAAGAAACATAAAGCAAACGTTCAGGTGCTAACTTACATAAATAAGGCATAACGTGCTCGGCACCGGCGCGGCCGGGATCTAATAACACCCGCTCAAACCCTTGTTGAGCCCAAGGTTCTTGGGTGAAATCCGCAGCCAAGTCGGCTCGATAATAACGCGCTTGGCTCAGCTCATTATCTTCCGCATTACCGCGCGCCTGTTCGACCATTTCCGTGACGCCCTCCACCCCAATCACGGTGTGACCCGCCGCGGCTAAAGGCAAAGAGAAATTGCCCACACCGCAAAACAAATCCAGTATCGCATCATCAGGTGCGGGGGCTAACCAGGCTTGGGCTTTCGCCACTAATTGGCCATTTAGCGGGCCATTAATTTGAATAAAATCGCCGGGCGTAAAAGACAGCTTTATATTATCTATCTGATAATAAAGTGAAAAAGGTACATGTAAAGGCCGACGGCTATGATCGTCTTGTAAAAATAACGCCAAATCACGAGTCTGGGCAAAAGACAGCAATAATTCCATATCTGTCGCAGCCAAACTGGCGGTGTGCCGCAACAAGATAGCCACGCCCTCAACGGCTTCATACAACTCAATATGGCCTAATTGTTTGGTCGCCTTGAGTTGATTCAATAAAGTGCGCAGCGGCGCTATCAGCGACGATAGTGCGGGACGCAACACGCCGCAGTGTTCGATTTCGACTAATTGGTGCGATTGACTGCGGCGAAAGCCCAACGCCACGCCTTTGCCTTGCAGGCGTATAGCCAAGCGCGCCACGCGTCGATAGCCCTGATTCAAAGAATGCGTCAGCCATTCTGGCTCGGGTAAGTCATTCATGCCTTGGCGAGAGAACAACTGGGTCATCGTGCGCGCCTTGAGTGCGCGCTGTTCATGCACGGCCATGTGCTGCAAGGAGCAGCCACCGCAGTCATTGATATAGGGGCAGAAGGGCTGTGCTCGGCTAGCAGCCGGGGTCAGCACTTTTAACAAGCGCGCCGTTTGGTACTTGGCATTTTGTTGCTCGATGCGCACCCGCACCCGCTCACCTTTAAGTGCCGCCGGCACAAACAAGGGTTTACCTTGATGACGCGTCACGCCGATACCGTGGCTGTTCACCTCGGCTATGGTCACATCTAGCGGCGCTTGTGGAGCCAACTTGGGTTTGCTTTGCTTGAAGAACTGAACCATAAACGTGGAGGCCTCGAACCGACTATGTCATCATCAACGTCTGTTGATTTAATATCGGTATTGTCCCACATTAGCCCACTATGACCAAATACGGCCTGCGAGCCAGAATACTCGCCTACACCATAATTCCTACGCTGCTTATTGGCATATTTCTGGCCGGTTACTTTTCGGTGAGCCGTTATCAACAACTAGAAAAATCCCTTATTAGCCAAGGAGTTAACGTAATTGAACCCATGTCACTGGCCAGTGAATTAGCACTTACCAGTCGCAATCGTGAGGCCTTAAATCGCCTGCTTAGTAATATTCATCGTAATAATAGTCCGCTCATCAAAGCCATCGCCTTATTTGACGATCAAGGCCGTTTATTGGTGACCTCGAATTACCATAAAGATTTCAATCAGCTGCGCTTGGCCGAAGGCGAGTCTATTCCCTTGGCGACTCGAGTCGATAATCGCGATCAGGGCATTATTTTGCGCACTCCCGTGCTCACCGACAATATTAAAACCGACTCAGCCTGGGAAGACGTATCAACCGTGCCCATTGGTTATATTGCCATGCAGCTGACCAACGACTCGACCCTGCTGGTACAGTATAAAGATACGTTTTTTGCCGGGTTGATAGTGCTGTTAGGCGTTAGCCTGAGCGTCTTTTTTGGCATACGGTTAATTCGTGGCGTGTCACAGCCCATTACCGACATGATCACGGCTATCTATAAAATTCGCGAAGGCCGACTCGACACCCGAGTGCACGGCGAATTTACCGGTGAGATGGACATGCTAAGAAATGGCATCAATGCCATGGCGAAGTCTTTGGCCGAATATCACGAAGAAATGCAGCAAAACGTCGATCAGGCTACCTCTGACTTGCGCGAAACGTTAGAGCAAATTGAAATTCAAAATATTGAATTAGATATGGCAAAAAAGCGCGCTCAAGAAGCGGCACGGGTGAAAACCGAATTTTTGGCGAATATGTCTCACGAGCTGCGTACCCCGCTCAATGGCGTGATCGGTTTTGCGCGGCAATTACAAAAAACCCGTCTCACCGCTAATCAATTCGACTATCTCACCACTATCGAAAAGTCGGCGCAAAATCTGCTCAGTATTATCAACGATATTCTCGACTTCTCTAAGCTCGAGGCCGGCAAACTCAAAATGGAACAAATTCCCTTCTCGCTGCGCGATACCTTGCAAGAAGTGATGACACTGCTCGCGCCCAGCGCCCACGATAAGGGTCTGGAGCTGTCGTTGCGGGTAGACACGGCGGTGGAAGACAGCTTAGTGGGTGATCCGCTGCGCATGCAGCAAGTGCTGATAAACCTGGTCGGCAACGCCATTAAGTTTACCGAGCAAGGCAACGTAGATGTACGGGTTGACGCTTGCCCGGCAAGCCTACCCGAGCGCACGGCGCTGCGTATTCACGTACAAGACAGCGGTATTGGTATCTCTGATATTCAGCGCCGCCAGCTATTTCAAGCCTTTAATCAAGCGGACTCCAGCATTTCACGCCGCTATGGCGGCACCGGCTTAGGCTTAGTGATCACCCAAAAGCTGGTTCAGCAAATGGCGGGGTATATTGAACTGCACTCCGAATTGGGCGTAGGCTCGGCATTTAGTTTTACCCTAGAACTCAATCGTGCCCCGCTGCCACTGGCCGAGCCTTTGCCATTACACGAGCTGAGCCAGAAAACCGTACTTTATATCGAAGAAGATAATTTTAGTCGGCGCGCCACCACCGCCTTATTGCAAGAATGGGGTGTACAGCTGATACAGGAATCCAGTCTCAATGAGACAGTGGATTACGTGCTGCTCGGTTTTGGCCCCAACGCCCTGCCTAGCCAGATGGAGCACAGCATTGAGCAGCACCAAGCTCAAGGGCACCAAGTGGTGGTGTTGTTGGGATCCACAGACCCTATTTTGGCAGAAAGCTTAGTGCGCAGCGGTGCACAGCTGTGCCTTACCAAGCCGGTGCATTACCAAAAATTAGCTCAGGCTTTAACGAGTCCGCATGTTTGTAAGATAGCCCTGGTCGAGCAAGAACTCAGTACCGAACACTCGCATGCCTCAGCAGATTTATTGCAAATCCCCCTACTGCCTGCCAGTCAAAAACAGCAGATGCGGGTGTTAGCCGTAGACGATAACCCCGCCAATCTTAAGTTGATTAGCGCCTTGCTGCGCGAGCAAGTAAGCCAAGTCGATACCTGCTCTAATGGCCAAGAAGCGCTCAATTTAGCCACCGTTAATCACTATGATGTGATATTCATGGACATTCAAATGCCCTTGCTCGATGGCATACAAGCGACCCAAAAAATCCGTGACGGTCAAGGCCCGAACACCATAACGCCAATAGTGGCGGTCACCGCCCACGCCATCGCCGGTGAGCGCGAGCGCTTAATATTGCAAGGCATAGACGACTATTTGGCGAAGCCGCTCGATGAAAATATGCTCGCCGAGTTAATCCAGCGCTTTGCCAAGCCTGCGACCTTACACCATATTGATTGGCCGTTGGCACTAAAACAGGTAGGCAATAAACCTAAGCTCGCCCAAGAAATGCTCAGCTTATTACTGCAAACCTTCGATGAATTTGAACCTCTGCTCAATGCCGCACTCTCTGGCGAGTTAGATGAAGAGCAATTTTACCCCTATCTACACAAGCTACACGGCGGCACTGCTTACTGCGGCGTACCCCAATTACAAGCCTTGGTCGCCGAGCTAGAAGGTGCTTTATTAGCTAAGCAAAGCCTAGATGAATTAGAGCCAGAATTACTAGAGCTAGAAGAACGACTCACTCAAGTCAGAGACGAAGCTAAAGCTTATTTGTAAGGCGTGAAGCGTGAAGAGATAATGCAATAAAAACGCCGAGCAATCCGCTCGGCGTTTTCTCTTCGTTCAAGGCCTGTCGTACAGTTTGGCTTATGGGCAGTGGAGGTTACACCTCTCTCTTCACCCTTTACCCTTCACCCTTCACCATTAAATCCCCTGCCGTGCTTCTTGCATTAGCCGCTTCATGTCGCGGATGGCTTTGTCTAGGCCCTCGAAGGCGGCGCGAGCAATAATGGCGTGGCCAATGTTGAGCTCATACATCTCAGGAATGGCGGCTATCGGCTTAACGTTATGGTAATGCAGACCATGACCGGCATTTACCTTTAAACCCATATCACTGGCATAAGCCGCGCTCGCAGCAATGCGCTTGAGCTCGGCACCTCGCTCTGCTTCACTGGCCGCATTGGCATAATGGCCGGTGTGAATTTCAATAAAGGGCGCGCCGGTGGCGACGGCGGCATCTATTTGATTGCGCTCGGCATCAATAAATAACGACACCTTAATACCGGCTCCGCTCAAGCGTTTCACGGCAGCGGTCATCTTATCGAGTTGACCGGCCACGTCTAAGCCGCCTTCGGTGGTCACTTCTTCACGTTTTTCTGGCACTAGGCAGACGAAGGCAGGCTTGATGCGACAGGCGATATCGAGCATTTCCTCGGTCACCGCCATCTCAAGATTCATGCGGGTTTGAATGGTGTCACTCAAGATTTCCACATCTCTATCAATAATGTGGCGTCTGTCTTCACGCAAATGCACCGTAATGCCATCGGCACCGGCCAGCTCGGCCAGCGTTGCCGCATACACAGGATCCGGATAGTTAGTGCCCCGCGCATTACGCAAGGTGGCAATGTGATCGATATTAACGCCTAAATATAATTCACTCACTGCGACTTCCTCTCTTTCCTTTGATAAACAGCGCACGACTGCGCAAGGGCCTGCCTCCTAAATAAGGGGCCAGCGCTTGGCGACTAAAATGTTTAGCAGCTTGCAGCACTTCGGCGGAGCTAAAATCCAGCTCCGCCAAGGCATAAAGATGGGCGCCCGCATAAGCACCTGGTTCGCACTTGGGTAGGCGACTAAAACCCGCCTCCGGCTGGTATTGATACCAAGCATTGGCCTGTACATGCTCGCCACTGACCGCATCCACCGTAAAATCAACGCCATAGCCTAAGACACTGAGCATATAAAACTCAAAGTGGCGCAGGCAGGGTTCTAGGCTCTCGCCTGCCGCTAATTTCTGTAAGGTACCCTGATAGGCCTCAAACACCTCATCGAAAGGGGTATGAGCTTCTAACAGATAATAAACGAGTTCATTCAGATACAAGCCACTGTATAAGGCGGTACCGACCAGACGAATGGCCGGTGCCGTAGCCTCAACTTTAAACAGGGTTTTAAGCTCGCCCTTGCCGCCAAAAGTGAGGCTTAAGGGCACAAAGGGCTGTAACAGCCCTTTTAATGGCGAGCGAGGCTGGCGACTGCCTTTGGCAATGACACTTTGCCGACCTTGCTCTTGGGTAAAGATCTCAACCAGTTGGCTGGTTTCTCGGTAGGGCCGACTGTGAATAACAAAGGCGGCCTGTGCCTTCATCAATCGTCACCATACCCCAAGCTACGCAAGGCTCTTTCATCATCGGCCCAGCCAGATTTAACCTTCACCCACAGCTCGAGAAACACTTTTTGCTCCAGCAAGCGTTCTAGATCTAAGCGGGCTTCGGTGCCAATCACTTTTAGCTTGGCGCCCTTGTTGCCGATCACCATGCGTTTTTGACCGCTGCGTTCCACCAAGATCAAGCCGTTGATGCAGACCACGCCCTTGTCGTTCACCTCGTAGGTTTCGATTTCTACGGTCACCGAGTAAGGTAATTCTTCACCCATAAAGCGCATGATTTTCTCACGGATAATTTCCGCCGCCATAAAGCGCGAGGATCTATCTGTGATGTAATCTTCTGGAAAGTGGTGCGGTGACGGCTTTAAACGGCCACGCGCCAATTTAGCAATCACGTCAACATTAGTGCCCTTCTCTGCGGACATGGGCACTATATCGGCGAAGTTCATCTTAGCGGCCAACCATTGCAGATGCGGCAATAGCTCTTCGCGGGTCTCGACGTTATCAATCTTATTCACCGCCAACACTACTGGGCACTCTAAGCGACGCAACTTATTCAGCACCATCTCATCGTCCGGCGTCCATTTGGTGCCTTCCACCATAAATACCGCCATCTCCACATCGCCCAAAGAGCTAGAAGCGGCGCGGTTCATTAAGCGGTTAATGGTGCGCTTTTCTTCGATGTGCAGTCCTGGAGTATCCACATAGATAGTCTGATAGGCGCCCTCGGTGTCGATACCCATGATGCGATGGCGGGTAGTTTGCGGCTTACGCGAAGTAATGCTGATCTTCTGCCCTAATAGCTGATTGAGCAGGGTCGATTTACCGACGTTAGGGCGGCCGACGATGGCGATAAAGCCGCAATAGGTTTGTTCAGGAGTGGTCATAGCAAGACTTCCAAAGCATGTTCGGCCGCAGATTGCTCGGCCTTGCGACGACTGGTACCAATGCCAATCACGGGTTGTGCCATGCCTTCAATCTGGCAATGCACGGTAAATTTTTGATTGTGCGCTTCGCCAATCACCTGCTCTACCGTATAGGTAGGCAAGGGTTTGCGCTTACCCTGCAACAACTCTTGCAGCCGCGTCTTAGGATCTTTTTGGTCTATGCCGGGCTGTATCGCATCTAAGCGGTCTTCGTACCAACCCAACATCATGGCTTGCATCTGTTCGATATTAGCATCCAGATACACGGCACCAATAATCGCTTCTACGGCATCGGCCAAAATCGATTCACGACGAAAGCCGCCACTTTTAAGCTCGCCTGGGCCTAATATCAAATACTCACCCAACTCAAATTCCCGCGCCAGCTCGGCTAAGGTTTTTTCTCGCACCAGAGTAGCGCGCATGCGTGACATATCGCCTTCGTTCACCTTAGGAAAACGGTGGAAGAGCGCATCGGCAATCACCATGCTTAACAGCGAATCACCCAAAAACTCTAAGCGTTCATTATGGCGCGATCCGGCACTGCGGTGCGTTAATGCCCGCACCAACATGGCGGGATCCTTAAAGGTGTAACCTATTTTCTTTTCTAATATTTGCAAATTTTTCATTAATGAATAGCGCCTATGCGGCTAAAGCGGACATCACTGGGCACCCAAGCAGGTAACCAGCTGTCGGCATTGCGTTCAAATTCAAAGCTAATCCAGATGGCCACCGCTTTGCCGACTAAGTTTTCTGCAGGCACGAAGCCCCAAAAACGACTGTCGGTGCTGTTGTCTCTGTTATCACCCATAGTAAAATACTGACCTGCCGGTACTAGCCACTCATTCTGTGCTGTATTAGGCTGGCCATAGTAAAGATGCATCAGATCTGGGCGTTGTGGATTCTTCAATATATCGTGCCCACGCTCGGTGAGACCTTCACTAAAACGCTCCAGCGACACGCCGTTTTGCGAAAACTCACCGACATTGCCAGCCGTTAGCGCCACTGGTGCAAAGTCTGGACACTCGCCACTGACACAAGCAGGCTTGATATACAGCTGCTTGTCTTGATAGACAATGCGATCGCCGGGCAAACCTACCACGCGCTTGATGTAGTCAATGCGGGGGTCTTCTGGATATTTAAATACCACCACATCGCCGCGTTTCGGTTGGCCGGTCGCGATCAGGGTGGTATTGCCAACCGGCTCTTTTAAGCCGTAGGCAAACTTTTCCACCAAAATAAAGTCACCCACCAATAAGGTCGGCATCATAGAGCCTGACGGGATCTGAAACGGTTCGTAAATAAAAGAGCGCAGTATAAGCACGGCCGCGATCACCGGAAAGATAGAGCGCGCTTGCTCAATCCAACCGGGCACGCGGGCGGCGCGCACCAAGGCGGCTTCATCCACCTTATTGCCGTGGGCAACTTGCGCCTCTGCTATCTTACGAGCTCGTTGCGGAGCCCATCGCCACTTGTCTAGCGCCCAAATAATACCGGTCACTAGCGTGACCAGCACTAAAATCAAGGCAAAGTTACTCGCCATAAATTACTTGTCCTTACCGACATGAAGAATCGCTAAGAAGGCATCTTGTGGGATATCAACCCGACCCAATGACTTCATGCGTTTTTTACCTTCTTTCTGTTTAGAAAGCAGCTTTTTCTTACGGCTCACGTCGCCGCCGTAACACTTAGCGGTTACGTCTTTGCGCAAGGCTTTTACCGTGCTGCGCGAGATTATCTGGCTACCAATCGACGCTTGAATGGCAATATCAAACATCTGGCGCGGAATAAGATCACGCATCTTGTCGACCAGCATGCGTCCTCGATAGATGGCATTCGCTTTATGCGTGATCACCGCCAGTGCATCGACGCGATCGCCGTTGATCATAATATCTAAGCGCACCATGTCCGCCGCTTCAAAGCGGCTAAAACCGTAATCCAATGAGGCATAACCACGGCTGCAGGACTTTAAGCGGTCGAAAAAGTCCAATACCACTTCGGCCATCGGAATATCGTAAGTCAGGGCTACCTGCTTACCGTGATAGACCATGTTCTTTTGCACGCCACGCTTTTCGATACACAGCGTGATCACATTGCCCAAATATTCTTGTGGTACCAGAATATTACACTCGGCAATCGGTTCACGCAGCTCTTCAATGTTATTCAGCGGCGGCATGCTTGACGGGCTAGAAATGTGGATCAATTCGCCGTCAGTTTTAACGATTTCATACACTACGGTAGGTGCCGTGGTGATCAAGTCCAAGTCGTATTCGCGCTCTAACCGCTCTTGGATAATTTCCATGTGCAACAAACCAAGGAAACCACAACGGAAACCAAAGCCCAAGGCGTTCGAGGTTTCTGGCTCGTAGAACAAAGACGCATCGTTAAGCGAGAGTTTATCGAGCGCATCACGGAAAGCTTCGTAATCATCGGCAGAAATCGGGAACAAGCCCGCATATACCTGAGGCTTTACTTTTTGAAAGCCCGCTAATGCAAACTCGGCGCCGTGCTTGGCGTGCGTCAGCGTATCGCCCACGGGTGCGCCGTGAATTTCTTTAATACCGCACACTACCCAACCCACTTCGCCACAACCTAAGCCGTCGGTGTCGGTTTGCTTAGGCGTAAAAATACCGATGCGATCCACGCCCCACACTTGGCCTGTGCTCATCACTTTGATCTTATCGTTTTTCTTTAGGCGGCCTTGTTTCACGCGCACCAAAGACACTACGCCCAAATAAGAGTCAAACCAAGAGTCGATGATCAGTGCTTGCAACGCTCCTTCTGGGTCGCCTTCTGGCGGTGGAATTTGGCCGACTATGCGTTCCAGCACGTCATGCATGCCCACGCCGGTTTTCGCGGAGCAGCGCACCGCGTCCATGGCCATTATGCCCACTATATCTTCAATTTCGGCCGCTACGCGCTCAGGCTCAGCCTGAGGCAAGTCAATCTTGTTCAACACAGGCACCACTTCCAGTTCCATGTCGAGTGCCGTGTAACAGTTGGCCAAAGTCTGTGCCTCAACACCCTGGCCTGCGTCCACCACCAACAAAGCTCCTTCACAGGCGGCCAAAGAACGAGAAACTTCATAAGAGAAGTCAACGTGCCCTGGGGTATCGATAAAGTTAAGCTGGTAGGTTTCGCCGTCGTCGGCCTGGTAGTTGAGGGTCACACTTTGCGCTTTAATGGTGATGCCGCGTTCGCGCTCTAAGTCCATGGAGTCGAGCACTTGCTGCTGCATTTCTCGGTCCGACAGACCGCCACATACCTGGATCAAACGATCGGACAGGGTGGACTTGCCGTGGTCAATATGAGCGATGACGGAAAAGTTACGAATGTGCTTCATGATGCGATAAGGAGTCCGTAGTCTGAAAAGCAAGAGTGAAAGGCAGGATTCTACTGGATTAGCATTACCGAGGCCAATCCTTAGTCAATATAGGTCTACGTACGATGAGAGCAATAGTCATTGTGGCTAAGGTGCATCGGCCTCATATGCGACGCTCGCCATCGGTAATAAGGCGTTTATGATCACCGGCTCTGTGGTTAGTCGCCCGCCACCTTTTGCCCAGCGAGCGGCCAGCACAAAACCAATCACACCACCTAGCGCCGCGCCCAAAATGGTACCACCGTCACCTAAGCTAAAAACTTCACTGGCCAGCAAGGCGCCCGCCAATACCAACAATAACGGGAATAAATACACCAAAAACACACTGCTCAGCAGCCCCTGTTCCGGAATACCTATACGCACTTGTTGATTAACGGTAAGCACCAAATCGGTGGCAATTACGAATCTGTGGTCGCGCCCGGGTAAGGCTTGAGAGACGATACCTGTGCCACATTGACTGTTTTGTTTGCACTGGCCACAAGCCGACTTGCTAAAGCACACCACCTCAACCTTGCCGTCGTACACGGCAGAGACGGTGGCTATTTCTTCAAGCATGATGGGGCTCCATAAGTAATGCCGGTATGAGCGTTAGCAAACCGCAGATAATTATAGGTAACCATTAAGGCGCCTCTATGTGAGTGATAGACTCGGCAATTTGGCGCGCAGTTTCTACCGGTATGGCACCCACTACCGTAATGTCTGCGCCAGCAAGAGAAGTTACACTCAGCAAATGGGTGCCACCTTGGCGTACCAATTGTTGCTTCACTTCTGCGGGTGGCTTGACTTGTGTCAAATACACAGAGACATCCACCAAACTATTAGACAACATGACATAATCGACCGGCTGTTCAGTGAGTGGCAATTTATGCTTATCTTGTGAGCGCAGCTCAAAACCGGCGGGCAGCCAGCCAAAACGCCACGGCAGCTGTTGCTGAGGAGCCGGATACACATCTGAGACCGAGATTGCCGCGGGTAAGTTAGCGGCTTTTAATTCTTTAATGAGCGGACTAGGCTGCTCACTCACCTTTAAAGCCACACCCATGCTTTGTTCGATGACATAAGCATCGACATCATTGGTATTAGCGTTGGCGTTGGCATTAGCATCAGTACTAATGGTATCCAGCTTAACCAGCAAACCTGTCTCTTGATCTAGCCACAACACATAACCGTAATAGTCATTGGACTTAGGCACCAAGCGCACCACTTGCGCCACCCTACCCAAGACCCGACTGCGCCCAGCCGACACCGCATCGTATTTGGCATGCAAGGCGTCGAGCGACATATTTTGTAGCCGATAAAAAAGGCCGGGTAAGTTGGAGTTTTTTAGGGTGTAACCACTGTGGCTGGCATCGAAGAAACTGGTTTCATCGTCGCGTTGCACAAATTCTCGTGGTCGGCCATTGAGGTGTGTGAGATGGGTAAACACCTGACCATCGAGATGGCCGCGCGTTAGCCGTTTGGGCTCGAGTTCGCCTTGGCTAACTTCGATTAGCGTCAGTTCAAAGTTAAGCTGTTGATAAGCCTGCTGCATGCGTTGCAGCAGGTTAGTAGCCAAACTATCTTCGGCCAACACCAAACTTGGAAAAAAACATGTAAAGATCAGGATGACGGCACTCAGCCCCTGTTTTTTCAAACTGTTTACCTTTCTTGTTAACGCTATCGCGAATGCTGGCGCTCGTTTTAACGCGGTTGCTAAATTTAGCGCGGCCGCTCATTTTTAATTTTGGCGCAGACGTTGCTGTAATTCATGATCCATCAATAACTCATGAATACGGCGTTGTTGCTCCAACAAGGCTTGCTCTTGCGTGGGCTGCAATGTCTGAGTCTTATAATTCAAGCTCACCGGCGTCGCACTGCCACTCAGGGGTATGGTATTGAGCACCGGCGATTGAATGTCTTGCTGGCTGTATTGCTGCACGCCCACGATTAACGCGGCAGAAACAGAAGCGGCAATCGCAAACTGCCCCACATAACGCACCATGGGTGCCAGCCGACGGCCAAACATAGGCCGTAGCACATTGCTCTTTGCGTCATTACTCTGCGTGTCTGCGACCGGCACATGAGACTGGTCATTCGCACTGTGATTCGCACTGTGGTCAATGGCATTAATGATGGCGGTTTGGCCAATATGGTTCACCGAATGCGGTGCTTCATCGGCTAAGGCCGCCATTATGCTCTCACTTAAATCCAGATCTAAATGCGTGGGCAAGTCGTTACGCAAGGCATCGCCGTAAAGATGATAACGAGCAAAGGTACCCGCCAATTCAGGCTCATTGCCTAATTGTTCCAGCAACACTTTATCTTGCAGCTCGCCGTCGACCAAGGCCGAGATCTGTTCTTTATTCGCCGCAATATTTTCCATAAGGTTTGCCATAACAGTTGTTCTCCGTTCAACCCTGAAGTAACGGCTGGACTCGCTTGTCGATAGCTTCTCGCGCTCGAAAGATCCGAGAGCGAACTGTGCCCACAGGGCAGTCCATCACGTTGGCTATGTCTTCGTAGCTCATCCCTTCCAGCTCTCGCAAGGTTATCGCCGTTTTAAGATCTTCGGGTAGCGTATCTATGGTGTCAAATACCGCCCGCTTGATCTCTTCCGATAACATGAGTCGTTCCGGTGACGCTTGATCTCTTAAACCATCGCCACCGTCATAATACTCAGCGTCTTCTACTTCAACATCGCTACCGGGTGGGCGTCGTTTTTGTGCCACCAAGTAATTTTTTGCCGTGTTAACTGCAATCCGATACAACCAAGTATAAAAGGCACTGTCACCTCTAAATCCGGGCAAGGCCCGATAGGCTTTAATAAATGCTTCTTGCGTCACATCTGGCACGTCACTTGAATTGGACACGTATCGCGATACTAGGTTCGCCACTTTATGCTGATATTTTTTTACCAGTAAGCCGTAAGCGTTTTTATCACCACGCTGCACCCGTTCAACCAGCTGCTGATCTGTAATTTGATCGCTCATGGGAGCCGCGTAACCTCCGAATAATCCGATGCATACTCCCATCGGCTCGTAATAAGCGCATCTATATGGACTACAGATGCGAGAAAAAGTTCTGAACTCATTTGAGAAAGCTGATTCTGGCTGCACACACACCCAGCTTGCGATAACATAGAAAAACTATCCATAGTGGGTCAATGATACTTATGAAGGATCCTGTTGAATACCTCTGCGACGTACTCATTATTGGCAGCGGTGCCGCCGGCTTATCGCTGGCTTTAAAACTGGCGGATCACGCCCAAGTGCACTTACTCAGTAAAGGCCCGCTCGCAGAAGGCTCGACCTTTTACGCACAAGGCGGCATTGCCGCCGTGTTCGACGAAACCGACAGCATCGAGTCCCATGTAGCCGATACCTTAATCGCCGGTGCCGGCTTATGCGATGAGGCTGTGGTCGAATATACGGCCCGCCAAGCCCCCGATGCTATTCAATGGCTGATCAACCAAGGTGTGCCCTTCGATACCGAGACCTCAGCACAGGGAACGGCCGCCTACCATCTTACCCGCGAAGGTGGCCACAGCCACAGGCGTATTTTTCATGCGGCGGACGCCACCGGTAAAGCGGTACAGCTAACCCTAAATGAGCGCGTTCGACAACATCCTAACATTCATATTCTCGAACGGGTTAACGCGCTCGATTTAATTACCACCCAAAAATTAGGCCTGCCCGGCAACCGCGTGTTGGGTGCCTATGTTTGGAACCGCAACAAAGAGCGCGTTGAAACCGTGCGGGCTCGTTTCGTGGCCATGGCCACCGGCGGCGCCTCTAAGGTTTATCAATATACTTCAAATCCGGATGTTAGCTCAGGTGATGGCATTGCCATGGCGTGGCGGGCGGGCTGCCGAGTAGCCAACATGGAGTTTAATCAATTCCATCCTACTAGCCTGTTTCATCCTGATGATAACAACTTTTTACTCACCGAAGCACTGCGCGGTGAAGGGGCGCTGCTAAAACGCCCCGATGGCAGCCGCTTTATGCCAGATTATGACTCACGAGGCGAACTCGCGCCCCGCGACATAGTGGCGCGCGCCATCGATCATGAAATGAAACGCCTCGGCGCCGAGTGCATGTATCTGGATATTAGCCACCAGCCGGCGGACTTTATCCTCAAGCACTTCCCCACTATTTATGAACGCTGCTTAAAGGTGGGCATCGACATTACTCGCCAATCCATGCCGGTAGTGCCCGCCGCTCATTATACCTGTGGCGGCGTTATGGTGGATGAGCACAGCCAAACCGATATTGAAGGTCTCTATGCCATAGGGGAAGTGTCTTATACGGGGTTGCACGGCGCCAATCGCATGGCTTCCAACTCGCTATTAGAGTGCATCGTCTTTGCTCGCGCCGCCGGCCTCGATATGTTAGCCAAGTTGGACGCTACGCCCGAGCCACCTATCTTACCCTTGTGGGATGAAAGTAAAGTGGCTGATTCAGACGAAGAAGTAGTCATCCATCATAACTGGCATGAGCTGCGGTTATTTATGTGGGATTACGTGGGCATAGTGCGCTCCGACAAACGCCTAGAGCGCGCCAAGCGGCGTATTGAGTTATTGCAGCAAGAAATTCAAGAGTACTACGCCAACTTTAGGGTCAGTAATAACCTGCTGGAGCTACGCAACTTGGCACAAGTGGCCGAGCTTATCGTGCGCTCTGCCATGGCTCGCAAAGAGTCCCGCGGACTGCATTACACCTTGGATTACCCAGAGCAATTGCCCAACCCTAAGCCGACGATTTTAGAACCGTAATAAAGCCGGAAGCTGGAAGCTGGAAGGAAGACCCAAGTCTGTAGGTCTAATCTTCCAGCTTATGGCTTACGGCTTCCAACTGGCTTTTCCGGCTCTGCTTGCAAGATTAACTGCGACAGTCGTCTATACACATCCTCAGGCACGGCATCTTGAAACAACCAAAAAGTCGGCAATCTTTGTTCATCCAGCATCAGTACTAAAAAACCGGGGCCTATGCGGCTGTGGTGAGATAAGCGTCCACGCCGGCCATTAAGGCTAATCATTCCTTGGTTATATTCGCCTATTAGCTTATAGCGGCGGCCGCGATAATAAAGTAGCCCGCACACCAACAACCAGATAGGCGTAAACCAAGGCAGTAGATCGACACTTAACAGAAAACGGGCGGGCAGCCACCAAAGACTGGCTGCCGCTAACAGATAATAAAGATGGTAAAGCGAGGGCTTAGCGCTGATTGCGAATCTGGTTACGCTCAAGAATAAAGTCCACCATGGCTTGAAACTCAGGCAGCGCAGACGTTTGATGCCCCATAAACCAGGCAAACAAGTCTGGATCATCACTTTCTAATAACCGTTCAAACACCTGTTGCTCGTGCTCACCCAAAGCGTCGTATTCATGTTCCACGAAGGGACCTAAAATCACATCCAACTCCAGCATGCCACGGCGACACGCCCATCTTAAACGGGGCTTATTTGAGGTATTGCGCAAGGTATTAAGCATGATGGCATCCATAAGATAAAACAAAACTCATAGTATAAGCTCCTATGACTACTGACAAATGTGTTGGCCATCTTTACCATGGCGGTCACACTTACCTCATTGAACGCCTTTTAGAGGAGCGCCCATGTTGACTCTTTCTTCTTCTCCCATCCTGTATCCGCTGACCGACCGAGCCGTGATCAGCTTAACCGGTGCCGACAGAACCAAATATTTGCAAGGCCAAGTCACCTGCGATGTGGACTTACTGCAGGCCGGTGACGCCACCTTGGGCGGCCACTGTGATAACAAGGGTCGTTTATGGGCCACGTTTTGGTTGGCCAATCTTGGCGAGCAATTATTGTTAGTGCTCAATGCCTCCCTTTTAGAACGCCAGTTATCCGAGCTGAAAAAATTTGCCGTGTTCGCCAAAACAGATGTGGCAGCCGTCACTGAGCAGTGGCAAGTGTTTGGCTTGGCCGGCGAAGGCCTTTCTCATTGGTTGACCCAGCACTTAGAAGGCTCAGATAACCTGTGGCAAGGCGGTGTGGTGATCCCCGTGGCCGCAGAGCATGCGTTATTAGTACTGCCTGCAAACGCAACGCCACCCGCATTACCCATCGGTAATGAATCAGATTGGCGCGGTTTGATGATCCAAGCCGGTTTGCCGGATATGCAGGCCGAGCATCAAGGAGAATACATTCCGCAGATGCTTAACTTGCAGGCCTTAGGCGGCATCAGCTTTACCAAAGGTTGTTATTTAGGCCAAGAAACCGTAGCCCGTGCTAAATATCGCGGTGCCAATAAAAAAGCCATGTTTATATTATCAGGCCACGCCAGCGCTCCCATTAGTGCCAATCAAGATTTGGAATTACAGCTGGGTGAAAACTGGCGCCGCGCCGGTACCGTGCTCAGTGTTTATCAAGACGGCGAGCAGTGCTTGCTGACCTCTGTGCTTAATAACGACCTTGATAGCGATGCGGTATTGCGCATTAAAGGCCAAGGCGACAGTCGCCTTAGCCTGCAAGCCCTGCCCTACACTCTGGTAGACTGAGCCGCTTCAATCGCCGCTTCTTTTAGCCAGGCGGCGGCCTTGCCCAAAGGTCGCTGCTTGTGCCAGATCAGCTCCAGTGCCACCGGCCAGTCCTGATCGTCAAACGCCAAGGTGGGCGAGACCAGATACCCATTATCCAGAGCGCTGGCCACCACGTGTTCGGGCACAAAGGCCCAGCCCAGGTTGCGCTGAACCAATTCGACGATCACCCACTGACTTTCTACCCACCAGACATCGGCCGCCACGCGTAACCGCACCTTTTCTTCACTGTCATTACGCGTGGCCACCATCAGCTGGCGATACCGTTTCAGCTCTTCCCACCCCACCCGCTGCCCCGCCAGTGCATGATCCGGTGCACAGACGACTTTCAATGGCACCCAGCCCAGCGCATGAAAGTTGAGTGCCGAGGGCAAAATTTCCTGACGCCACATAATGCCCAAATCGGCCCTATCTTCCAGCACCAGGCGGCTGACATCCTCCATCAGTGGAAACAACAGTTCCAGCTCGACACTGGGGAAACAGCGGGAAAATTCATCCATCAGGGCCCCCAGCCGCTCTGAGGGATACAATTCGTCAACCGCCAATACCAGCCGGCTTTCCACCCCTTCACCCAGGCTTTTGGCCACGCCACGAAAATACTCGCAACGCTCCAGTATGATCCTAGCTTCTGCCAGCAGCCGCTCACCCGCCGGGGTCAGGCGAGGATAGCGGCCACTGCGTAGAAACAGACTGTTGCCCAGATCGATTTCCAGGTTTGATACCGCAGTACTGATGACCGACTGAGCCTTGCCTAGCCGCCGAGCCGCGGCAGAGAAAGACCCGGTATCCACGGTAGCCACAAAGGCTTGTAATTGTTCCAGCGAGAAGCTCATCTATCTTAAAATCCGATACGTTCTAACTTTGATATGGGATATTAGCAGATAGAATCAGCCATCAGACGATAGAATCAGTAAGGAATCCTAATGCGCACCACCAAAGATCGTATTCGCCATACTCTGGGCTTTGAAATAATAGGCCTGCTTATTTTTGCCCCGCTTGCCAGCCTGGTATTCGGCTTCGAACTCCACCTGATGGGGGCCATGGCCGTCGTCGGCTCCATTATCGCCACTGTGTGGAACTATATTTACAACCTGCTGTTTGACCACAGCATGCTGAAACTGCGCGGGGACGTGCGTAAAACCCTGCTATTACGGGTGTTTCACGCTGTGTTGTTCGAAGGGGGGCTGCTGTTACTCTTCATGCCAATGATTGCCTGGTATCTCAGTATCAGCCTGTGGGAAGCCTTCATGATGGATATCGCCATGGCCACTTTTTATCTGGTGTATGCCTTTGTCTACAATCTGGTTTACGACAAGGTGTTTCCCATCCCCGACAACTTGCCCAATACACAGCAAGCTTAAAGGGATCGTTGAGGGTTAAGGGTTAAGGGTTAAGGGTTAAGGGTTAAGGGTTAAGGGTTAAGGGTTAAGGGTTAAGATTGTTTAACGCCTCCCCCCATTTCGCCTCGCCCTTAACTGCAATTAAAAAACGGCCCGTTGGGCCGTTTTTATATTGTAACCTTATGCGGCTTAAGAGCCTCGCTCATCAACGGGCAAGTCTAGGAGGCGCTCATCTTCAGACACGGGTTCTGGATTGCCTTCCAGCTTGGCCACTATGGTGTTAACTGCGGTATCGCCCACCACGTTAGACGCGGTACAGAACATATCATTGATGCGGTCCACCGCCATAATAATGGCCATGGCTTCAATCGGCAGGCCCATTTGCAATAACAGCACACCGGCCATGACCACGGCGCCACCCGGCACGCCGCCAACGCCAACTGACATCAACAACACGGTAATACCTACGGTAAGCAGATCACCGGCAGGGATGGGTGTGCCAGAAATATTGGCAGCAAACATAGCGGCTAGCGTGATGTAAATAGCCGAACCCGACATATTAATAGTGGCACCCAGCGGCACACCAAAACCGGCGATGGCTTTAGACACGCCCAATTTGTCCGTTAAGGTACGCATGGTCACAGGAATAGTCGCGTTAGAGCTGGCGGTAGACAATGCAAACAACACTTGCTCGCGGGTAGCTTGGCGAAATACCTTAGGCTTAATACCGGTAAACATCCACACTGCTAACGGATAAGCCACCAAAATCCAGAAGGTTAATACCAGCACCACTAAGCCCACATAACCGGCCACCGACATTAGCGTGTTAGCTTCAAGCGTGGCACCTAGGCTTATCATAAGCGCGAATACGCCAAAAGGCGCCAGCGTCATCACCAGTCCTACCAGCTTCATCATCACTTCATTAGCGACCCTAAAGGTACGCATGGCCGGCGCTGCTGCAGCACCCATAGCCTGAATGGCTAAGCCAGTAATAATGGCCATAAAGATGATTTGTAACATGTCGCCCGAGGCAAAAGCTTGCACCGGATTACTGGGCACTATACCAATTAACATGGCACCTATGTCTGGCGTTTCTGTGGTGGCTAGCTCAACGGTAGTAGAAGCCCCGTTCGGTAAAGTTGCACCCATACCGGGCTGAAAAATCAGGCCCACCACTATGGCGGCGGCAATAGATAACACGGTATTGACCATATACAGGCCAAAGGTTTTGCCGCCTAAACGACCTAAGCTTGCGATATCGCGCAGCTCACAAATGCCGGTCACTATGGAGATATATACCAAAGGCACCACCATGAGCTTGATAAGCGATACAAACATACCGCCCAACCCTTCGGCTAAGCCCACTAAGCCCTTAGTTAATAACGACACATCGGCAAACAGATATTGGATCATGCTGCCAAGCACTAAGCCCACAATCAGGCCAGTGAAGATACGGGTAGAGAGTGAACCTTTCATTTTGTCTTCCTTAATAAGCCTTAAGCAAATCGTCTACCACCACTGCACATAATAGTGAAGTAAGCTGGTCTTTTTGCTAGTGACAGGATTTTACATTTACAAAACAATTCAGCAACCAAAATTACACCAGTCGTGGTGAGTTCGTGACGCCAATCACAAATAATCGCCATTTGAACGTTATTTTATTCCACACTAGGTCGGATTGAGTACATTTAAATACAGATCACATGCATATTTTTAGCGCTAAAACCTAAACACTAGATATATGCAGAGTATTTGGCTGTTTATGCAGCCAGAGAAGATGAGAGTGAGTTGGCAGAACAAGATAGGCCGCCACCAACGGTTAAGCAGGATTAGCGGTTTGAATCTGCTGGCCATCAATAGCCGCTTAGGCAGAGCAAAATGTGCGATCTTGGATCTGTGTTAGCGGTGCTGCAGGAGCATAAAACAGCCGGCGGGCGCTGGCTGTTTGCGGATGGGTTGTTGAGTCTTACTCGCCTTTAAGCGCTATTCAAACAGCCTTGGCTTTTGGCGGGAAATGGGCAGAAATGCATTGATGCTTGGCCTTAAATGACTTTATAGCAAACCCCGGAGGGTTAAAGCTGCTACTCGCGCTTAGCTCAAACATGCGGGTATTAAATATTCTTTTATAGCGATTCGCATGCTCTTGAAAGCACCAATAAGCATTGGTTCTATAAGGAATACTCAGATCAGCTTGATGCGCAGGCGCTTTCGCTAGCAGGTTTTGTGTCTCTACCAAAAACGGATTGTTATTAATCTTTGCTTGGTTTTGCTCTGCAAATTCGTTATCCAAAGCAAATTTCAATCCCGGATAAACACTCACGCCATAGCGTGAGGGAATAAAAATCACTTGGCCTTGCGCAAAAACTTGCTCCGCATCCCGTTGGGGATTTCGACTCACTATTTGCGCATCTTTTTTTAGATAAACAGGATCTAATTGACCCTTCCAATATTCGCGCTGCTTATCTAATTTACCACTTTCATTAGTCACCACCGAATGCATACCCGCAAGCGGCGCTAACGGTACGGCCAACAACACAGCTGACGCCGTAGATAAGCCGCTTAAGTCTTTATTTGAGGTACAAGCGGCAAGCAATAATAAGCTATTAATAATCAGGACTATTTTATGCATACATACCCTCACATTCAGAAGTTTAATCATTGAAAGCTTACCGTATTAGGAGATTTCACTTCTAATTCACCATCAAAAATTATCTACGCTCAACGCTGCCCAGTCGCCCCTCATTATACTCCATAACATCATCCATCAGGGCTCGGAAATAAAACCTGTCATGGTCACTGTGAGTAATGGATTCGCCCTCATTAGCACGCCCGTAGGAACAGGGCGAGAGCATGAGTGTATGTTTTTTCAATACCACGTTAGTTTATTAATCGATCCGAGTTTAAAAAGGCTAAGTAATAGATAAATATCAATCAAAGGTCAATTATATTTTGTGCGTCATTTTATTAAAAAAGTTTGTGACCTCACCATGCTCAGCATGGTTAAAAGAGGTGCTCTAAGCCAATTTCTCGCCTCTTGGGTTGCAGCCAAATTTATGATTGGCCAACGACTAACGAGAAGGGAATCGACTCATTACAATGGTCACTCACTGGCATCAGAAAAGAGACCAGCTGCTATTCGCTCATGACTGTGTGACAATATTAGCGGATGAGTGCTCGGCGATTTAATTCGTAGGCGAATAGGATTTATAAGCAGTAACGAGGCTTAAATGCGCATTATTTATGGAATGATTATTGCCGCGCTATGCGTCGCTTTGCTGGTGGCGGTGCAAAAGTGGCGTGGGCCTGTGCTGCCGGCGTTAAAAGTTGAGCTCAAACCATTAGAGCTGCGCATAGTGGCCAGTGGCGAGGTGCGTTATCAGTCACTGGCGCGCATCGGCAGTGAAATTACCGGTACCGTTATCGCTCGCCATGTGCGTGAAGGCGATTGGGTGAGTAAAGGCGATTTGCTGGTAGTGCTCAATAGCGATGAAGCTCAAGCCAAATTGGCTCAAGCCCAAACCTTGTTGCTGCAATTACAAAAAATTAGTCGCCCACAGGCACAAGCCGCACTGACAGAAGCGCAAGACAATGCTCGCCAAGCCAGCCGCGAGGCTCGCCGCCGCGAGGCCTTGGCCAATAAAGGCACGCTCTCGCTCGAGCAAGCAGAACAAGCCCGCCAGTTAGCGTTAAATGCCAATACCACTCTCACTCAAGCTCAATTAACCGCCCACTCCTTAGGCGTAAACGGCCCCGAAGAGCAGTTATTACAACAACGGATTGTGAGTGCCGAGGCGGAATTGGCCAAGACACAGATTTACGCCCCCTTTGCCGGCCGCGTGCAAACCCGTAATGTAGAGCCCGGCGACTTAGTGCAGCCGAGTAAGGTGCTGCTCGAGATTGCACGCAGCGATGGCTCAAATGTTGAAGGCATAGCAAATGACGGCTTAGAAGTCGTAGTGGCACTGGATGAAAAAAACTTTGCACCATTGCACTTAAGCCAACCGGTACAGCTGATCGCCGATGCCTGGCCTGAGCAAACCGTAAAAGGCGTGGTGAGCTTTATCGCCCCCGCAGTAGACAGCAGTCGCGGCACCATAGATGTGCATATTAGTGTGTTGGCAGATACGGTAACGGGCGCCCAACAAACGCCACCGGCTTTTTTACAAGGCATGACGGTGTCCGCCAATATTATTGCCAACCAGCGAGATTCCACCTTAGTGCTGCCCAATGATTATTTAACCTTTACTACCAATGGCCAAGCGCAGGTGTGGCGCTGGCAAGACGGCGCCGTTAATCCGGTGCCGGTAGCGCTGGGGCTGCGCAACATGACCCACAGTGAAATCGTCTCTGGCCTGAAAGAGGGCGAAGTAGTGGTGCAAACCAGCCTGTTGCAAGCAGACATGTTGCAAGCAAATAAGCTCACGCCCGGCCAGCACGCGCGCGTGAACTTTGAACAAGTCGCCCATGTTATTCGTTAAACATTTGGCGCGGTTGCGCGATTCGTTGTGGATAGAGTGGCGCATCGCCTTGCGCTTTCTCGCCGATAACCCGCTGCAAACCTTGCTGATCAGCGTGGCCATTTCGGTGGGTGCGGCGGTAATCGTGTTTATTACTGCGCTTATCATGGGCTTGCAGAGTAATGTGATTAATAAAACCTTAGGCACTCAGGCCCATATTCAAATTGAGGCCACACGCCAGCATAATAATGTGTCGGCCATGACTCACGATAAATACCTGTGGGTATTAGAAAGCCCGCGCGCTCAGCGCTTACAAACCATTAATAACTGGCAAGAAGTACGCGATGCGCTGGACAGTTATGGCGCATTGCACGGCGTATTAAATACGGTATCGCCGCTGATCTCGGGCCCCGCCTTTGCCCAAAAAGGCGCGGCACGCGCCTCCGTGGCCTTAATGGGCATAGATCCGACTCGTTACTCTGGGATCATAAATCTCAACCATTATCTGCAAAGCGGCCACTTTAGCGTAGGCGCCGGCGACGTGCTCATTGGCAGCCAACTGGCGAAAGACTTAGGCCTGGGCGCCGGCGATAAATTGCGCCTAGATGCGGGCAACAATCAGCAAAGCGTGCTGAACGTGGCGGGCATCTTTGAACTTGGGGTGCGCGAGCTAGACGGCCGCTATGTATATATGAGCCTAAAGCAGGCCCAAACGCTGCTCGACTTACCCGGTGGCGTAACCATCTTAGAGCTCAAAATTAATGATGTGTTTGCCGCTGAATATTGGGCCCAACGCCTCACTCAGCTCACCGGTTTATATGTAGAAAGCTGGATGGAAAGTAATGGCCAGCTGCTAAACGCGCTCAGCTCCCAAAGCATGACCACGCAAATGATCCGCGTGTTTGTGGCGTTATCGGTGATCTTTGGTATCGCCAGTGTGTTGGCGGTCAGCGTGGTGCAGCGCACCCGCGAGATTGGCATCTTGCGCGCCATGGGCGGTTCGCAGCAGCAAATTTTACGGGTGTTCTTACTGCAAGGCGGCTTGTTGGGGCTAGCAGGTTCACTGCTCGGCGTACTGGTGGGTTTTCTATTAGTGCAGCTGTTTAACAGCCTAGCGGCGAGTTTGTTTATTATTCGGCTAGAGCCGTCCATGATGCTATCGGCAATCTCGATTGCCACCGTGGCTGGCGTGATTGCGGCCGCGGTGCCGGCACGCCGCGCGGCAAAATACGATCCGGCGGTGGCGATCCGTTATGTCTAATTCTATGTCTAACTCTATGTTTAACTCTATGTTTAACTCTGGGCGCTTAACGCGCGATGGCTCTCATCAAGAGCCTCAACAAGACAACCAGCAAGAGCATCAACAAATAGTGCTGCAGCTGGATAAGCTGAATAAGATTTTTAACCCAGACACGCCGCTGGCCAACCATGTGCTACATGATATCTCGCTGCAGGTCAGCCGCGGCGAATTAGTGGCCTTGGTTGGCACTTCTGGCTCCGGCAAGAGTACGCTGCTCAATGTGATGGGCTTGTTGGATGTGGCATCAGCGGGCGAGCTGCGCATTCAAGGGCAGTTAATTCAAGGCCACTTAACTCCTGCTTTAGCCGAGCAGCAACGCACCCAACTGCGCAGTGAGTCCATCGGCTTCGTGTTTCAGTTTCATCACCTAATCAGCGCCTTTAGCGTGTTAGATAATGTGCTGATGCCGCTAATGCTTCGCTACGGTAAACCGACTGCGGAGCAAACCGCTTACGGGGAATATTTATTAAATGAAGTGGGATTGGGTAACTTTATCCGCCAATCCACTAATCGTTTGTCTGGCGGCCAGCAACAGCGTGTGGCCATAGCCCGCGCACTCGTTACGCGCCCCGCACTGGTGTTAGCCGATGAGCCTACCGGCAACCTAGATACCCAAACTGCGGATGAGGTGTTTAATTTGTTCGAGCGGTTTAACGTGGAGCATAAATGCGCGATTGTGATTGTCACCCACGACCCACGGCTCAGCGCCCGCTGCCCACGCACCATTCGCTTAAGTGATGGCCGCGTGATTTATGACGGCGCCTCGGCAGACTTGCCGAGCTTATTTACTGCCGGACTGTAAACAGTTCTTACAGACTAAAGATTTCTTCGCCACGGAATCCACAGACCCCACGGAAAAATAGCGATAAGAGCAAAAATAGATGCTTATTGGTAAAGGCAAAAGCTAACTGCGCGAGTCTTTAACGGATGGCGTAAGGCTTAGCGCTGTGCTTACACGCTTTACAAACACTCTGCTCTTTCATCTCGGCATTCATCGGAGCCCATTTCGAACTCGCGGCAAATCCACGGCCGCAGTTCATAAATGGTGCACAGCATGGTTTCGCGATCGAGTGCCGCGCACCAGCCGTCATCTAAGCGCAGCATAGTCTCGCCGCCCCATCTATCTTGGGCGATGTACTTTTTAGGCACGTCGGTATCGGTAATTAACATCACTTCTAAGCGGCAACAGCACGCCTGACAGGTCGAGCAAGTCACCTCTTCTACCGCAATATTTTTAACGTCAATAACCACTTAGCTTCCAATCTAGTTTTTGGGCCCTTTGCCCTAACGGCGCCGCATTGTGCGCCGTTATCACTTATTAATGTGGCTATGCTAACACCCTTTTACCGCTCAATAATACCGTAGGCTTAGCGCTCATAAGCGAGGCTGTGTTTATTTAGCCTACACTTGAGAGTCGCAAATAAGCCGAGCCTTTACTTAAGGCTGGCTGTTGCTAAAACCCCTCATTTAAGGAGATCAGCATGGGATTTTTTAATAACATTCTCGATAAGCTCGGCATGGGCAAAGATAAAACGGCAACCACCGCCTCCGATCAAGCCGCCGCAACGCCCAACAGCCCAACACCCGCGCCCACTCACGAAGCAGCCACTGCCACTACCGCCCCCGTCCAAAAGGTCGATGTACTGGTGCTGTTAGAACAGCGCGCGGCGGACAATTCGCAAGATTTGCACTGGCGTACTTCCATCGTCGACCTATTAAAGTTACTCGACCTCGATAGCAGTTTAGCAGCACGCAAAGAGCTGGCCACCGAACTCGGCTGCCCTACCGATTTAATGGCAGACTCCGCTAAGATGAACATCTGGTTACATAAATCCGTACTGGTGCGCATTTCCGCCAACGGCGGCAATATACCTAAAGAGTTATTGGACTGATCCAGCAGATCTATTGCGTTAGCATCTGGCTGAGGGGTAATTAACAGCAGATAGTTAATCGCTAACAGCACAAAAAAGGCGTGGGGGTTATTTAATCCTCACGCCTTTTTATTCACGCTTAGTCTGCTTTAGAAATTACAGAGCGTGATATCAATTACCCTTTTCCATGATCTCTGGCTTTAAGCTATTCGATGTTTCTGGATAAAGCAGATTTAGTGCGACCGCTCCGCCATCAATCACCACGGCGGCATGCTGGCGCGTGAGTAACCTTGGCTCAGCCACGCCACAAGAGTGAGCAATGGTTTCTACTTCATGCACTAAATTTTTATGATAGTGAGCGATGCGAATGGCTTTTTCATCGGGTACTAGCCCCTGCTGTAAGCGCGGAACATGGGTGGTGATGCCGGTAGGGCAGGTATTTTTATTACATTGCAGCGCTTGAATGCAGCCCAAGCCAAACATAAAGCCACGGGCTGACACCACGAAGTCGGCGCCCATGCAAATAGCGGCGGCTACGTCGGTTGGATTGATGAGTTTGCCAGACGCAATCACGCGAATGCGCCCTTTTAAGTCGTGGCGAATAAGCTCATTAACCAACAGCGGTAGGCTGTCTCGTAGTGGCAAACCCACACTGTCCATCAAGGGCATAGGGGCGGCACCCGTGCCGCCGTCTGAGCTGTCTAAGGTGATAAAGTCGGGAGCTGAGTTTGCCCCTCTGGCATTAATGCGTTCACAAAAGTCTTTTAGCCAATGGGTGGTACCCAGTACCAATTTAAAGCCCACCGGTTTGCCGGTAACTTCCCGTACATGGCTAACAAAATCGAGCAAGCTATCTATGCTGTTAATTTCTGGGTGGCGGTTAGGGCTAATAGAGGGTTCACCCACAGCAATACCCCGAATTGCAGCAATTTCTGCGGTGACTTTTTCGCCGGGCAGTATGCCACCCTTGCCTGGTTTGGCGCCTTGGGAGAGCTTAATTTCAAACATTTTTACTTGTTCAATGTCGGCCAAGGCCTTTAAGCGCGTATCGTCCAGTTTGCCATGCTCATCACGTACGCCGTATTTAGCGGTACCAATTTGAAAAACAATATCGCAGCCACCTTCTAGGTGGTAAGGCGATAAGCCGCCCTCGCCTGTGTTCATCCAGCAACCGGCTTTAGCAGCACCGCGGCTCAACGCTTGCACGGCCGGTTTAGACAAGGCGCCAAAGCTCATACCGGAGATATTGAAAAAAGAAGGAGCGTCGTAAGGCACGCGGCAGTGAATACCGATACGCATGGATTGTGTTTGTACGGCATCTTCTTCCAAGGTGGGAAACGGGCAGTTTAAAAAGTAGTAGGTGCCGGGTTTGGCGAGATCTCGAGTAGAACCAAACGCCACCGTGTTATCGACGTTTTTCGCCGCTCTGTATACCCAAGAGCGCTGGGCACGGTTAAAGGGCATTTCTTCTCGGTCCATGGCAAAGAAATACTGGCGAAAAAACTCACCCAAGTGCTCAAACACATAACGAAAACGACCAATAATAGGATAATTTCGACGAATGCTATGGCTAGTTTGGCGCTTATCCGCGCGGTACATGCGTACCCCTACAATGGATAAGCCCACTATGGTCAACAGTAATACGGTGCCAACCACCACAATAAAAATAACGGCAGCTTGAGTCCAACTTTCATTCATGGTGCTTTATATCCGGTTAATAATAAATCCGCTCATGCTAGCCCGAAGTCAACGCTAAGGCCACTCAGATATTAAGCACGTGGGAATTGATATACGTAGGATGACGGTTAATAGACAGCTATAAGTCGTCAGCCGTCAGATAGAAATAAATTCCGTCTTTTGTAGTCCAACGCGTGAGCTATTGAGCATGTGGAGCAGAAAGGTATTAAAGATTTCCGCCTTCGGCGAAATGCGAGAGCAAGTTCACCTACAAAAGACCAACAGAGATCCTGACGTGCGTCTGGAAGAGGGAATAAGAAAAGACGATGTTTGAACGTATAGCGTACGGCGCCAAATCGCAGCATCAAAAAAGGCGTGAAGGGTTTCCCCCTCACGCCTACTCTTTGTGTCTGACTCTTCACACCTTACTCTTCACCCCTCACGGGTTTTACGAGCACAGCCTTACTTAGCGCTGGGGCGCAAGGTCGGGAACAAGATAACGTCACGAATAGTGTGGGAGTTGGTTAACAACATCACTAAACGGTCGATGCCTATGCCTTGGCCGGCAGTCGGCGGCAAGCCGTGCTCAAGGGCCACAACGTAGTCTTCGTCGTAGAACATGGCTTCGTCGTCGCCGGCTTCTTTTTGGTTTACTTGATCCAAGAAGCGCTGCGCCTGATCTTCGGCGTCGTTTAGCTCGGCAAAACCGTTGGCAATTTCCCGACCGCCGATAAAGAACTCGAAGCGCTCGGTGATGCTCGGATCTTGGTCATTACGGCGTGCCAGCGGGGAAACTTCGGCTGGATATTCGGTAATGAAGGTTGGCTGGATCAAACGATGCTCAACGGTTTCTTCGAAGATCTCGGTGATCACGCGGCCCAAGCCCCAGCTTTTCTCCGTTTTGATCTTCAAGTCTTTGGCGACTTCAAGGGCATTTTCTAAGGTAGCCAACTGCTCCAACGTCACTTCTGGGTTAAATTCCAGAATGGAGTTTTTCATGCTGAGGCGCGCAAACGGCTGACCAAATTCGAAGGTTTCTTCACCGTATTGGACGGTTGAACTACCCAGCACCTGAGTGGTCACGGTGCGCAGCATTTCTTCGGTGAAGTCCATCAGATCCTGATAGTTGGCATAAGCCCAGTAAAATTCCATCATGGTGAATTCTGGGTTATGGCGCGGCGACAGGCCCTCATTTCGGAAGTTACGGTTAATTTCGAATACTTTCTCGAAACCGCCCACTACCAAGCGCTTCAAATACAGCTCAGGCGCGATACGCAGATACATGTCCATATCCAGCGCATTGTGATGGGTGATAAAGGGGCGAGCCGAAGCGCCGCCTGGTATCACTTGCATCATGGGCGTTTCCACTTCCATGAAGCCGTGGCCATTCATAAACTGGCGAATAGCGGCTACCACATTGGATCGCACCTGAAAGGTGTGGCGCGAGTCTTCGTTGGTGATCAAATCTAAATAACGCTGGCGATAGCGAGTTTCTTGATCTGATAAACCGTGGAATTTTTCTGGCAATGGGCGCAGTGCTTTAGTCAGCAGTTGGAAGTTATCCATGCTCACATATAAGTCGCCTTTGCCTGATTTATGCAACACGCCAGTCACACCGACGATGTCACCGATATCAAGGCCAATATATTGGTCTTTGATGATGGTTTGCGCATCTTTAGTGGTGTAAGCCTGAATGCGACCGCTCATGTCTTGCAGCACTAAAAACGGACCGCGTTTAGCCATAATACGGCCACCCACAGACACGGTTTTATTCAGCTCAACCAAGGCGTCTTTATCAAGCTGACCAAACTCGTTTTCTAAGTCGGCGGCCAAATGCTCGCGCACAAAGCTATTAGGGTGGCCATTGGCCGGACAATCTTTACGAATGTGATCAAGCTTGGCACGGCGCTCGGCGATCAGCTTATTTTCGTCTTGTACTTGCTCTGTCATGATTTGCCTTTATATAAACTGTTTAGAGTCCGGACTTGAGGCTGGCCTCAATAAATTTGTCCAAACCACCGTCGAGTACTGCCTGAGTGTTACTGGTTTCTACACCAGTGCGTAAGTCTTTAATGCGCGAGTCGTCCAATACATAAGAGCGGATCTGACTGCCCCAGCCGATGTCGGACTTGCTGTCTTCCATCGCCTGTTTTTCTACGTTCTGTTTTTGCAGCTCAAACTCATAGAGCTTGGCTTTTAGCTGTTTCATCGCCTGATCGCGGTTTTTATGCTGGGATCTGTCGTTTTGACATTGCACTACGATACCGGTGGGCTCGTGGGTTAAACGCACTGCGGAGTCGGTACGGTTAACGTGCTGACCACCGGCACCCGAGGCGCGATAGGTATCAACGCGGATCTCAGACGGGTTAATCTCAATTTGAATATCGTCGTCGATTTCTGGATACACGAACGCCGAGCAGAATGAGGTATGGCGGCGGCCGCCCGAGTCAAACGGCGACTTGCGCACTAAACGGTGCACACCCGACTCAGTACGTAACCAACCAAAGGCATACTCACCGCTAAACTTCACGGTGGCCGATTTTACGCCAGCCACGTCGCCATCGGAGAGTTCGATAATTTCGGTTTTAAAGCCGCGTGCCTCACCCCAACGCAAATACATGCGCAGCACCATGTTGCACCAATCTTGGGCTTCGGTACCGCCGGAGCCGGATTGTAAGTCCAGATAACAGTCATTGCTGTCGTGCTCACCGGAAAACATGCGGTGAAACTCCAGATCGACCAGCTTTTTATCCAGCACTTCTACGTCGGCTTTGGCTTCTTCGAAGGTTTCTTCGTCGTCTTCTTCTTTCGCCAGTTCAACCAGTTCGGCAATGTCGAGGATGCCGCGCTCCAACTCATCTAAGGTCTCGACCACAGTTTCTAGTGCAGATCTCTCTTTACCCAGTGCTTGGGCACGCTCGGGCTGATTCCATACACCTGGCTGCTCTAGCTCGGCGTTTACTTCTTCTAGACGCTCTTTCTTGGCGTCATAGTCAAAGGTACCCCCTAAGAAGCTGAGTCCGTTCGGACAGCTCCTTAAGTTTATTATTCACAGGGTTAACTTCTAGCATGGGTCTAATGGCTCTCTGTTGAACTGAGTGATAGTAGTGAGTTAAGTGTACTGAATGATTGAACGGGTTCTGTATGGCAAGGCCATCATCAAGATGGCTAATTCTACCGAAAGCTGACCACAAACGCAGTAGTCAATGGCGACATTTCGCCACACCCACCAGATTAAAATTCAATTAAAGTTTTATTTCTAGCGGTCGATATCAACATTACCCCTTGATGCCAGACATACAAAATGAATAACCTAAAATTAAAGCATAAGATTCTACTCAGCTTCATCGTGGCCATTACCATTACCGTGGCCGCACTGAGCACCATCAGTTTTCATAATCTCAAAACGCGACTCTACGCAGACAGCACAATTTTGGTTGCCAGCTTGAGCGAGCGCGAAGGTGAAAAAATACAAAGCTGGTTTGATATACGCCAACGTATGTTGGCCGCAGCGGGTCAACAGTTTAACAAAGCGCCCTTACCCGCACTGCAACAAGCACACGAAGCAGGCGATTTTGCTATTAGCTACTTTGGCAGTAAAGACGGCGTCATGTATGACAGCGATCCAACCATAGATCGCACCGGTTACGACCCCAGAACTCGCCCTTGGTACCAGCAAGCCATACAAAAAAACGGCGCTATTGTTACCGCGCCTTATGAAGATGCTTCTGGTCTTGGCACCGTAGTGTCGCTGGCGGCGCCCGTGATGGTTAACGGCCAGCTTACCGGCGTAATGGGGGCCGATGTAGGGATCCAGAGCTTAATCAGTGACATTAATGCTATTCAGCTGCCGGCTGAAGGTTATGCCATGTTGCTGAGCCGCGATGGCACTGTTATCGCCTATCACGATGCCTCGCTTATTTTACAACCTGCCAAGCGCATTGATGACGAAATTACCGTTGCCAATCAAAATTTGTGGGAAAAGAGCGGGCATTTATTTCAGGTACAGCTAAAAGAGCAGCATAAGTTGGTGTACAGCCAAGCCGTACCCGGTACCGATTGGCAGCTGCTGATGGTGCTCGACAAGGCCGCCTTAGAAGCGCCACTCACGCCCATGTTATTGCAACAATTAGGCATTGCTAGCTTAGTGGTGATTGCCGCAGCCGTGCTAATTAGCCTGTTGGTGCAATGGCTATTAGTGCCTTTATTACGCGTGTCTCAAGCTTTGGAGCAAATTGCCGGTGGCCGGGGTGATTTAACCCGTCGTATCGAGATCCAAAGCCAAGATGAAGTGGGCATGTTGGCCACCAACTTTAACCGCTTTGTGGCTAGCCAAGCCGAACTAATCGGCCAGATCCGTAGCCAAGCCGAGTATTTAGGCAGCAACGCAGAACAAGCCTCGGTGCGCGCTAATCAAACCGTGACCGAGCTAGGGCGTCAGCAACAAGAAGTGACCATGGTCGCCACCGCCGTCACCGAAATGGCCTCGGCCACCCAAGAAATCGCCCATAGCGCCGAGCAAACGGCGGCCGCAGCTCAGCAATCAAGCAACAGTACCGCTCAGGGTAAACAGCAGGTGAATAAAACCCGCGACTCTATTCAGTTATTATCTCAAGAAATGGTACAGGCGGCGGAGGTGATCCAGCGCCTCGACTTGCATGCTAAAAACATCTCTAGCGTGTTATCGACCATTCAAGGCATTGCCGATCAAACCAACTTGTTGGCATTGAACGCAGCCATAGAAGCGGCCCGCGCCGGCGAGCAAGGTCGTGGCTTTGCGGTGGTAGC
This sequence comes from Oceanisphaera sp. W20_SRM_FM3, assembly GCF_052119705.1. Lineage (NCBI taxonomy): Bacteria > Pseudomonadati > Pseudomonadota > Gammaproteobacteria > Aeromonadales > Aeromonadaceae > Oceanisphaera > Oceanisphaera sp. W20_SRM_FM3. The sequence goes on along the minus strand of NZ_JBGQOP010000001.1, from coordinate 127,026 downwards.
GGACGAGGTGCGAGTGTTATCACAACGTACTCATGCCTCTACCGAAGAAATCCAAGCCACCATTACTAACTTGCAGCAAGCCACCAAAGAAGCGGTACAGCTGATGGACACCAGCCGTAATTTAGCCGAGTTGAGCGTGGAAGATGCAGAAACCGCCGCCGTGGTATTAACCGAGATCACCACAGCCGTGAGTCTGATTTCAGACATGGCCAGCCAAATTGCCACCGCCGCCGAAGAACAAAGTCAGGTAACGGGTGAAATCACCCAAAACACCACCGCCATTAAAGATGTGGCCGATGAGTTGGCAGAAGACGCGAGTAAAGCGCTGACTCAGTCCAAAGACTTGCATGACCAAGCCGATAAACTGAACGGCTTAGTGAGCGCCTTTATTCTTAAATAAACGGCTAGAGAACGCAGTACGCTATACGTAAGGCGTAAGGCGTAAGGCGCTACACCATAAAAATAGGGAGCAGATTTGCTCCCTATTTCGATCTTGGCGCTCGGCATTTTACGTTTGGCGCTATTTAGTCTTACAAGTCTTAATACCAAAAATAGAATAGGCGGGGCAGTTACCCATAAATGCCGTGGCCAGCGGGATCAAGCCCAACCAGCCCCAAGCCGTTTGTGGCCCGACAAACACTAAAGCGATCAACACCAAACCCAGGATCGCGCGTATGACTCTGTCTAGCGTTCCTACATTCACTTTCATCTCTGCTCTCCCTTATGTATATGAGTCAGCATATGTTCATCTCTGAGTTTAGGCCTTGGTGTAATGAGCCACAGTAACAAAGCCCAATAAACGAAAACGAGTCATCACGATGGGACTTGATTGAGATCAATATCTACCTCGACACCATGCATTACTGTTCGGCTAATAGATTTATTTGGTACTTGTAGCCATGGCTCCGAGTAGTCGCATAACTAGTGCATAACTATCAATCATTTAAGAAAGCATTGGCTCACGGATTAAGGAATATATTATGTTTAAAAAATGGACTTCAAGTTTAGCGCTCAGCCTATTCTTCGGCGTAATGGCACACTCGGGTGTGGTCAATGCAGCAGGTGATGCCACGGCGGGTGCCGGTAAAGTGGCCGCCTGTGCCGCCTGCCATGGTGCTGAAGGTGTGCCAAGCGTCGCTATCTATCCCAAGCTGGCTGGTCAAGATGCCGCCGTTATTGAAAGCGCGCTCAAAGCCTTTCGCGCCGGTGAGCGCACCGAAGGCATGGCAGCTATGATGACACCGCAAGCGGCAAACTTAAGCGATCAAGATATTGCCGACATAGCGGCGCATTACAGCGCACTGTAGCGTGTGAGGTGTGAGGTGTGAGGCGCTACCATGCTTTAGCAGCAAAAAAACACCGCCAGCCACATTAATGACAGAGGTCATGAGAAAATTGGCCAATGGCGCGACGTTTAGAGAGAATAAAAAAGCACCGAACCTAAAGGCTCGGTGCTTTTTACGTACTTATGCTGAAACAGATATTCGCGTGTGGGTTTTCGTCTCACACCTTACGCTTCACCCTTCACAATTAATTACAGCGGCACTATCTTATCCACCAGCAGCTGCAGCGATTGCTTGCCCTGCCATTCATTAATATCCAGCTTATACACCAACTGCACCTGATTAATGCCGGCGTTTGGCCAAACTTTAAGGTCTACGTTAAAGGCAATCGCATCAAGCAGGGTGCGGCCCTCGCCCAAGCTCAGTACTAATTTAAGGTGCTTCTCGCCCACCAAGCGCTGCTTAATAATGCGAAAATCGCCGTCGAATAATGGCTCAGGAAAAGACTGCCCCCAAGGGCCGGCGCCGCGTAATTGCTCCGCCAAGGGTAAAGTCAGCTCAGTACTTTCTAACTCGCCGTCTGTGACAATTTCTCCGGCCAATAATTCAGGGCTCACCCAATCGGCAACAATGCCTTCAAAGGCCGCCTTAAACGGCGCCAGTGCAGATTTACGCAACGATAAACCCGCCGCCATGGCGTGGCCGCCAAACTTATCGATCACCCCCGGATATTGGCGGTCGACTTCTTCTAATAAGTCGCGCAAATGCACGCCGGGAATAGAGCGGCCCGAGCCTTTTAGCTCATCATCACCGGCTTCGGCAAAGGCAATCACCGGCCTGTAATAACGCTCTTTAATACGCGAGGCCACTAAACCCACCACGCCTTGATGCCAATCGTCTTGATGCAACACCAAGCCGCTCGGCAGCTCGCCATCGCTGATATGAATTTTGGTGAGGGTGGCCAGTGCTTCATCTTGCATGCTGGCTTCTATGGCTTTTCGCTCGCGGTTAAGGTCGTCCATCATGGCGGCCAGCTTGCGCGCTTCATCTAAGTTTTCGCTCAGCAAACAGGCCACGCCCATCGACATATCATCGAGCCGCCCCACCGCATTAAGCCTGGGCCCAAGCGCGAAGCCCAAATCACTGGCCACTAAACGCGACTGATTGCGCTGCGAGATATCGATTAACGCTTGAATGCCCGGTCGCACTCGCCCCGCGCGCATGCGCTGCAAACCTTGATGCACAAGCACGCGGTTATTGGCATCAAACGCCACCACATCGGCCACAGTACCCAGCGCCACTAAGTCCAAATATTCACCCATATTAGGGGCACTAATGCCAAGGCGTGTAAACCAGCCAAGCTCTGTGAGTGCGGCACGCAGCGCCAGCAATAAATAAAAGGCCACGCCCACGCCGGCTAAGTTTTTCGACGGAAAATCACAGCCATGCTGATTAGGATTAACGATAGCCGCCGCATCCGGCACGTCATTGCCGGGCAAGTGGTGGTCGGTCACTATTACCGTCATGCCCAACGCATTAGCCGCCGCCACGCCGCTGATGCTAGAAATACCGTTATCGACTGTGATTAAAAGCTCGCCGCCCATAGCGGCCACTTCGTCCACCACTTGTGGGCTTAAGCCATAGCCATAATCGAAACGATTAGGCACCAAATACTGCACATGTTGCGCGCCCATGGCGCGTAAACCATGCACCATCAGCGCCGAGCTAGTGGCACCATCGCAGTCAAAATCGCCCACTATCACTATGCGCAGCTGATCGCTCATACCTTGTACTAAGACTTTGACTGCCTCACTCATGCCCTTAAATTCGGGCTTGAGTAAGGTGCTGGCACCTAAATTAAGTTGCTCAGGTCTTACCACACCACGGCTGGCATAAAGCCGCTGAATAATAGCGGGCAAGTCACTAGGCAATTGGTGATCAACGTTTGGACGACGGCGAATGTTGAGCCGAGAAGGTGTGGTCATAGAGGCTGGCATAGGGGCTATCACATGAGTACTGGTTATTTAAACAGGAAGGCAACACTACCCCCAGCACCGCAATTTTGCAATTAAGCTTGCCGCAGTGATGAGTGAATGCTGAGGAGTAAAGAGGACGAGACAGATCAAAACATATCTGCAACGAAACCCGCGAAAGAACATGAAAAAATTAAGATGAGATAAGTTCGAAAATTGCTAAACGACCTTATTTGTTAAGAGAAAAAAAATAACGATATCAGAGCACTGCATTACTTTAGCTAAGTTCTTATCATTAAAATCTTTCAGATTTAATCTCTATTTTTCGTGGATTTCGTTGCAAAAAAAATCTTTAGTCTTTCCTGATTACCCACAAAGATCAGCCATGTTTCAGTGAGTTCAGCACCAATTAATTCAATAGGTTACAGGGAGGTGCCGCCTCTTCGGTAAAGAATATGAGGCTCAGTTTGGTGTTTTGACCTTGTAGGGGCCAATTTATTCGGCCCGGTTTGGTGTTTTGGTCTAAATCTAAACCTCAGTAACAGCCAGCAAAGCTGGCCAGCCGAATAAATTGGCTGCTACAAAGAACAAACCGCAACAGGGTGCATTATGGCTGAGGTTCATACGTAATCAGGTAGTCTTTTGTCTTTAGCTAGGTGATCGATGCTTATCCCCGCGGATGATGCTCTTGATGCAGGGCATTGAGTCTGTGGGTAGCCACGTGGGTGTAAGTTTGCGTGGTGGATAAATCGGAGTGACCGAGCAGCATTTGCACCACGCGCAAGTCGGCCCCGTGATTCAATAAATGCGTGGCAAAGGCATGGCGCAGCGTATGGGGCGATAAGTCATTGTTAATGCCGGCGCGCTGCGCATAGATTTTGATGCGATGCCAAAAGGTTTGGCGAGTCATTTGCCGCGCGCGGCGCGACGGAAACACCACGTCCGATGGCTGCTCGCCCAACAAAAATGCACGGGCTTCTTTTAAGTAGCGCTCCAACCAATGCAGCGCTTCTTCACCCATGGGCACAAGGCGCTCTTTATTACCCTTGCCGGTGACGCGCACTAGCCCTTGGCGCAAGCTGATACTTTCCATGGATAAGCTCACTAGCTCTGTCACCCGCAACCCCGTGGCATAGAGCAGCTCCAACATGGCTTTATCGCGCAGCTCTAATGGATCGGCGACTTCTGGCGCATCGAGCAGATTTAACACCTGTTGCTCGCTTAAGTCTTTGGGTAGGCGTTTGGGCAACTTAGGGCCGGCAATTAAGATGCTGGGGTCGTCGACGCGTAATTGCTCGCGATGCAGATACTGAAAAAAGCGGCGTAACACGCTGAGCATGCGCGCCGTGCTGCTGGCTTTAAAACCTAAATCTAATCGGTGCGCTAGATACTGTTGCAGAGTTAAGCCTTCAACCGCGACCAGACTGTCGCCCTCATTGTCTAACCAGCGCGCAAAATGGCTTAAGTCGCTGCGATAGGACGCCAGCGTGTTATCTGACAGGCCTTTTTCTAGCCAGAGTGCATCAATAAATTGTTCGATTAATGGATAACTCATTATGACTCCACCGCTTCCTGCTTCTGTTATGATAACGCCATTGGCAACTGCACTCACGGTATCCCATGAACATAGGTTTATTTTACGGTTCAACCACCTGCTACACAGAAATGGCCGCCGAAAAAATTGGCGAGCAACTCGGCGCAGACCTAGTCGATTTGCATAATATCAAGGATGTGCCGCTCTCGCGCGCCCAAGACTACCCTATTCTGATCTTTGGTATCTCTACCTGGGATTTTGGCGAGCTACAAGAAGATTGGGTGTCTTGCTGGGACGACATAGATAGTCTGGACTTAACCGGCCATGTGGTGGCACTGTTTGGCATGGGCGATCAGCTGGGTTACGGCGAATGGTTTCAAGACGCCCTCGGTTTATTGCACGACAAAGTGGTAGCCTGTGGCGCGACGCTGGTGGGCTATTGGCCGAATATTGGCTATGAGTTTGAAGCCTCTAAGGCGCTAACCGCAGACGGTGATTACTTCGTCGGCTTATCGTTAGATGAAGCTAATCAATATGACGATACAGATGCGCGCATTGAAACTTGGGTGGCGCAGATTTTAGAAGAAATTTCGGCGATCTAGGCTTCTAGCTAGAAGCTAGAAGCTAGAAGCTAAGAAAGTGAACGTCACTTTACCCGGCGCCAGCCATAAAAAAGGCCTGTAGAGCAATCTCTGCAGGCCTTTTTTCGCATCCGTAGCTTAACCGTGTGCGGGCAAATTACGCTTAGGTGTCGATAACGCCAAACCAATAATGGACGCCACTATGGTCGGCAATACCCACGCCATGCCAATATCAAACATAGGCAGGAAGTTAAACGCACTCATATCTAGCCCAGCCGCGGTCAAGCCATCGACTAAACCAAATACTAACGCCACCGCCAAAATAAGGCGATAAGCCAACACGGGTGAGCGCATAAAAGGCTGTAAATAAGTGGCTAACACCAAGGCGATGGCCACCGGATAAAAGGCCACTAATACCGGCACCGACAAAGAGATAAGCGTAGTTAGCCCCACGTTTGCCACCAAGGTGCACAGCGCCGCCATGATCACGACCCAGCGGCGATAGCCAAGTTTGCCGGTTAAACGCAAGAAATAATCCGCACAGGCCGAGACCAAGCCCACCGCCGTGGTCAGACAAGCCAAGGTGACGATGGCGGCTAAAATCCACAGACCCGGAGCACCGAACAGCGATAACACATAGGCGCTGATGATTTCGCCGCCATTATCGGCCGACTCCACCACGCCTAAGCTGGTGCCGCCTAAAATAAACAGCGATACATAAACAAAGCCTAAGCCTGCGGCGGCAATTAGGGCCGCTATCACCAAGTAGCGAGACTGAGCACGCTTGTCGGTCACGCCTTTTTGGCGTAACACATCCAAAATCAGCATACCAAACATCAGCGCGGCAAAGGTGTCCATGGTGTTATAGCCTTCGAGAAAACCTTTCACGAACGGCTGAGCCAAATAGATCTCATCTACGGATGGCTGTGTGCCTTGCGGATTAACAAACACTGCAATCGCCAAGCCAATCAGCAATAACAATAAAATAGGTGTCAGTATCTTACCAACCGCATCCAGCAAACGACCTTGGTTGAGTGATAACAAGAGCACTAAGCCAAAGAAACAAATGGTATACAAGGTGAGCGTGGTTTGCGTGGGGTTCACTAAAAATGGCTTTAGACCCATTTCATAGGCGACTAAACCGGTTCGGGGGGCGGCAAACGCGGGGCCGATAATAATAAAGATCGCCGTGGCCATAATCGTCACCACCACGGGCGGCAAATAGCGCCCCATAGTCGGTAAACCACCGCCTGCCATGGCTGCAGCCACTAAGGTAACCAGCGGCAAGCCTACGGCGGTTATCAAAAAACCACCCATAGCACTGGGCAAATGTTCACCGGCTAAAAAGCCGGCCAGCGGCGGAAAAATAATGTTTCCGGCGCCTAAGAAGAAGGCAAAGGTCATAAAACCTAAGCCCATGATATCGAAGGTGGATAATGACTTATTCACAAAAAAAACCTCTTGCGGCAGCTGGCATAATGCGAGCTTCGTTTGTAGTCAAACGAGTATGATGGTACGACTTGCCACCAGAACTAACTATGAGCGTATTGCTACAAAGTGCGAGTATCTGACAGCCGCCGAGCTGCTTATTAGCATAATGGTGCGTAATAAAGATGCAAAGCAAAACTTACATCTTTAGATAGAATGGCCGCACCAAATCCACATATGTGTCGCTAAGCCCGAGATTTACAGTGTTAATTATTAGTTTTTCATTAATTTCGCAGCATTTAACGCTAGAAAACAACAGTAAAAAACGCTGAGCCTCTTTCCCCTCTTTAGTATAAACGTCTTGTCGCTCTACTAAATGCAAGTCATTTAACTCGGCCTCCTTCAAGGCCATGGCCAAGGCCTGCAGTGGCAAAACTAACGCCACCCGCCCCTCTGGCTCTAATAAACGCTTAGCATGCATAAACAATTCCGCCACGCTTAAGCTTGCCGTGTGACGAGCTTGGCCGCGGGCGGCGCAGTCAAATACTTGACCCGCCTCGAAGTAAGGCGGATTCGATACGATTAAATCAAAGCCTGCGGCTTGATAGTCTTGTATTGCGCCTTGTTCAATCAACACCTTACTGGGCCAAGGCGAGGCTGCCACGTTTTCTGCTGCTTGGCGTACCGCCGCCGCATCTAACTCTAAACCAACGATTTCAACGTCAGCCACAATGCGCTCTGCCTGCACTCTTTGCGCCAACATAAGTGCCACCAGACCAGAGCCGGTGCCTAGGTCTAAAATACGCCGTGCTTTGCCTAATGGCGCCCAAGCGCCGAGCAAGATGCCATCTGTGCCCACCTTCATCCCACAGCGGTCATGATTGATGTGAAACTGCTTAAAGGTAAAACCTCGACTACTCATGCTGATCCTGTCAGGTATTTTTGTTCCAATTCACTTATAATACCGCCTTTTAGTAGGCTGACGAGACCGATCATGAGCAGTATGACCTTCGAGCAACTGGAACTGGACTCCGTCCTGGTCCGCGCACTGGCTGACATGGGCTATGCAAAACCGACCACTATTCAGAGCCAAGTCATCCCCGAAGCCATGAGCGGACGGGACATAATGGCATCTGCCCCGACCGGCACCGGCAAGACGGCGGCATTTTTATTGCCGATTTGCCAACACCTGCTGGACTTTCCACGCCGCAATGCCGGCCCAGCTCGGATCCTGATTTTAACGCCCACCCGTGAGCTGGCGATACAGATTGGCGAAGACGCGAAAAGAATCGTGAAGCACACCGCCCTACGAGTGGAAGTGATTACCGGTGGCGTGCATGAAAGTCAGCACCTGCCCGCCCTGACCAAGACTACAGATATTGTAGTGGCCACCACTGGCCGTTTGCTGCAGTACATAGACAATGAGTCTTTTGATTGTCGCGATATCGAAATGCTGATCTTAGATGAAGCCGACCGCATGCTGGACATGGGCTTTATCAAAGATGTAGACCGCATTGCCGCCGAGGCGCGCTGGCGCCGCCAGACCATGCTGTTTTCTGCGACGTTAGAAGGCAGAGGCTTAATGAGCTTTGCTGCGGACCTATTAAAGGATCCGGTACAACTGACCGCAGAGCCACCGCGCAGCGAGCGCAAAAAGATCAACCAATGGGTGCATTTAGCCGATAACCCCGAGCATAAATTTGCCATCCTGTTGCACCTGTTGCGCCAAGAGGATGTCACACGCAGCATCATATTTGTTAAAACCCGCGACCGCTTAATGGAGCTGGCCAGCCGCCTACAGCAAGAAGGCTTACACAATGCGTGGCTGCGCGGTGAAATGGAGCAAGAAAAGCGCATTGAAGCGCTGTCCCGTTTTCGTATCGGTCGGGTCAATATCTTAGTGGCCACCGACGTGGCTTCGCGCGGCATCGACTTACCGGAAGTGAGCCACGTGATTAACTACGATATGCCACGCACCGCAGACGTGTACGTGCACCGCATTGGCCGTACCGGCCGTGCTGGGCAAAAAGGCACCGCCATCAGCCTAATTGAAGCGCACGATATGCCGCTGCTGCTGCGCGTTGAAAAGTACATTGAAGAGCAGCTGAAACGCCGCGTTATCGATGAACTCAGACCGCAGCATAAAGAAGCCAAGGTCAATTCTCGCAAACGCAAAGACACCAAAGGCAAAAAAATCGCAGAGCCGGTGAAGAAAGAAAAAGTGCGCTTGCGTGATACTAAGGCCAAGGGTAAACCAAAGTGGGCAGGCCCCAAACCCGGTGAAGCCGTGATCCCTAAGCCCAAGAAGAAAGCCGCACCCGTGCTCGACTGGGATGATGAGGACGACGACGAATAGCAAGTTGGCGCTTTAGCCAAGCTTGACTGACCAAAACAGGCACCCTAGGGTGCCTGTTTTGCTTTATACGACTGTGGTTAGGTACTGCTTTGTTTTGCGTGGCATAACGAGTAAGTAACTAAATGCATTTAGCCATATTGACTATGCTTAACAGCAAGATACCTTAACGCTTAAGGAATGAGCCGTATGTTGCGATTTTATACCGGACCAGAACGACGCCAGGGTTATCGCAGACAGACGCTGGATCGCCGCGACTTGCTACGTTCGCAACCTGAGAGCGAACAACGTCGCCTGCTTGAGGGCCGTCGTCACAGAGATACGTAAGCCGAAAAGCCCCGGGTTGAAACCACCGAAAGCGAGAAAGGCTATATTTACCCCTTCTCGCTTCACCTGCTTTCTTCTATAAAATAAGCATAAAAAAACCGGCTCATAGAGCCGGTCAAAAAATGCAAATGAAGAAGAGAGTATTCAAAAATCAGTAAGCACGTAATATCAGAGCGCCCTCTTTACTAAAGGTTCCAGATTTTTAAATTATTTTTATAAAAAGCGGCAAATAAGTACTCAATGACAGTCAGCCATCACTCGCTCCTACTGATCAATAAAAGTGCTTAACCATAAAAATTGCATAAAAAAACCGGCCCACGAGAGCCGGTCAAAAATGAAAATGAAGAGAGAGTTTCAAATTCAGTAAGCACGTAATATCAGAGCGGCAGCTGGCTAGAAGGTTCACATTTTTTTACTTTTTTCTTACCGAATGCTCTAACGCCCTGCGGGCTACTGTTCTTCGCGCTTAAACACCAGCTCGGTGGCCGTGGATTCGGCTTCCACAAAGTAGTAACCGTCCGTATCAAAGGCCGTCAGTTGGCTCACTTGTGTTAACTGGTTTTGAATGATGTAGCGCGTCATTAAGCCGCGCGCCTTCTTGGCGTAGAAGCTAATGATTTTGTACTGGCCATTTTTGCAGTCTTTAAAGACAGGCGTAATGATCTGCCCCGCCAAACGCTTAGGCTGCACCGCCTTAAAATATTCGTTAGAAGCTAAATTAATCAGCACGTTATCGCCCTGCTCTGCCAATGCCTCATTGAGCTTATCGGTAATGATATTTCCCCAAAACTGATACAAGTCTTTGCCGCGCGCGTTTACGAGCTTAGTGCCCATCTCTAGCCGATAAGCCTGCATTAAATCTAGCGGCCGCAGCAAACCGTATAAACCGGAGAGCATGCGCAGGTGCTGCTGTGCAAATTCAAAGTCTTTCGCGCTTAAGCTTTCTGCATCTAGCCCCGTATACACATCGCCTTTAAAAGCCAATAGCGCTTGTTTGGCGTTGTCGGGTGTAAAGTCGGGTTGCCAGTCGGCAAAGCGCGCCGCATTTAAGCCTGCCAGCTTGTCGCTGATCTTCATCAGCTGGCCAATGTCCGCAGGTGTGAGTTGCCGAGCTCGCTCAATCAGCAATGTCGACTCTGCCAATAACTGCGGCTGAGTGAAGGTAGAAATTACGGGTGGCGTATCAAAATCCAAGGTTTTAGCAGGGGAAACGACGATCAGCATGACTACCTCTAAATGATTATTATAAAAATGTTATTACGTGAAGCATGCAACCTGAGCAATAAAGTACAGACGGTTTTCATCCCTCGCATTACTTGAGGATCACGACTCTATGGTCACGTTATCGAATAATCCCGCGTCCAGCCCAGTGTTACCGCCTTGCAGCTTGATCATCAAACGCAGATCGTTGGCCGAATCTGCATAGGCCAAGGCTTCGGTGTAACCAATTTGATTTTGATTATAAAGATCAAATAGCGCCTGATCGAAAGTCTGCATCCCCTGCTCACGAGACTTGCTCATCACTTCTTTCAAACGGTGCAGCTCACCCTTGCGGATTAAGTCCGCCATCAAAGGCGTATTAAACAGCACTTCAAAGGCGGCACGGCGCTTGCCACCGTCACGGGTAGGGATCAACTGTTGAGCCACTATGGCGCGCAGGTTAAAGGATAAATCAAACTGTAACTGGCGATGCTTACTTTCGGGCACTAGGTGCATGATGCGATCCAGCGCTTGGTTGGCATTATTAGCATGCAAGGTGGCCATACATAAATGCCCGGTTTCGGCGAAGGCCAAGGCATAACCCATGGTCTCTTCATCGCGAATCTCACCGATTAAGATCACGTTCGGCGCTTGGCGCAGTGAGCTTTTTAGGGCGGCGGCAAAGGATTCTGTGTCTATGCCCACTTCGCGCTGAGTAATAATAGAGCGTTCATGCTGATGCACAAATTCCACCGGATCTTCGATGGTTAAAATATGATCGTCTGCATGACGATTACGGTGGCCTATCATGGCCGCTTGCGTGGTCGACTTACCCGTACCTGTGCCGCCCACAAACAGCACTAAACCGCGTTTGGCCATGGCCACTTCGCGCAGGCTATCGGGTAAGTAAAGCTCCTCAAAGGTGGGGATCTTGCTTTCGATGCGTCGGATCACCATGCCGGCTTTTTCTTGCTGCCAAAAAGCACTGACCCGAAAACGACCGTGCTGCTCATCAGTTATGGCAAAGTTAGCCTCTTTAGTCTGATGAAAACGGCTATGTAACTCAGGCGTCATACAAGACTCAACCAATGCCAAGGCATCCGCAGCACTGAGCTTAGTGTCACCAATAGGTACTAAATTGCCATGACTCTTGATAGTGGCTGGCACGCCTACCGAGATATACAAGTCCGACGCTTGTTGCTCCACCATGGCCTGCAAAAAAGGAGTTAACTGCATCAACTGCTCCACTTACTGAAAACTTTGGGGATCGGCGGCTTTAGTGCGCGCATCCACGGCGGACACCAGACCACTGTTAACCAACTGCTTCAAACATTGATCCATGGTTTGCATACCGTGCGCCATGCCGGTTTGGATAACCGAATACATTTGCGCCACCTTATCTTCGCGGATCAAGTTACGAATGGCTGGCGTGCCCAGCATTATCTCATGGGCCGCTACGCGTCCGCCATTGGGCTTTTTCAATAGGGTTTGGGAGATCACGGCACGCAATGACTCAGATAACATGGAGCGCACCATGGCTTTTTCGGCGCCCGGAAACACGTCCACGATACGGTCTATGGTTTTAGCAGCAGACGAGGTATGCAAGGTGGCAAACACTAAGTGGCCGGTCTCGGCGGCAGTCAGTGCCAAACGAATAGTTTCTAAGTCGCGCAGCTCGCCCACCAAGATAATATCGGGGTCTTCACGTAATGAGGAGCGCAGCGCATTACTAAAAGAGTGGGTGTCTCTGTGCACTTCACGCTGGTTGATCAGGCATTTCTTATTACTGTGCACAAATTCAATCGGATCTTCGATGGTCAAAATGTGCTTATTATAATTTTCATTAATATGATCGACCATGGCCGCCAAGGTGGTGGACTTGCCCGAGCCCGTGGGGCCTGTCACTAACACTAAGCCGCGCTGATATTCCGCGATGCGGCGAAAAATCTCCGGGCCACCCAATTGCTCTAAGCTCAGCACGTCACTGGGGATCACCCGAAATACGGCGGCGGCCCCGCGCGCTTGGTGGTAGGCGTTAACACGAAAGCGCGCCAAGCCGGGCAGTTCAAAGGAGAAGTCCACTTCTAAGTCGTCTTCAAACTCTTTGCGCTGGCGGTCATTCATGATTTCGTACACTAAACGGTGTACTTCGGTGTGCTCTAAAACGGGCAAGTTAATCTTACGCACCTCACCGTCCACACGGATTTGTGGCGGTACGCCCGCAGACAGGTGCAGATCCGAGGCATTATGCTTTACACTAAACGCCAATAGTTCCGTAATATCCATTATCTGTCCCTCTTGCCTTTGGTTTTATTATCCATATGAATACTATCCTACAACAGCTGCAGCAGGTTCACGATAGAATTGCCGCCGCCACGGCGGCATGCACGCGCGACGCCAACAGCGTGCACTTGCTGGCGGTCAGTAAAACGAAGCCGAGCGCCGACATTAAAGCCGCCTATGATGCAGGTCAACGCCAGTTTGGTGAAAACTACGTCCAAGAAGCCATTGATAAAATACAGGCGTTAGCTACGATTTGCCCCGACATTCATTGGTACTTAATTGGCCCACTGCAGTCCAATAAAACCAAAATTGTGGCCGAGCACTTCGATTGGGTGCAAAGCGTAGATCGGTTAAAGATTGCCGAGCGTCTTAGCGCTCAACGCCCCGCGTCCATGCCGGTATTAAATATTTGCTTACAAGTGAATATCAGCCGCGAGCCAAATAAATCCGGCGTCTTGCCCGAAGATCTACCTGCGCTGGCTGCTGCCGTGGCCGAATTACCGCACTTAAGTCTGCGTGGTTTAATGGCCATACCCGAGGCCACGGATGACCAAGAAAAACTAACGGCACAATTACTAGAGTTGCAGCAACTGTTTGATAGAATGGCGCCAATATACTCGACCATGGATACGCTGTCCGTGGGCATGAGCAATGATTTAGAAATCGCGGTAGCCTGTGGCAGCACCCAAGTCAGGGTGGGCACGGCTATCTTTGGCTCTCGAAACGCGTGAGTAATAGTTAATGAATGCAAGCTCGGTAATAGAACACAGAACACTGGCCTTTATTGGCGCAGGCAATATGTCGCGCAGCCTGATTTCTGGCCTCATTCAATCCGGTTATCCGGCCGCGGCCATAATGGCGACCAATCCCTCCCCGGAAAAGCTGGAGCAGTTAGCTCGTGATTTTGGTATTCGCACCAGCCAAGACAACACCCAAGCCGCAGATTGGGCCGAGGTGATAGTGCTGGCGGTTAAGCCGCAAATGATGGAGGGCATGCTGAGCGCTATCCCCAAAAGAGCACTGACAGGCAAGCTACTGATCTCGATTGCCGCCGGCATGTCGATGACGCGATTAACCGAGTTGAGTGGACAGGCACGCATTATTCGCACTATGCCCAACACGCCGTCATTACTGGGTCTTGGCATGACAGGCCTGTATGCGGGTGCTGAGGTGGCGCAAACCGACCGAGATTATGCCGAGCTGTTGATGCAAGCCGTGGGCAAAACCTTGTGGGTAGAAAAAGAAGACGGCATCAATCAAGTGATTGCCGCCGCCGGCAGTGCGCCTGCTTATTTCTTCTTATTTATGGAAGCCATAGCGGCACATGCAGTGCGATCGGGTTTTAGTGAAGCACAAGCGCGACTTTTAGTTCAGCAAACTGCCCTCGGTGCCGCTAATATGGTAGTCGCCAATCCAGAGGTCAGCTTGGGCGAGCTCAGGGCACAGGTCACCTCTAAAGGAGGCACCACGGCCCAAGCCATTGCTCATTTTCAAGAACAGGGACTAGAACAGTTAGTTGCCGATGCCATGACAGCGGCCCTCACTCGGGCACGAGAACTCGAAACTCAGCTCTAAGGACAATAAATGAACACCGCTTATTATCTGATTAATACCCTGTGCGATCTGTATTTGATGATCGTGCTGCTGCGCATTTGGCTGCAGCTAGTCCGCGCCGACTTTTATAATCCGGTGAGCCAATTTGTGCTAAAAATAACCAATCCGGTATTAACTCCCCTGCGCCGTTTTATTCCGGGCTTCTTTGGTATTGATATCGCCGCTTTGCTCTTGGCCTTCTTGATAGTGGCGCTTAAGTTAACGCTGTTGAATGCCTTGCTCTCCGAGACCAGCTTAGGCTTTTATTGGTTGTTACTCATACTGCTGACGGTAGTAAAAAAAGCCGGTACGCTGTTATTTTGGATACTGATTACTCGGGCTTTATTAAGCTGGGTCAGTCAGGGTAATAACCCCGTTGAATATCTGATGTTTCAGCTTACAGAGCCGGTTTTAAAGCCCATTCGCCGCATTGTTCCGGCGATAGGCGGGCTCGATTTATCTATGCTGGTATTCTTTATTTTGCTGCAGGTGCTGAATTTCTTAATGAGCGATATCTTTGGTGCGCTCTGGTTGGGGCTGTAACGCTGGCGGTACAATTTAAGGATCAGGTACTGTATTTGCGTATTTATCTGCAACCTAAATCCAGCCTCGATCAGTTTGTTGGCGTATATGCAGGCCTAAATGGCGACGAACTTAAGGTCGCCATTACAGCCCCTCCCGTAGATGGCAAAGCCAATGCTCACTTGCTGAAGTGGCTGGCTAAGCAGTGCAAAGTGGCCAAGTCTCAGGTGCAATTAGTCAGTGGTGACACCAGCCGCCACAAACGAGTCGTGATTGAGTCACCCAAAGAAATACCTCACGTATTAGCGGAGTTATTAAACGCCGCCACCTAAACTCAATGTACACACGTTTAATTACATAAAAAGGACGCATTATGTTTAAAGGCATACTGACGAGTTTACTGCTGAGCGTTGGGCTCTTGCTCTCGGCCCAACTGCACGCCGCCGAGCAGAAAATTGGCGATTGGACAGTACATTACAACGCCCTGCCCTCTACCTTTTTAACCCCAGAAGTGGCTCGAGCCAATCGCATTGAGCGCAGCCGCTATAATGGCCTGCTTAACATAGCCGTACTCGACCCAAGCGGCAGAACGCTGCAGGTGAACATGAGCGGCGAAGGTAAGTCTTTAATTGGCACTATACGCAAGTTGGAGTTTCAAACTATTCGTGAGGGTGACGCTGTTTACTACCTAGCACAATACCCTTTTCGCAATGAAGAAAACGTACTGTTCACCATAGATATTAAAAGCCCAGAGCAAGGCGGCGAGCTGAGCTTTCGCCATACCTTTTATGCGGATTAATCACGTGTGAGGTGTGAAATGTGAGGGGGAAGGTTAAACAAGTGCTATGCCAGTAAACACGGGGTCTGTAGGGTCCAATTCATTGGACCGATTTTTGTGCGAATATTCTTTATCTAAATAAGCGCGCCTGCAAAACGGCGCTAAAGTTAGTGCACACCGACAACGAGAAAAATTGATGAGCCAGAAAATAGTATTAGCCTCCGGTAATGCCAAGAAAGTCGCCGAGCTGCAAAGCCTGTTCAGCGACGTTAATTACACAGTGATCCCGCAAACCGAGCTCGGGGTGAGTGACGCCGCAGAAGTGGGCACCACCTTCGTCGAAAACGCCATTACTAAGGCTCGTCATGCGGCTGCCATTACCGGCTTACCCGCCATTGCCGACGATTCAGGCATTAGCGTAGCCGCCCTCAATGGCCGCCCCGGCGTGTATTCGGCACGCTTTGCCGGTGAGCATGCCACAGACCAACAAAATCTAGAGTTACTGCTGAGCGAGCTGCAAGGCGTACCAAGCAGCCAACGCCAAGCCACCTTTTGGTGCGTGCTGGTGTATATGCGCCACGCCAATGACCCCACGCCACTGATTTGCAGCGGCGCTTGGACAGGTGAAATCACCACCTCGGCACAAGGCGCCCAAGGTTTTGGCTACGATCCGATTTTTTGGGTGCCAGAGGCGGGCAAAACCGCAGCTGAGCTGACGGCGACGGAAAAAAATAGCTTAAGTCACAGAGGCAAGGCGCTACGCCAGTTGCAAGTGCTCTTGTTGGAAGACCTAAAGTTGGAAGACCTAAAGCTGGAAAACCTAAAACAGAAAGACCTAAAGCGGCCAGCACCAGCGCTCTCAACTCCGCCATCGCGAGAGTCCAATTAATGCTGCACTTACCGCCGCTCAGCCTGTATATCCATATTCCTTGGTGCGTACAAAAGTGCCCTTATTGCGACTTTAACTCTCACGCCATGAAAGAGGCGATCCCAGAGCAGGCCTATATAGCCGCGCTATTAGAGGACTTACGCCAAGACTTGCACTTTGCCCAAGGGCGCTCACTGCACAGCATTTTTATTGGCGGCGGCACGCCCAGCCTAATGAGCCCAGCAGCCATCAAAGAACTGCTCGACGGCGTACAAGCGTTAATCCCGTTTAAACCCAAGATGGAAATTACCCTGGAAGCCAACCCCGGCACGGTAGAAGCCGGTCGTTTCGCCGGTTTTAAGGCGGCTGGGGTCAATCGTATCTCGATTGGTATTCAGAGCTTTCAACCCGAAAAACTGGCACGCTTGGGCCGGATTCACGATCCAGAACAAGCACGTTTCGCCGCACAAGAGGCGGCCACTGTGGGCTTAAACAGCTTTAATATTGACCTTATGCACGGTCTGCCCGAGCAAAGCGTAGCGGATGCCTTGTCTGATTTAGAGCAAGCCATAGCACTGGCGCCACCACATTTGTCTTGGTATCAGCTGACCATAGAGCCAAACACGCCCTTCGCCTCGCGCCCGCCTGTGCTGCCCGAAGACGACACCTTGGCGGACATTTACGAGCAAGGCCATGAGTTGCTCTTGGCTCACGGTTATCAGCAATATGAAGTGTCTGCCTACGCCAAACCCGGGTTTGAAGCTCAGCACAATTTGAATTACTGGCGCTTTGGTGATTATCTCGGCATCGGCTGTGGCGCCCACGGCAAAATTACCCTGCCGTTAGAGAATAAGTTAGTGCGCACCGTTAAAGTGAAACACCCTAAGGGTTATTTAGAGTCAAACCGGCCCTATATGGACCAATACAGTTCGATAGCAGCCCAAGATCTGTCGCTGGAATACTTTATGAATCGGCTGCGCTTATTTGAGCCCATCCCTAAAACAGAATTTTTTCAGCTGACCGGACAAAGCCCAGCGCAGCTACAGGCCCCATTCGCAGAGGCTTTGCGCCTAGAACTGCTTAGCGAGGCTGATACCCATTGGCAAGTGACTCCGCTCGGTCGACGCTTTCTTAACCGTTTGCTCGATTTGTTTATTACCGACTAATGCAGGTAACATTACCCTCATTACAGCCTTCATACCGCAGGCCGGAGCCTTATGTCAGCACTGATTTACGAATATCCTCTCAACGAAAAATGCCGAAATTACTTACGCTTAAGTGATTTACTGCAGCAAATTAAACAATGTCGCAGCTTAAGCGCCAGCGGCCAAACCATAGCCCTGTTTAAGGCGCTACTCGATATTATCGAGCTGTTGGAGCGCTGCGATCTTCGTACCGACTTGGCCAAAGATTTAAGTATTGAAAAAGAAAAGCTGGCTGCTTGGGCCGAGGTGCCCGGCATAGATGCCGCAGCACTCAATGAACTAGAAGAGCAGCTGAGCGAGCTAAGTCAGCAATTGCCCAGAGCGCCGCGCTTTGGGCAACTATTGCGTGAAGACAAGTTATTGTCTGCGGTGCGCAGTCGCTTTTCGATTCCCGGCGGTTTGTGTGCCTTCGATGTACCCCAATTTCATTATTGGCTGCACCAAGCCACTGAGCAGCAGCAAGCCGACATAGACGGCTGGTTGGCACAAGTACAACCCTTGCAGCAAGGGTTAGAATTACTGCTGACCTTATGGCGCGATGTGGGCCAATTTCAACCCTTCACCGCCCATAACGGTTTTTTTCAAGATGACGCGGCCAATACCCATATTATTCGGGTACGGGTGCCCGCCGAACAGGCGATTTATCCGGTAGTCAGCGGCAATAAATACCGCTACACCATACGTTTTATGCCGGTCGATAATCATGATATCGGCAATGTTGACTTTGAATTGGCGAATATAAAATGAGCACCCCGTTAACCGTTTCCTGCCCCACTTGTCATAAAACCGTTGTTTGGGGCGAACACAGCCCCTTTCGCCCGTTTTGCAGCAAGCGCTGCCAGCTCATTGATTTAGGCGAATGGGCAGATGAAGAAAAGCGCATCGCCGGCGATCCGGTTTGGCTACCCGAGCAAGACAATGAAAATGAGTACTGAGCCAGCAGTTAAGAAGTCGATTTTGGTGGCGGTGGGCGTGATTGAAAATGCCCAAGGCGAGATCTTTATCTGCCGGCGCAATGCCAATCAGCATCAGGCTAATAAGTGGGAGTTTCCCGGCGGCAAGGTTGAAGCCGGCGAAACCGTGGCTCAAGCGCTGGCGCGCGAGTTAGCCGAAGAAGTCGGCATCAGTGTGCTAGCCTGTGAGCCCTTTATGCAAATAGAGCATGACTACGGTGATAAGCATGTCACGCTTGCTATTCGTAAGGTAACGGCGTTTAGCGGTGAACCTCACGGACTCGAAGGCCAACCCAGCCGCTGGGTAGCTGTGAGTGAGCTTGAGCAATACGACTTCCCTGAGGCCAATGGGCCTATAGTGGCTAAGCTCCGTGAGGGGTGATGCGTGAGGCGTGAGATGTGAGGCGAAAACACCGGTTTTGTAGGTGCCAATTTATTCGGCACGGTTGAGTATTTTAGTTCTTAAAAACGCCAGCTCAGCTGGCCCGTCGAATAAATTGACGGCTACAAGTTCAAAATCGTTTGTAGATGGTTTTTAAATCCCACCAAGCGCCCACAAAGAAAAAGGCACCCCGACCTTCATCGGGATGCCTTTTTTGTGTGAAAGAAGCTCGGTGTTTATCTTTTACACCTCACGCCTCACGAACAAAGCAAGGCGCTTGGCTGTTTATGCTTCGCTAGTTGCTGAGTCCTCGGTGCTGGCAGCCGTGCCGAGCTCAATCTGTAAGCTGTCCACCCGCTGCAAACCACGTGGCAACAGGGCGCCGCGACGACCGCGCTCACCATGGTAGTGAGCCAAATCGGTCGGCTTCAAGGTCAGCTTGCGCTTACCCGCATGCAAGGTCACACTAGCCCCTTCTGGCACGACTACGAGCTGCTTGATGAAGTCTTCCCGCGCCTGCACCTTGGCTCCCGTTATACCTATGATCTTATTGCCCTTGCCCTTGCCCAGTAACGGCAAATCCGTCAGTGGAAACAACAACATGCGGCCTTCGTTGGTCACCGCTAAACACTGGCTGCTGGCAAGCTGCTCAATCGCCACCGGCTGCAATACCACGCCGCCTTTGGGCACGGTCAGCAACGCCTTGCCGTTTTTATTGCGGCTTAGCATATCGGCGTAGCGACACACGAAGCCATAGCCCGCATCCGACGCTAATAAGAACAGCCGTTCGTCTTCACCCATTAATACGAAGCTCGGCTGCTCGCCCGGGCTTAAGCTGCAACGCCCCGTCAGCGGTTCGCCTTGACCACGAGCCGAAGGCAGCCCATGAGCCTCTTGGGCGTAGGCACGGCCTATGCTGGATAAGAACACCACCAGCTGATTACTGCGGCCATTGGCCGCCGATAAGAAGCTGTCACCGGCGCGATAGCTTAGGCTAGCGCCATCCACATCGTGGCCTTTGGCGGAGCGGATCCAACCTTTTTCTGACAACACCACAGTCACGGCTTCGCTTGGGATCAGCTCTTTTTCACTTAAGGCTTTGGCCTCGGCGCGCTCCATTAACGGTGAGCGCCTGTCGTCGCCAAATTTCTCGGCGTCGGCTTGGATCTCTTTTCTGATCAAAGTACTTAAACGACGTTCCGAACCTAACAAGGCCTGTAACTTATCGCGCTCGGCGGCCAGTTCGTCTTGTTCACCACGAATTTTGAATTCTTCCAACTTGGCTAAATGACGCAATTTCAGCTCTAAGATGGCTTCGGCTTGAATGTTGCTCAGATCGAAGCGGCTCATCAACACCGGCTTGGGCTCGTCTTCGGCCCGAATGATCTCGATCACTTCATCGATATTTAAAAACGCCGCCAACAAACCGATCAAAATATGCAGTCGCGCTTCTACTCGATCGAGTCGATATTGCAGGCGATTACGCACGGTTTGGCGACGAAAGCTCAGCCATTCGTCGAGGATCATGTCCAGGGTTTTCACTTGCGGCTTATTGTTTAAGCCCAGCATATTCAGGTTAACGCGATAGCTCTTTTCTAGATCCGTGCTAGCAAACAAGTGCTGCATGAGCTGTTCAACGTCGACGCGATTAGAGCGCGGAATGATCACCAAACGGGTGGGGTTTTCATGATCCGCTTCATCGCGCAAATCCGCCACCATAGGCAGCTTCTTGGCCTGCATTTGTGCGGCGATCTGTTCCAATATCTTGCCGCTACTGGCCTGATGCGGCAGAGCTGTCACCACTATATCGCCGTGCTCCATCTCATAGACGGCACGCATCTTGATGCTGCCGCGCCCAGTCTCGTAGATCTTTTGAATATCGGCCCGCGGGGTAATGATCTCCGCATCGGTGGGGTAATCCGGGCCCTGCACAAACTGCATCAGCTCGGCCACGCTTGCCTTAGGATTATCCAGCAGATGCACACAAGCGCCGGCGAGTTCGCGAATATTATGCGGCGGAATATCCGTCGCCATGCCCACAGCAATGCCGGTAATGCCGTTCATTAAGATGTGCGGCAAACGCGCCGGCAAAACCCGCGGCTCGTCCATGGTGCCATCGAAGTTGGGGATCCAATCAACCGTGCCTTGGCCTAATTCCGAGAGCAGTAATTCGGCGTAGCGCGACAGGCGCGCTTCCGTATAACGCATGGCGGCGAAAGACTTAGGATCGTCCGGTGCGCCCCAGTTCCCTTGGCCGTCTACTAGCGGATAGCGGTAGGAAAACGGCTGCGCCATCAAGACCATGGCTTCATAACAGGCCGAGTCGCCGTGGGGGTGATATTTACCCAGCACATCGCCCACGGTACGGGCAGATTTTTTATGCTTAGAGCTGGCGGATAAGCCTAATTCGCTCATGGCATAAATAATGCGCCTCTGTACCGGTTTTAGGCCATCGCCAATGTGGGGCAAGGCACGGTCCATGATCACGTACATGGAATAATTAAGGTAGGCCTGCTCGGTAAAGGTGTGCATGGGCAGGCGTTCGACGCCTTCCATCGTAAAATCGTTCGTACTCATTTAATTCCTTTCCTCAGACCAGCGGATCAACCAAGTTACCCTTGGTTTCTAACCATTCACGACGATCACTGGATCGTTTCTTGGCCAGCAGCATGTCCATCAAGGTTTCGGTGGCTGCCATGTCTTCCACCGTCAGCTGTACTAAACGACGGGTATTAGGATCCAGCGTGGTTTCGCGCAGCTGCTTGGGGTTCATTTCACCCAGGCCTTTAAAGCGCGTGACCTGTATTTTGCCGCGTTTTTTCTCGGCTTTAAGACGCTCTAGCACGCCGTCGCGCTCGCTTTCGTCCAGCGCGTAATGCACCTCTTTACCAATATCGATACGGTACAAAGGCGGCATGGCCACATATACGTGGCCCTGTTCGACCAGATGGCGGAAATGGCGCATAAAGAGCGCACACAATAGCGTGGCGATATGCAAACCATCCGAGTCTGCATCCGCCAAGATGCAGATCTTGCCGTAGCGCAGGTCACTTAAGTCCGTAGAGTCAGGATCTAGGCCGATCGCCACCGAAATATCGTGCACTTCTTGGGAGGCCAATACCTGACCCGAGTCCACTTCCCAAGTGTTTAAGATCTTACCGCGCAGCGGCATGATCGCCTGAAATTCTCGGTCTCGTGCTTGTTTGGCACTGCCACCCGCCGAGTCACCTTCTACTAGAAATAACTCGCCACGCATCGGATCCGAGCAGGCGCAGTCGGTCAGCTTGCCGGGCAAAGCCGGGCCTTGAGTGACCTTTTTGCGCACTACTTTTTTAGCTTGACGTAAGCGGCGCTGAGCGCTGTTGATACAGAGCTCGGCAATTTGCTCCGCCAATTCGGTGTGCTGGTTTAGCCATAAACTAAAAGCATCTTTCACCACGCCAGACACGAAGGCCGAGCTTTGGCGAGACGACAAGCGCTCTTTGGTTTGGCCGGCAAACTGCGGGTCTTGCATCTTCACCGACAAAATATAAGAGCAGCGCTCCCAAATATCGTCGGGTGTTAATTTCACGCCGCGCGGCAGCAGGTTTCTAAACTCACAAAACTCGCGCATGGCATCCAACAGGCCTTGGCGCAGGCCGTTAACGTGCGTGCCGCCTTGGGTGGTGGGGATCAGGTTTACGTAGCTCTCGCCTATGCCCTCGCCGCCTTCGGGCAGCCACGTCAGCGCCCATTCTGCCGCCGATAGCTCGGTACTAAAGTTACCAACAAAGGGCACTTCGGGCAGGCAGGTGTAATCCTTGACCGACTCGACTAAGTAGTCTTGCAGACCATCTTCATAAAACCACTCTAGGGTTTCGTCATTCACCTTATCTTCAAAGCGAATGGTCAGGCCGGGGCACAACACCGCCTTGGCTTTTAATAAGTGCTTAAGCCGAGAAACCGAAAATCGAGCGGAGTCGAAGTAGCTGGCATCGGGCCAAAAGTGCACGCGGGTGCCAGTATTACGTTGGCCACAGGTGCCGGTTACCGTCAGTTCACTGACCTTGTTGCCGTGCTCAAAGGCCATCTCATACACTTGACCGCCACGACGTATGGCCACGTCTAAACGCGAGCTCAAGGCACTGACCACGGAAATGCCCACGCCGTGTAGGCCGCCGGAGAATTGATAGTTTTTATTCGAAAACTTACCGCCTGCATGCAGCTTGGTAAAAATCAGCTCTACGCCCGAGATACCTTCTTCTGGGTGAATATCCACCGGCATGCCACGACCGTTATCAATCACTTCCAGCGATTGATCCGCATGCAATATCACTTCTATCTTGGTGGCGTGGCCGGCGAGGGCCTCATCAACACTGTTGTCGATGACTTCTTGGCCGAGATGATTGGGCCGCGTAGTGTCGGTATACATACCAGGGCGACGACGCACCGGCTCTAGGCCATTGAGTACCTCAATAGCATCAGCAGTATATTGACTGGATGACATGTTGACCCTAAATAATCAGAATTCGTAGGCGCCATCTTACTACTTAGGGCTAGGGGATGTCAGCTTTAAGAGCGGTGAGGCGTAAGGTGTGAAGCGTGAGGGGCAATGTTGAGTGCTGAATTTTTAATCTTGAATGATACTAAAAAAACGTGAGGGGGAGAGCGATAGGGTTAATCCTTAATCTGCAGATTTCGGTGTTTTGCGCCTCACACCTCACCATTTACCCTCACGGCGTTTCGCTCACAGCTCCAAAAAACGGATGATTTGCGCGCAGTAGTGATGAAAACCGATAAACGAATGGTCGCCGCCTTTTTGAATGCACACCCGGGCGAAGCGATAAAAATCGAGCGCTTCGCGGTAATCTAACACCTCATCGCCCTGCTGTTGCAGCAACCAAATACGATCCATGCAAGTAGGCTCCATTAAGCGCAGCTCACTCAGCTCCCGCATATGTTGCTCGGTCAGCAAGTAACGATCAAAGGTATAGGGATTAACTTGCTCACCTATGTAATCTTTTAGCAACAGATGCGGGTTAACGGCCGGATTAATGACCACGGCGCGCACACCAAATTGTTCGGCCACTTGGGTCGCTAAAAAGCCCCCTAAGGAGCTACCTGCCACGCCAAATGGGCCTTGGCTCTCGGTCCGAATTTGCTCGCAAATCTCGGCAATTTGCGCCCAGGCGGCCGCCGGCGTGGCGGACAATTGCGGGCAAATAAAGTGGATATCGGGGCGCTTTTGCAGAAGATATTGCTGCATTTCGCGAGCCTTTACAGACTGCGGCGAAGAGTTAAAGCCATGCAAATAAAGCAGCGTCGACATCTTAATATCCGGTAGCACTAAAATCGGGGGCAAAGGCATGGTGGGGCAGGCGCCACACTTGGGTGCTTAGGCGCCCATCGGGATACAAAGACAGCGCGCGCCAGCCCGGAGCCATGCTGTCGAGGGCAAAGTCATCGGACAAAGGTTTGAATTGAATGCAAGTAGCGGGGCTGGCCAAATAACGAATGCCATTTTCTTGCTGATCGAAACCTTGGTGCACGTGGCCACACATCACGACTTTTGAAGCCTGATGTTTGCTTAAGATGGCCTTCATGGCTGCGCTGTTGCGCAAATTATGCTGATCTAACCAAGCACAACCCACGGGGATCGCCTGATGATGCACCGCCAGTAATAAGTGGTGCTTAGGGTATTGAGTGATGGCCTGTTCGAGCAAAGAGAGTTGCGCCAAAGACAGCTCGCCAAAGGTTTCATGATCGAGATGAGTATCGAGCAGCAAAATCTGCCACTGGCCGCACAATAGGTGTTTAGCATTGCTAATGCCCGCCGCATCCAGCTCGGCCTGCATCAGGAGCTCATCGTCATGATTGCCGGGCAACCAAAAAATCGGGGGCGCAAGATCACTCATCAGCTTACCAAAGTGATGATAAGACTCAGCAGTTTGGTCTTGTGATAAATCACCGGTCGCTAAAATAAAGTCTTGGGGCCTAGTATCGAGATCGCGGGCATTTTCTAAGATGGCATCCACCACGGCGCGGGCACTGTGCCACGGCGCTATGCCCAAAAAATCGGCGTTTTTATCGGCAAACAGATGCGTGTCCGTGATCTGCAGCAAATCCACCACGCCGTCTGCGCGGTGTGGTGTTAGCTCTATGGTCTCAAGAAAATTAGGCGTCTGATTCAAATTTGTTTAACCGTGCTAAAGCCATGTTGTAGGCAACATTTCAGCCATTCAGCCAAAAAAAAGTTTACCTGCTCTTTTTCATTACGCTGATGCATCTTGTCATTGGGGTAATGATAACTCGAACGCAGGTTCAATATCTGCTGGCTGGCACACACTTCGGCCATTCTAACGTCATGATAAAGTCGTACTTTTAGCTTCATACGCATAAAAGAAGGTAAATGTGGCGTGCATTGCTCAATCGACACGTGCCAAGTGTAGGGCGCTATGTCTAACACCTTAAGCACAAACAATACCTGCTCGCTAATACCTACCGACACACTGTCGCCTACTTGGCTGCCATGGGGCAGTAATTTCATCAGCGCCATGTAATTCACATCACAGGTACGCTGTAGCGTTTTTAAATCCGGTACATACCGACGTGGGATCACGCTATTCAAAATATTGCTCCTTGCCAGCTATCAAAGCTGACGTTACTTACTTATCTAGAGGCTTACTCTAATGATTTAAAATTTTCTCTTACTGAACAACTAAGGTGCAGCATTAAAGGTAAACAGATAAGTAGATAAGATAACATGAGAGCTTAAAATTTTTGCCGAAGTCTATTACGAACAGCACTCAACTAGAGCAAGGATTGCCTCTTAGCGCTCATCCGCTGCACCGACTGAGGTTTCACTCACTCCGGCAAGTCGTAAGGCCAACCACTGCAACGCGATTATGGTGCTGGCATTGTCCAACTTACCTTCGGCCAGCCATTGCATGGCTAACATTCTCGGCACGCGATGCACTCGTATGTCTTCGCTCTCATCACTCAAACCACCATGTGTCGGCGCTAGGCTGGCATCCACCTCACCTAAAAACAAACTGATGCGCTCGCTGCAACCGCCTGGACTTGGGTAATAACTGCTAATCAAGGTTAAGCTGCCCAGCATTAAGCCGGCTTCTTCTGCGGCCTCGCGGCGCACCACTTCTTCTGGCGTTTCGCCTTCATCGACTATGCCGGCCACTATTTCTAATAGCCAAGGAGTGCCTTGTTCAAAGACTGCGCCAACGCGAAATTGTTCCACTAAGATAATTTCATCGCGCACCGCATCATAAGGTAAAACCGCCGCCGCATGGCCACGCACAAACAGCTCGCGGGTGATCTCTTGGCTCCAGCCGCCGGCAAATAATTTATGACGTAAGCGCAGCCGCAAGAGCTTAAAAAAGCCTTGATAGCCGGGAATTTCCTCGATTAGTTCACAGTCCTCTGGCCCAAAATGGGGCCTTTGTTTGCGGTTCATGGCCACTCCTTTCTTGACTTTTTAACACCAGATTTTAGACTAGCGTCAAAAGTGAATGAACGTTCATTCATAAATAATTTAATTTTTAGTTACTGGATTAAAAACTGATAGTTAACACTGAGTGCTCAGACTCAATGTTAGCACTGCGCTAACCGCTGGTTAATAAACTGCCTAACCCAGAATACTGATGTTACTCTTATACTTATCCACTCAAAACACCCAGCCTGCCTCGCTCGGCGCTCT
Organism: Oceanisphaera sp. W20_SRM_FM3; assembly: GCF_052119705.1. Classification (NCBI taxonomy): domain Bacteria; kingdom Pseudomonadati; phylum Pseudomonadota; class Gammaproteobacteria; order Aeromonadales; family Aeromonadaceae; genus Oceanisphaera; species Oceanisphaera sp. W20_SRM_FM3. Next base: position 100,070 of record NZ_JBGQOP010000001.1, on the reverse strand, counting down.
GGCTTACTTGTTACATAAGGCAAAAATAATGAAAAAAACGCTACTGTCGACTCTGATCTTGCTTTGCGTCACAGGTCCGACTCAAGCCGAAGACTTACTCGATATTTATCAGCAAGCAACGCTAAATGACCCACAAGTACGCCAAGCCAAAGCGGTGCGCGACTCCGCCTTCGAGAAAATCAACGAGTCCCGCGCCCCCTTATTGCCACAGGTAAATTTAGGCGCCGATGCCAACTATGTAAAAAATAGCGCCATCAGTGACGTAAGTACGGTGGGCGCCAGCTTAAACCTAGGCCAAGCTTTGTACCGTAAATCTGCTTGGGCCAATCTGGATATCACCGAAAAGCAGGCCACTCGAGCTGAAGTCGTTTACAAACAGGTACAGCAAAATCTAATACTGCGCGCCACACAGGCCTATTTTTCAGTGCTTAGCGCCGAAGATACTCTGAGCTTTGTGCAAGCCAATAAAGAAGCCGTTGCGCGCCAGCTTGAGCAAACCAAGCTGCAGTTTGAAGTGGGGCTAAGCGCCATGACAGACGTATACGAAGCACAAGCTCAATTTGATCAGGCCCGAGCCGAAGAAATTAGCGCCGAGAATGCGGTTAATAATGCCAAAGAAATCCTACGTGAGCTAACCAACATGGGTTACGCCAACTTGGATAAACTCAATACCGAACTGTTTAGCCCGCAACAATCTGTTATTAACGCCGATGCTTGGCTAGAAATTGCGCTGGAAAAAAATCTGCTCTTACATGAACAGCGTATCGCTAAAGACATCGCCAACGAGCAAATTAGTTTTGCCCAAGCAGGCCATGCTCCCACACTGGATCTTAATGCCGGTGTTGGCAGCCAATACAATGATTACGCCGATAGCTCGGTAGGAGCTCAAAGCGGCAACAATAATCAAGCTGTGGTCGGATTATCCTTTAACCTACCCATCTACAGCGGTGGCGCTACCACGTCTCAAGTGAAGCAAGCGCAGTTTGATTATGTGGCCGCCAGCGAAGAGCTAGAGCGCAGCTTTCGCGCGGTTAAAAGTCAGGTGTACTCCTCTTTTAATGACGTAAGCTCTTCTGCCAGCTCGGTAAGCGCCTTAGAGCAGTCTGTGCTTTCGTCACAAAGCGCGTTAGATGCCACCGAAGCCGGTTATGAAGTGGGGACCCGCACCGTAGTGGATGTGCTAAACGCCATTAGTCTGCTTTATGATGCCAAACAAAACTTGGCTGCCGCGCGTTATAACTATGTTCTCAAACAGCTACAGCTCAAACAAGCTGCCGGCAGCTTAACCGAGCAAGACTTAGTCGAACTCAATAATGGTTTGATGAAGAAGTAACTAATAGCCTCAAGCTCCTAGAAAAATATAAGCACCGCATCTAACGACATAGTACAGCCAAGATTCACCCATAAAAAAACCGAGCCACTGGGCTCGGTTTTTTGGTTAGCTGGTTTTTTTTTCTTACCGCTTGCGGCTAGGTCTTAGCTCCGGGTACGTATCGCTTGAATAATGGCGGTGGTGGAGCAGCCTTCTTCAAAGTTCAGCACTTTTACTTCGCCGCCGTTGGCGGTTACCTCTTCAAAGCCGGCGATCTCTTCGGGCTTATAATCGCCGCCTTTTACCAGCACGTCTGGCAGGGTTTCAGCGATAAGGCGCTGCGGCGTATCTTCGGCAAAGGGCACTACCCAATCCACGGCACCTAAGCCTGCCAATACCGCCATGCGGCGATCCACGGTATTCACTGGGCGGCCATCGCCTTTGAGGGCGCGTACCGAGGCGTCGGTATTGACCGCCACTATTAAGCGGTCGCCTAGCTTGCGCGCATGATTCAGATACGACACATGCCCCGCGTGCAAGATATCGAAGCAGCCGTTGGTCATGACGATCTTCTCACCACGGCGGCGCGCGGCGTCCATTACTTGCTTAAGCTGCTGCTCGGTGACCACGCCCATGCCAGACTCAGGCGTACCGTATAACACGTTGGCCAGCTCGATGGCGGACACAGTTGAGGTGCCAAGCTTGCCCACTACTATGCTGGCGGCCACGTTGGCCAGCGCACAGGCTTCATCCAAGTGCAGGCCTGCCGCAAGCGCGGTGGCCAGTGTGGCAATTACCGTATCGCCGGCACCGGTTACATCAAACACTTCGTGCGCCTGAGCGGGTAAGTGCAATTCATGATCGTCGGCGTGAATTAAGGTCATGCCGTGCTCAGAGCGCGTAACCAATAACGCTTTGAAATCGAATTTTTTAATTAATTCACGACCGCGAGCAACTAAGTCCTGCTCATCTTTAACCTGACCGACTACGGCTTCAAATTCGGACATATTGGGCGTAAGCAAGGTAGCGCCACGATATTTTTCAAAGTCACAACCTTTAGGATCCACCAATACCGGCACGCCAACGGCATTGGCTTCTTGGATCAAAGCCTGTACTTGAGTGAGTGCACCTTTAGCGTAATCAGACAGTACCAGCACCCCAGCTTGACTTAAGGCGCGGCGGGTTTTTTCGGTTAACGGCGCCGCATCATCTGGGCCAAAGCTGTCTTCAAAATCTAAACGCAGCAATTGCTGGTTACGGCTCATGATCCGCAGCTTAGTAATAGTTGGATGACTGCTTAAGCGCACAAAGTCGCATTCTACGCCTACGCCTTGCATCTTATCTTGTAAGGCGACCGCCGCTTCATCTTCGCCGGTTAAGCCTAGCAAGCGAGCCTTGGCACCCAGTGCCGCAATATTGAGCGCCACGTTGGCAGCGCCGCCAGGCCGCTCCTCATTGTGTTCCACCTTAACCACAGGTACCGGCGCCTCAGGTGAAATGCGTTTAGTGGGGCCAGACCAATAACGGTCTAACATCACATCGCCTACCACTAGCACGTTAGCGCTATCGAATTCCGGTAACTTGATTTTCATGGTGTCACTCTTTTGCACAAGGGAAAGTCGAAATCTTATCACAAACGACTTTAAAACATAGCGCCCAGCGCCCTGCACCGAGCGCCTAACTAAAGCTAAACACCGAGAACAAGACCATTTTCCCATGACTCTTTCATTGCTAGATACACAGACCAAGTACATAAAAATAGTTAAAGACAAAGCATCTAATTAGCAGAAGCTGATCTTTTTAGCTGGGCGCCGAGAGCTAGGTGCTGGGCGCTTAACTTGTGTATTGGTGGTCTTTGGCCTTTAAGTTAATTAGAATTCCAACATTACTTTTTATGGCGACCATGGTTTATGGCAATAGCTGGGCAAGACTCCCGACCCTCTTCTTTTTCTTTAGCGCTATTACACCCTCGCTACGCCGTTAATTGGCTGGGCTTAAGCCTGTTATGGCTGTTAGTGACTTTGCTGCCGTGGCGAGCGCAAATGCTATTCGGCCGCGCTTTGGGCCGCTTATCCATGCGCGTATTAAAATCTAGAGTAAAAATTGCCCGCCGCAATCTAGAGCTGGCTTTGCCTGAGCTGGATGAAGCTGAACGTGAGCGCATACTCACCGCTAATTTCGAGAGCGTGGGCTGTGCGGTATTTGAAACCGGCATGGCCTGGTTTTGGCCAGATTGGCGGATGCGTGCCATCACCCGTATGGAAGGCACTGAGCATGTGGATGCCGCCGTGGCCAATCATAAGGGCATGTTGCTGCTGTCGGCACACTTTCTAACGCTAGAACTGAATGCTCGCCAATTTGGGCTGTACCGCCCGGGTGTGGGCGTGTACCGACCTAATACCAATGCGGTATTGGAATACGCACAGGTCGAGGGCCGTTGCCGGTCAAACAAGTACTTAGTGGATCGTTTAAATATTAAAGGTATGCTCAAAGCGCTGCGCCAAGGCGATGCCCTTTGGTACGCGCCGGATCATGACTACGGCAGTCACGCCAGTGTGTTTGTGCCGTTTTTTGCGGTGGAGCAAGCGGCCACTATCACGGGCACCGCCACCTTGGCTCGCGTGAAGAACACAGTGACCCTGCCCTGCTTTACCATTCGTGAAAAAAATGGCTATCGGTTATTAATTCAAGCCCCCATGACCAACTTCCCCGTTGGCGACGACATTGCGGATGCCATCGCCAGTAATCAGGTCATCGAAGCGGCCATTCGCTTGGCACCCGAACAATACATGTGGCTACACAGACGCTTTAAAACCACGCCGGAAGGGGTGCCGTATAGGTATTAATGGCAGCTGGAAGCGGGAAGAAAAACTTAAAGACAAAATCGGTGTAATCTTCCAGCTCTCAGCTTCAAGCTTCCGGCTTGTTTTTCAGCCACTTCTGCCAACTTGCCACCACCCACTCCCGCTCTGTGCGCAGCTCCGTATCCGGCACGCGGCCCGGCTCGTCGAGCAAACTTAGGCGGTGCCCGCGGTTACGAATGGCGCAGTAAGCGGTTTTCAGGCGTTCGACTTCTTGTTCTTCCAGTAAGCCCACCGCCACTGTGGCGTCCAAAATACGGATATTGTCCGACCAGCGGGTGAGTGCCTTGGCATGATCGTGACCAAAGGCCAGCACCAAATACTGAGTTAAAAATTCGATATCCACCAAGCCACCTGGCGATTGCTTTAAGTCAAACTCGTCTTGGTTACCCTTGATTAAATGCTCGCGCATTTTTTCCCGCATCTTGATCACTTCAGCCGCCAGCGCAGTGCGATCCCGAATTTGGCTCAATGCCTGTTGGCGAATACCAATAAAAGCCTGCGCTAGTCGTGCATCACCCACAATAAAGCGGCTGCGCACTAAGGCTTGTAGCTCCCATACCCAAGCTTGATGCAACAGATACTGCTGATAGGCATCATGCGGGATCACCATCAGCCCGGAATCGCCACTGGGCCGCAGCCGCATGTCTAGCTCATACAGCACGCCGCTGGCGGTTCGAGAGCTGAACAAATGAATAATGCGCTGGGCTAAGCGCAGGTAAAATTGGCGTACATCTAACGGCCGTGGGCCATTAGTGTGGCCACTCAAACCCGATTGCTGCACAAACACCAGATCCAGATCCGAGCTATAAGCTAGCTCTATGCCGCCTAACTTTCCATAAGCCACCACGCCAAAACCGCGCTCAGTGCTATGAGCGAGTTCTGCTGGCACGCCGTGGCGCTCGGTCATTTGCACCCACGCCTGATTCACCACTTCATCAACAATGGCTTCGGCCAGCCAAGTTAAGTGGTCACTCACTTTCATTAACGGCAAGGTACCCGCAATATCGGCGGCGGCGATGCGCAGCAATTGAATTTGCTTAAATTGGCGCAGTGCTTCCATTTGTTGCTCTACGTCTTCTTCGGGCACGCGCAGCAAGAATTGGCGCAATTCATCGCGATAGCATTCGAGTGGGATCGGCTTATACAGAGTTTGCGGCAGTAACAGCTCGTCGAGCAAAATCGGAAAGCGCGCCAATTGCTCGGCCACCAAAGAGCTCGCCTCACACAAGCGCAGTAGTTGCTTTAGCGCATTGGTATTTTCGACCAACAGCTGCAAATAGGCGGTTCGTGTGACGATATGCAGCAAGATATGCTGTACACGGGCAAATAGCCGATTGGGGGTTTCTGTGCCGTGAATTTTATCAAGCAACACCGGCATTAGTTTATCGAGCGCTTGGCGCCCTTGCGGTCCCATGGCGCGACGAGAATATTCGCTTTTAAAGCTCAGCAGCCCGGTCGCCAGCCCACGAGCGTTAAGCTCGTTTAAACCTTGCTCTTGCAGCAAGGGCAACAGCTCGGCTTCATTCAGCTCGGTTTGCCAAATATCAAACCAAATTTGCGGCGCACCTTCTTCTTCAGCTTCAGTATTATCACCAATTAAGCCCTCGAACTGGCGATGCACGCGGCTCATGGTGGCTTGTATCGCTTGATAGCAGGCAGACCAATCGTCATGACCGGTCAGCCAAGCCAAACGCGCTTGGTTCAATTCATCAAAAGGTAGCGTTTGGGTTTGCTGATCGTCAAAAGCCTGCAAGAAATTCTCAACGCGGCGCAGTAAGCGATAGCTGTGGTGCAATTGTTCGGCATCTTCGCTCGTTAAATCGCCCAGCGCGGCAATGGCCGCCAAAGCGACGGGCAAGTGGCGCACTTGCAATGAGGGTTCGCGCCCGCCGCGGATCAGCTGAAACACTTGAGTAATAAATTCGATTTCCCGAATGCCACCCGCACCCAGCTTGATGTTGTCGTGTAGGCCTTTACGGCGGACTTCGGCGGCGATCATGGCTTTCATCTGGCGCAATGAGTCAATCACACCAAAATCGATGTAGCGGCGAAAAACAAAAGGCCTGAGCATGGCGCGCAGTTGGTCGCTGTATCGGCCTTCGCCGTTAATAATCCGCGCCTTCACCATGGCATAGCGCTCCCAAGTGCGACCATGGTTTTGGTAATATTCTTCCATGGCGTTAAAGCTCACCGCCAGCGGGCCCGACTCACCAAAGGGCCGCAATCGCATATCGACTCTGTATACCTGACCATCCGCCGTAGTTTGATGCAGCGCATTCACCAGCTTTTGGCCGAGGCGGATAAAAAATTGCTGATTAGCCAGCTCCCGCCGGCCACCTTGAGTCACGCCGTTATGAGGAAAGGTAAAGATCAGGTCGATATCTGAGGAAAAGTTCAGCTCCCGTCCGCCCAACTTGCCCATGCCAATAATCAACAGCGGCACCGCTTTGCCATTAGCATCGGTTGGCGTGCCCAGCTCACTACATAGCCTTTGGTAAAACCAACGATAGGCCGCCAAGATCAAGGTATCCGCCAAGGCAGAGATATGCACAAAGCTTTCTTCCACCTCACCACCGAGCAGCATTTCTCGCCAAGCAATGAGCAATAATTGCTTACGGCGAAACTGGCGCAAGGTGCGCAGCACTCTGGCTTCATCGGTCACGTCATTGAGCTTGGCGGCAAGTAAAGGGCCATAAGTCGCGGCGCGATCCGCGTGATAAAGCTCGGTGGCATCATCAAACTCCAACGCCAGTTCGGGTTGCTGGCACAGGCTCTGGGCGGCAAAGTCACTGCAAGCAAACAACATTTTCAGCTGAGCGGCTCGCCCAATTGATAATTGCTCAACCACCTCAGGCGCGCGCTCTTTGAAGCGCGACCAGTATTTATCAGCCTGAATTTGCAGTAAGGCTGGCATGGCAACCATGGAGTATCCTTAATATATGTCCTGATTAAGGTAAGCAAGTACTTACATAAATCACGTTATTGGTACTGATTGTTAGTTCAGACTACTGGTTTATGCCGCACTTAATGACCGCTTTGGGTATATAGATAGTGAGCTAGCTGCAACAATAAACGGCCATAGCGGGCGCTGTAGAATAACGCCTCAACCCCAGTATCCGTTAGTAATTGCGCTTGTAACCAAGCTAAATCGTCAAGCCAAAGGTTAAGCTGAGGGATACGACTCGTGGCTTTTAACGACACCAGTGTCTGTGTCACAAGCTCAACACCGGCACGCACTTGGGCGAGCCAAAGCGCTTTCTCGCCTTCGTTGCTTGCTACACTCTGCATCAGCACGCCTTGTTCATGGTGTTGCCAGTGCTCAACGCCTTGTTCTAACAATGCCAGCAAGGCCCGCTTATCTTGGGCGGGCCTATGGCCTGAAAAACTAAGCTGTTGCAGCTGTGGCCCCGCCGCCAAGCCAGCCAGTTGATAACCGCGCTGCGCCTTTGACACATCGGATAGACGCAAACCGCCTTGGCTCAGCAGTTGCTCGGCTAGAGCAAATAATCCGGCTACCTCACCGCTCACTAGCTCCAACTCTAACTCTTGAATGGCGGCTTGCTGTAGCCCTGCTCTTACCTGACCTCGATCTAGCGCCAGCTCAATCTCCGTATGGTTAACAACTACTAACCAGCGCTCACGCACAAAGTCGGTACTGAATAACGGCCGTAAGTCGGCTTGCACTTGGCTGACCGAAAAGTCGGCAGGCCAAATATCTGATGGAAACTGGCTTAGATCGGGCTCAGGGACGGTGAGGTCAAGATTGTATTCTGGCCGCTGATGCAAGCCTGCCACTTGGCTGCCTGCCAGCTTTACCGTTTGCTCTAATTTGCCGTTTTTATCGCGCACGCGCAGCCCAGCTTTTAACTTACCCAGCGCTAAATCTGGCGTATCAAAGTAGGTGTTTTTTAGGTTTTTTTGGTCATATTGGCGGATTTCATAGCCAGTTAACAACGTCGGTAAATTGCTAACAAACTCAGGTGAAACCAGAAATTTTAGCTCTATTTCAGTATTCATAGGCGCGTTCTAAATTCTCAACTAGTTGATTTTTAATGTGAAAAATAAATAACAAGAGACAGAAGTAAGAGTATTACAAAAAATGCTGTTTTCTTGCCTTTATAGTTAAGTTACCATTCGCGCCACATTGATGTATCGAGTGTTTTTTCACCGACACAGGGCTAACCATGTCAGTAAATACTATTTTAGGGCTTTTTGCTAAGTCTCCTATTAAGCCGCTGCAAAAGCATGTGGCGAAAGTCCATGAAGCTGCACAGCAATTAATTCCTTTCTTCGATGCCATGTGGGTTCGAGACTGGGAACAGGCGGAGCTTATTCAGCGTCATATTTCTCAGCTCGAACGGGAAGCCGATGCCTTGAAACGGGAAATCCGTCTCAAACTGCCTCGCGGTCTGTTCATGCCGGTCGCACGTACCGACATGTTAGAGCTGCTTACCCAACAAGATAAGATTGCTAATAAAGCGAAAGACATCTCAGGCCGTATTATTGGTCGCCAGATGGCCATTCCGCTGCCACTCCAATCTGCCTTTATGCTTTACCTCAGCCGGTGTATTGATGCGACCGCACAGGCAGCTAAAGCCATTGACGAACTCGACGAGCTGTTAGAAACCGGCTTTAAGGGCCGCGAAATGGACTTGGTCTCCGATATGATCAACCAACTTGATCGCATAGAAGATGATACCGATGTGATGCAAGCTAAGCTGCGCAAACAGCTGCATCTCATTGAGGATGGTTATAACCCTATCGATATCATGTTTTTATATAAAATCATTGAGTGGGTCGGTGAGCTTGCAGATCAAGCCGAACGGGTGGGTGCCCGTTTAGAGCTAATGCTGACTCGTTCCTGAGCGACATAACAAGGTACAAAAATGGATATCATTGCTAACTACGGCACCCTGCTGATTTTGATAGCTGCGGCCTTTGGCTTTTTTATGGCTTGGGGTATAGGTGCTAACGATGTGGCAAACGCCATGGGCACATCAGTGGGCACCCGCTCGCTGACTATCAAGCAGGCGATTATTATCGCCATGGTTTTTGAATTCGCCGGGGCTTACTTGGCCGGTGGTGAAGTCACCGCCACCATCAAAGACGGCATCATAGATTCTGCGGCCTATGCGGGCCATCCAGATCTGTTAGTGTTCGGCATGATAGCCTCGCTATTAGCCTCAGGCACTTGGCTATTAGTGGCCTCTTACTTTGGCTGGCCTGTTTCCACTACCCACACCATCATTGGCGCCATTATCGGCTTTGCACTGGTGTCTTTGGGTTCGAGTGCGGTGCACTGGAGCAAGGTGGGTGGCATAGTGGGCTCTTGGGTGGTCACACCGGCTCTTTCTGGGCTATTGGCTTACTTTATCTTTATCAGTGTGCAACGGCTTATTTTTAACGCCGACAAACCGCTGGCGGCCGCTAAGAGATACGTCCCCGCTTATATCTTCATGACGGTGATGGTGATTTGTTTAGTCACCTTACAGAAGGGACTTAAGCACGTCGGCTTGGATATGAGCAACACAGAAAGCTTAGTGCTGTCTACCGGGTTATCTTTGGCTTCGGCGCTATTGTGCGGCTTTTATATCAAGCGCAAGCAATACGACAGCGAAGACGACAAATCCATGCAATACACCAACGTGGAAAAGGTGTTTGGCATCTTGATGATAGTCACCGCCTGCGCCATGGCCTTTGCTCACGGTTCAAACGACGTAGCCAACGCCATAGGCCCACTGTCTGCCGTGGTGAGCATAGTGCAAAGCTCTGGTGAAATTGCCGCTAAATCCAGTATTGCTTGGTGGATTTTGCCTTTGGGTGGCGTGGGTATAGTTATCGGTCTGGCATCCATGGGTCATAAAGTGATGGCGACCGTGGGTACTGGCATCACCCACTTAACACCGAGTCGCGGTTTTGCAGCCCAATTAGCCACGGCTGCGACAGTGGTGATCGCATCCGGTACTGGCTTACCCATTTCTACGACCCAGACGTTAGTGGGTGCGGTAATGGGTGTGGGTTTGGCGCGTGGCATAGCGGCACTAAACCTTAATGTACTGCGTAATATAGTGATTTCTTGGGTGGTCACCCTACCTGCCGGTGCTATCTTGGCCATTGTTTTCTTCTATATTATCCAATGGTGCTTTAACTAAACGCACATTAACGGATGTTTTGAGGGGGCCTGAGTGCCCCCTTCTTCTTGTCCTGCCCCCTCGCAGCCATTACCATGATGTATTAAAGAGAGTGAAGGAACATTAAGTGAAATTGAAACTTCTTATGGCCTTGCTGTGCAGCCTCACTTGGCTGAATACGGCGCACGCCGCCCGCTATATATCTGATGACGTGTACGCATACCTGCATGCGGGCCCCAGCAATAAATTCCGCATTTTAGGCTCGATTAAGGCCGGTGAAACTGTCACCGAACTGGCTCGCGACCCACAAACCAAATACGTGCACATTCGTGACGCAGAGGGTCGCACCGGCTGGGTAGAGGGCGAGTTTGTGCAAAACACAGAAAGCTTTCGCTCCAAGGCGGCTAAGCTAGCAGACTCGCTAAAAACCACCAAAGAACAATTAAGCTCGGTGGATGAACGCCACGAACAAGACATAGTGGATAAAACTAATCGTCTGCAACTGCAAGATCAGGCACTGGCCGAACAACAAATTGAGCTCGACCAGCTGCGCGCCCAGCACGATAAGTTGGAGAGCGAGAATCTACGCCTCACCAGCTTAATGGACGATAAAGAGCATCGCATACGCCTCGACTGGTTAATCAATGGCGGCATAGTGGCCGGCATTGGTGCACTGGTGGGTTTCTTGCTGCCTTTGATTCCGCTGCGCCGTAGAAGGCGTAACCAAGGCCGTTGGATGAATTGATTTTGGCGTGAGGCGTGAGGCGTGAGGCGTGAGGCGTGAGGCGTGAGGCGTGAGATTATCCAAAGACAACGCTTAGCTAACGCAAACAAAAAAACACCGTCTATTGACGGTGTTTTTATTTATGGCGCAGAAGAAAACGCCTTACGCGGTACGCCATACGCTTTACGTTAAAGATAAACACCGCTCTGGATAGAGCTTGTGCATCAGAACTACGCATCACAATTACAGCAGACACCGCAAAGCAACCGCTTTGCTGCACCATACTGATATTTATGCCGATGTCTTTTGTTTAGCTTGGCGCTCGGCGCTACCCTTGTTCTTTCTCTAACTTACGGCTTAAAGCTTACAGCTCCCCGAAAGGGCTTACCCCTTTAGCGCAAAGTGTTGGTTGGGTTTGCGATACACAATGTCATCTTGTTGCAGCCAGTGAAACACATCTTCCACTTCAGCCATCGGCTTTGCTAGCAGCCGGGCCACCGCGCCTTTGGCACAGCGCACATCGCCAGTGCGCAGCTTGCTCACCACGTCATGATAATAATCGGGCCGAGTCGGCACCACAGGCGCGTCTTCTGCACTGGCATTGATGGGTGTCGCCGATGGCGGTGCTTGTTTAAGGTTACGCCGAAAACGCAGCTCTTCGCCTAATAAGGCAATAAAAAAGGCCGCAAAAAAATCCAACAACATGGACAGCATAGCCACTATGCCAAATTGCACCCTAGACAGCGGCCAACCCAAGCCCTCGGCTAGGCTCGACATCAATCCCATTAAGGAGCTTTGGCTGGTCATGGCCACTTGGTCGCGTTCATGACGCAATGCATCTTGGCGCTGGCGCAGCTCGATATTACGATCCAGCATATCTTTCATGCCATTGGCGATGCGTTTCATATCGATATAGGCCTGCGCCGCCTGTTCGTTAATTTCTATCTCTCGCTCTAAACCGGCAATCTTGTCGTTGTAGCTTTGCACTTCACTCACCTTGGCCGCATCGCCTTCGAGCAAGGTGTTGGTCGCGGCATTAATACCACCTACGCTGCCCGCAATCGAGAGCGCCGCCAACACCACGTAAAAGCACAGTGCCTTGAACGCTCCCGTCGCATCACGGCGGCTAATACGCTCGCCAATCTCATACCAGATATAAAACTTGCCCACCTCAAACACCAAGGCCAAGCCGCCAAACATCAGCTTCATCAGCAGGCCTTGCTCAAGAGACAAAAACAGCAACAAAGAAAACACCATGGAGGCAGCAATGGAGGCGCCGGTAACTAAATAAACCACTGTGAGGGCTAAATACCCTTTAGGAAGGCGTTGATAGTGCACAGTCAGTGCTCACTTACTCAAATAAAAGAGCGCGCATTATAAGAGCTGTAAAGCCGGCAAACAATGCACGCTCGCCGTACTTTCTGGCTTATTTCACCCATAGCGGCGCGATTGTCGAAACTGATATTCATTAGAAGCTCTATTCATTGGAAACCCTATTCATTAGAAGCTCTACGGCCCCGTCTTAGAACTAGCGCTCAATGGGACATGGCGAAACTTCTCTTTAGCAACACACGCCCCTAACGCCAAGGCCTAAGTGAATGCAGTAAGTAAATTACGCTAGCGAGATCGCAAAGCTCATGAGCTTTGCTGTGATTGGTTTTTAAATCAGATAGGTTATTAACAGCCATAACGTTGTTAGGAGTGCCTTATGTTTTCGGTTGCCGCTGTCTTTTCCCCCATCACTCAGTCTCAAGAGCTGAGCCATTTGCGCCAGCAGATTAGTCAGCAATATGACGTGGCTGAAGATGCTTACGTAGCCGCGCTTATCGAACAAGCCCCCCTTGATAGTGCCCAGCTGCAGGCCAAGGCAGAGCGACTGGTCAGCCAAGTACGTAACGCCAGTCGCTCAGAGGGCATTACCGCCTTTTTGCAGCAATACAGCTTAAGCACCCAAGAGGGCATTATCTTAATGTGCTTGGCAGAAGCCCTGCTGCGCATTCCCGACCGCGCGACCCAAGATGCCTTAATTAAAGACAAACTCACGGCAGGCGATTGGGCACAACATGTTCGGCACAGCGATTCGACATGGGTAAATGCAGCCACGTGGAGCCTAATGTTAACCGGCAAGGTGCTATCGCTAGACCAAACAGGCCTAGACTCGGAGCTAGCCGCACATCCGGCCAGTGTAATAAGCCGCCTGATTAACCGCTTAGGCGAGCCTGTGGTACGCAGGGCAATACTGGCGGCCATGAAGATCATGGGTAAGCAATTTGTGTTAGGCCGCGATATCAAAGAGGCACTTAAGGCCAGCCGCAAGGCCCGTACGCTCGGCTACTCTCATTCTTACGACATGCTGGGCGAGGCCGCCATTACGGCGCTCGATGCCGAGCAATATTATCAAGCTTACGCCAACGCCATTAGCGCCTTGGGTGAGACCAAGCTGAATAACGGCGCATTAAATAATAAACAAGTGCCTCGCCCGTCTATCTCCATCAAATTATCGGCGCTGCACCCGCGTTACGAAGAGGCGCAACGGGCACGGGTACTCAGCGAGCTTTTTGCAACTGTGATCCGACTGTTAGAGCAGGCGCGCGCCTTAAACGTATTCGTGACCCTAGATGCGGAAGAAATGGATCGCTTAGAATTGTCACTGGACTTGTTCGAGCTGCTTTATCGCCACCCCGTTAACCAAGGCTGGGGCGGGTTAGGACTCGTGGTGCAGGCGTACTCTAAGCGAGCCTTGCCCGTACTCGTGTGGCTGGCGGCGCTAGCCCGTGAGCAAGGGGATGAAATTGCGCTGCGCTTAGTAAAAGGTGCCTATTGGGACAGCGAGATTAAACACAGCCAACAAGCGGGACTCGCCGATTATCCGGTCTTTACTCGCAAGGCGAGCACAGATGTAAGTTATTTAGTGTGCGCTCGCTACTTGCTGAGTGAGGCCTGCCAAGGTGCGCTTTACCCCCAGTTTGCTACCCATAACGCGCATACGGTAGCCGCTATTCAGACGATGGCTGCAGCCGTTCCAGATAACCAAACCGGCCATCACTTTGAATTCCAGCGTTTGCATGGCATGGGTGAAGACTTATATAACGTCTTACTCACAGAGCAGCCCGAACTTCACTGCCGCATTTACGCGCCTGTGGGTGCCCATCAAGATCTCTTGCCCTATCTGGTGCGCCGCTTATTAGAAAACGGCGCCAACTCTTCCTTTGTGCATCAGCTGTTGGATCCTAAAACGCCCGTCGACTCACTGATCGAGCACCCGCTCGCTAGTTTGGCTGCATGCGAACGCTTGGCCAACGAGCAGATCCCACTACCCTCGGCCATTTTTACCGACCGCATCAACTCCAGTGGCATTAATCTTAATATCGCCAGCCAGCGCGCACCTTTGTTTCAAGAGCTAGAACGCCTCGCCAATAAGCAATGGCAAGCCGCGCCTTTGCTGGCAGAAGCAAATTTTGAATCATTAACCGTGCTGCCGGTATTCAGCCCACAAGATAATCGCCAAGTGGTGGGCAAGGTAGTCATGGCCACTCCGAATCAGGCAACACAAGCCGTCACTTATGCCCAAACGGCTTTTATTGCCTGGCGCGATAGGCCAGTAAGCGAGCGTGCGCAGCTGTTAGAACGCTTGGCGGATTTACTTGAGGAGCATCAAGCTGAGTTTATTTCATTGTGCACCCGAGAGGCGGGCAAGTTATTGCAAGATGGCATAGATGAAGTGCGCGAGGCGGTGGATTTTTGCCGTTATTACGCAAACCTTGCCCGCAGTTTAATGCAGCCGACCTTGCTGCCCGGCTACACAGGCGAGCGCAATACGCTGCTTGCTCAAGGTCGAGGTGTGTTCGTCTGTATTAGCCCTTGGAACTTTCCGCTGGCCATCTTCATCGGTCAAGTCACGGCCGCCTTAGTCACCGGCAATACGGTTATTGCCAAACCTGCTGCGCAAACCTGTTTAATTGCTCATCTGGCCACACAACTGGCGCACCTGGCCGGCATTCCACAGGATGTGCTGCAGCTAGTGACGGGAGACGGCGCCACCATTGGCCAAGCCTTGATTGCCGACCCGCGTATCAGTGGTGTTTGCTTTACCGGATCTACCGCCACCGCGCAGCAAATTAATCGCACCTTGGCCGATCGCCACGGCGCGATTATTCCGTTTATCGCCGAAACCGGCGGCCAAAACGCCATGATAGTGGACTCCAGCGCCCTGCCCGAGCAAGTAGTGATGGACGTGATACGTGCCGCCTTTCAAAGTGCCGGCCAGCGCTGCTCCGCACTGCGGGTGCTCTACTTACAAAGCGATATCTATGACCAGGTGCTTACCTTACTAAATGGCGCCATGGCTGAGCTTAGCGTCGGCGACCCCGCATTTTGGAGCTCAGACGTGGGGCCGCTAATAGACGAGCTGGCACAAGCCAAGCTCGTCGCACACCTCGCGCAAATGCAGGCCGCAGGCAAAACCCTGATCGCCCAAACGCCGCTCGGCACCGCCTGTGATCATGGCCATTATATCGCGCCCACGTTAATCGCTATCGAAGCCATCAGTGAACTCAGCCAAGAGCACTTTGGCCCCATTCTGCATGTGGTGCGTTTTAACGCTGAGCAAATTGAACACGTCATTGCTGATATCAACCATAGCGGTTATGGCCTTACGCTCGGTATTCACAGTCGCAATGAGACCTTTGCCCAGCATATTGTTAGCCGCGCCAACGTGGGCAATATCTACATCAATCGTGACCAAATTGGCGCCATGGTCGGCGTGCAACCCTTCGGTGGGCAAGGCTTGTCTGGCACAGGTCCCAAGGCGGGTGGGCCCCATTATTTAACGCGCTTTATTACCGAGAAAACCATTACCAACAACACCACCGCCATCGGCGGCAATGCCAGCTTGCTCTCGCTAAGAGAAAGATGAGGAGAAGGTAAGAGCAACCATAAGGAGCATGGTCATAAGATGGGTTAAGCATTTCTATGCTGAGAGCATGAATGTGGCTGTGAGTGTGACTATTACCACACCATTACTATGGTCTAATAGATAAGTGGAGTGGACTCAACTAGGCTGACAGTTAGCCACGGGTTCCATGTAGCCCTTCATGTAATCCACTGGTGACTTTAATAAAGTGCGAACAGCACAGCACCAAAAAACACCCCCCTAAACTCTGTGTCACAAGGAGAGCGTCATGAGCAATGTCAGTAGACGCGACTTTTTTAAGATAACAGGTGCCACCCTAGCCACGTCCAGTATGGCGTTGCTAGGCATGACACCCACCCCCGCCTTGGCGGCGGCGCGGCAATATAAATTGCTGCGCGCCACCGAAACTCGCAGCACCTGCCCCTATTGCTCCGTGGCCTGCGGCATTTTGGTGTACAGCATGGGCGATGGCGCCAAAAACGCCAAGCCAAGCGTGATGCACATCGAAGGCGACCACGACCACCCGGTGAATCGCGGCACCTTGTGCCCGAAAGGCGCCGGTCTGGTGGACTTTATTCACAGCCCTAACCGTCTGACCTTTCCTGAATATCGCGCTCCCGGCTCCGATACTTGGCAGCGCATTTCTTGGGATCAGGCATTTAGTCGTATCTCAAAATTAATGAAAGACGATCGCGATGCGAACATCATTCAACAAACTGATGATGGCAAAACCGTTAACCGCTGGGTGACCACCGGCATGCTGGCCGCCTCTGCCAGTAGTAACGAAGTGGGTTACATCACCCATAAAGTAATACGCCCTATGGGCATATTGGCATTCGACAACCAAGCACGCGTTTGACACGGTCCTACGGTGGCAGGTCTTGCCCCAACATTTGGCCGTGGCGCTATGACGAATCATTGGGTCGATATTAAAAATGCCGACGTTATTCTGATCATGGGCGGCAATGCCGCCGAAGCCCATCCTTGTGGCTTTAAATGGGTAACCGAAGCTAAGGCACATAACAATGCCACGCTGATCGTAGTAGATCCGCGCTTTAACCGTTCCGCTTCGGTGGCGGACGTATATGCGCCGATCCGTACCGGTACCGATATCGTGTTTTTAGGCGGGGTGATCAAGTACCTGCTCGATACCAACCAGATCCAGCATGAATACGTTAAAAACTACACAGATATGTCGTTTTTAGTGGATGAAGACTTCGACTTCGAAAACGGAATTTTTTCCGGCTACGACGAAGACAGCAGCAAATACGACAAGTCCTCTTGGGATTACCAACTGGACGAGCAAGGCGAAGTGGTGGCCGATGCTAGCTTGCAGCATCCGCGTTGCGTGTATCAGCTGTTAAAGCAACATTACCAGCGTTATACGCCCGAGATGGTGAATCGGGTGTGCGGCACACCTATCGCTAAATTTAACCAGATCTGTGAACTGCTGGCTTCCACCCATACCCCAGATAGAGCGGGCACCATTCTCTATGCCTTGGGTTGGACTCAGCACTCCATCGGCTCGCAGATCATTCGCACCGGCGCCATGATGCAACTGCTGCTGGGTAACATCGGCATCGCCGGTGGCGGCATGAACGCCCTGCGCGGTCACTCTAATATCCAAGGTTTAACGGATTTAGGCTTGATGACCAATCTGCTACCGGGCTACATGACGCTACCCAATGAAGCGGAGCAGGATTTTGATGGCTACATCAATAAGCGCACCCAAAAACCGCTGCGCGAAAACCAGCTGAGCTATTGGCAAAACTATAAAAAGTTCCACGTTAGCCTCGCCAAGGCATGGTGGGGAGATAAGGCTCGGGCCGAAAACAACTTTGCCTACGACTTCTTTCCCAAGCTCGATAAACCCTACGACATGCTGCAGGTTTATGAGTTGATGAACCAAGGCAAGATGAACGGTTACATCTGTCAGGGCTTTAACCCGCTGGCGGCGGCACCAAACAAAACTAAGATGATCAAATCGCTCTCGCAGCTGAAGTTTATGGTGATCATGGATCCACTGGCCACCGAAACTTCAGAGTTTTGGCGCAACATGGGTGAGTCGAACGATGTGAACTCGGCAGACATTCAAACCGAAGTATTCCGCCTGCCGACCTCCTGCTTTGCCGAAGAAGACGGCACCCTAGTTAACTCGGGGCGCTGGCTGCAATGGCACTGGAAAGCCGCAGAGCCACCAGGAGAAGCCAAGACCGACATCGAGATCATGGCCACGCTTTATCAGCATATTCGTGGTCTTTACGAGCAAGAAGGCGGCGTATTTGCCGAGCCGATTACTCAGTTGTCTTGGCCTTATGCTAACCCTTACCAGCCTACGTCTGAAGAGTTGGCAAAAGAGCTGAATGGCCGCGCCTTGAGTGATCTGCTCGACGGTGAAGGCAAGGTGATTCGCAAGGCCGGCGAGCAATTAGCCAGCTTTGGCGAAATGCGTGATGACGGTTCCACCTTAGGTGGTTGTTGGATTTATGCGGGCTCTTGGACCGAAGCAGGCAACATGATGGCGCGCCGTGACAGCAGCGATCCTACCGGCATTGGTCAAACCCTTAACTGGGCGTGGGCATGGCCGGCTAACCGCCGCGTGCTCTATAACCGTGCTTCTTGTGATCTACAAGGCAAGCCGTTTGATCCCAGTCGATCACTGGTGCACTGGGATGGCGGCAAATGGACGGGGGCGGACGTGCCGGACTTTAAAGGCAATGAGCCGCCAGAAAATGGCATGGGACCCTTCATCATGAACCCAGAGGGCGTGGCACGTTTCTTTGCGCGCGATAAGATGGCAGAAGGTCCGTTTCCAACCCATTACGAGCCCTTTGAAACGCCGCTCGGTTATAACCCCTTGTTTAAGGACAATGCGAAAGCGACCAATAACCCGGCCGCCCGCGTGTTTGAGGCCGACCGAGCTGAGATGGGTAAAGCAGAGCAGTTCCCCTACGTGGGCACTACGTATCGCTTAACCGAGCACTTCCACTACTGGAGTAAGAACGTGCAGCTGAACGCCATTATTCAGCCGCAACAGTTTGTGGAAATCGGTGCCGAGTTAGCCGGTGAGTTAGGCATTAACGAAGGCGACGTAGTTAAGGTGTCGTCTAACCGAGGCTACATTAAAGCCAAGGCGGTAGTTACCAAGCGGATCCGCGGGCTAGACATAGACGGCAAGCGGGTGCATCACATTGGCATTCCCATTCACTGGGGCTTTGTGGGCTTAACCAAACCCGGCTTTTTGGCCAACACGCTCACGCCTTCGGTGGGGGACGCTAACTCACAAACACCTGAGTTTAAGTCCTTCTTAGTCAACGTGGAAAAGGTGTAGGAGGAAGTCATGGCTTCACAAGGAATGGATATTAAACGTCGCTCGGCGACCACCACACCTTCACCCAGCGTGCGTCAATCCCCCGTGCAAGGCGGGGGCGTGGCTAAGCTGATTGATGTGTCGCAATGCATAGGCTGCAAGGCTTGCCAAGTGGCCTGCATGGAGTGGAACGACCTGCGAGACGAAGTTGGCAATAACGTGGGCGTTTACGACAACCCAGCCGACATGACCGAAAACAGCTGGACCGTGATGCGCTTTTCCGAATACGAAAAAGACGACGGCGATCTGGAATGGTTGATCCGCAAAGACGGCTGCATGCACTGTGAGGATCCGGGCTGCTTAAAAGCCTGCCCGTCTCCCGGCGCCATAGTGCAGCACGCCAACGGCATAGTGGACTTCAATCAAGAAAATTGTATCGGCTGTGGTTATTGCGTCACCGGCTGCCCGTTTGATGTGCCACGTATTTCTAAAACCGACAAAAAAGCCTACAAGTGCAACTTATGTGTGGACCGTGTTTCCGTGGGCCAAGAACCGGCCTGCGTGAAAACCTGCCCCACCGGCGCCATCTCTTTTGGCTCCAAAGATGAAATGCACCAGCACGCCGCTGAGCGCATTAGCGATCTAAAATCTCGCGGTTATGACAACGCGGGCTTGTACGATCCCGAAGGCGTGGGCGGCACCCATGTGATGTATGTACTGCATCATGCGGACAAACCCCAACTCTACAGCGGCTTGCCAAAGGCGCCCAAGATCAGCGCCATTGTCTCGCTGTGGAAGGGGCCGGCCAAACCGATTGGCGTGGCGGCCATGGTACTTACCGCGCTGGTGGGTGCGGCGCACTATATCCGCAACCGCCCGTCAGAGGTGAGCAAAGCCGACGAGCTGGCGGCCAAGCATGCGGCGGAATTAGTGGCGCTGCAGACACAAGAACAGGCGGCCAAGGAGGAAAAACATGACTAACGAAGAGCAGGAGATTGTACGCTACACGGCTAATCAGCGACTTAATCACTGGCTGATTGCGCTGAGCTTCATACTGTTGGCTATTTCTGGCTTGGCATTATTTCACCCCAGCCTGTTTTGGCTGAGCAACCTATTAGGGGGTGGCACTTGGACGCGAATATTGCACCCCTTTATTGGCGTAGTGATGTTGGTCAGCTTCTTCAGTTTTTCGCTGCGACTGTGGCGAGAAAACTGCATAACGGCAGATGATGTGAAGTGGTTAAAAGCCGTGCCTAAGGTTATCTCCCATCAAGAGGAAGGCGTACCGGAAGCCGGTCATTATAACGGCGGCCAAAAAGTGTTGTATTGGGTATTAATAGTGCTGATGCTGGGCTTGCTGGTATCTGGCGTTGTGATGTGGCGGGCCTATTTCGGATTTCCGGTGGAAGCCATCCGCTGGGCGTCCATGCTGCATGCGCTGTTTGCCTTAATACTGGTGTGCGCCATTATAGTGCACGCTTATGCGGGTTTTTGGGTGAAAGGCTCGGTGCGTGCCATGACTCGCGGTACGGTTACGCCAGGCTGGGCGTGGAAGCATCACCGTAAGTGGTATCGCAAAAAACTGCGTGACTCGTCACTAAAGTAAACATATGAGTCCTTAATTGGGGCGCCTAACACGCCGTCAAATGATACCCTTCGTTTGACGGCTTTTATTTAGTTTTTATACAGATAAGCGCCGATTTCACTCAAGGAGTGCCCATGCAGCGAATTCTTACCCGTGGCGAAATAGAAACCCTGGATCGCACCAGCATAGTGCGCCTGATACTTGCCGCCCCCAATACCTTTAGCGTTCGCGCCCAACGGCTGCGCGACTTAAGTACAGATAATCCGATTGAGGATTACCTGTTATTGATTGGCGAACTTGCAGACGCCCAGCAACAAGTATTCGAGCAAGATTGGTTCCTGCCCGCGCTCGATGACACTCAGCTTGCCCAAGCGCAAGCCCACGGCATGCCGCCTTTTAGCGCCAGCGGCGTTAAACGAGATGCCGCTTGGCGAGCCATGCTCAGTGCCATTCTCGAGCGACTGTTCAACGCCAGCCTGCCCGATGCCGTGCGCAAG
The DNA here is from genome assembly GCF_052119705.1 of Oceanisphaera sp. W20_SRM_FM3. Taxonomy (NCBI): domain Bacteria; kingdom Pseudomonadati; phylum Pseudomonadota; class Gammaproteobacteria; order Aeromonadales; family Aeromonadaceae; genus Oceanisphaera; species Oceanisphaera sp. W20_SRM_FM3. Next base: position 78,735 of record NZ_JBGQOP010000001.1, on the reverse strand, counting down.
AACTTAAGTAAGCTGCTGGATGACACCAAAAATAGCCCTGAGCTGCTAGAGCAAGCAGCCGATGCCTTACTCAATCAAGACCTCGAAAAAATCGATGCGGCCCGAGCGCCCTTTATCATGGCCGCCTTGCAGGTTTACTGGAGCCAATTAGTGGCAGGGCTAGATAGTAAAAAAATCCCTGCGCACACGCCCTTTGGCCTTTGCCCTTGCTGTGGCAGCCAACCGGTGTCCTGCACAGTACTGCTCGGTGGGCCGAAAGAGCAGATCCGCTATGCCACTTGTTCGTTATGCTCGAGCCAATGGCATATAGTGCGCGTGGTTTGCACCCATTGTGAAGACACCAAACAAGTGGCCTATCACACGCTAGAGGCAGGCAAAGTCGGCATTAAGGCCGAGTCTTGCGATGCTTGTCAGCAATATCGCAAGATTTTTTATCTCGATAAAGAGCAGTTCGCCGAAGCCTTTGCCGATGATCTGGCCAGCCTGCCGCTGGATATTTTAATGGGCGAAGCGCAGTTTTACCGCGCCAATAACAATCCTTATCTCTGGCAACTGGCTGAATAATAATGAACCTACCCACTCCTCTTATAACATCGCATGCCCTTGCCCAGCCCGCTGATTTGCCGGCACTGGATAAGGTGTTGCACAAATCTGAGTTAACGTCGGCTATCACGCAGCATGGATTGGCGCTGGTCACCCAACAGCTGCGTTTGCTGCTGAGTGACCGGCGCACTCAAGCTCTTGAGCAGCAGCTGGCTAAGAGTGAAGTGGAGCCCGCAAATCTAATCGCGCAGCTAATAGAAAGGCTAGGCGTCTTAACCGCCTCTAAGCTAAAAACCGTGATTAACCTCACCGGCACAGTGCTGCACACCAACTTGGGCCGCGCCTTATTGCCGGACTGCGCCATAGCGGCGGTGACTCAGGTGCTCACTCAGCCTACTAATCTGGAATTTGATTTAGAAACGGGCAAGCGTGGCGACCGAGACAGCTTAATTGAAGACTTGATCTGCGAGCTAACCGGTGCCGAAGCCGCGACCGTAGTCAATAACAACGCCGCCGCCGTGCTGTTAATGCTTAACGCCTTGGCTTCACAAAACGCCGTGGCATCAAAAGCAGAAGTAATCGTCTCGCGCGGCGAGCTGGTGGAAATTGGCGGCTCGTTTCGCATCCCCGATATTATGAGCAGCGCCGGCAGCACGCTGGTAGAAGTTGGCACCACTAACCGCACCCATTATGCGGACTATGAGCGCGCCATAGGTGAGCACACAGCCATGCTGATGAAGGTACATTGCAGCAATTATGCGGTGGTGGGGTTTACCAAAGAAACCGCTCTCAGTGAGCTAGTAAAACTCGGTCAACAGCACCAGATCCCAGTGACGGTAGACTTAGGCAGCGGTACTTTGGTGGATCTGTCACAGTGGGGCTTGCCTCACGAGCCCACCGTAAAAGAAACCATACAAGCAGGTGCGGATCTGGTGACCTTTAGCGGCGATAAACTACTGGGCGGACCGCAAGCGGGCTTTATTGTGGGCCGCAAAGCATTGATCGATGTGATTAAAAAACATCCTTTAAAACGGGCCCTTAGAGTCGGCAAACTAACCATGGCGGCACTGGAATCTGTATTGTCTTTGTATCGCAGCCCAGAACATTTACCCGAACGACTCACTACCTTGCGGCTGCTAACTCGTGATCAAGCAGACATACAACAGCAAAGCGAGCGACTGCAACCCAGCTTGCAGCAGGCTGTAGGTCAAGATTATGCGGTGAGCTGCGAGCCCATGCTCAGCCAAATTGGCAGCGGTGCCATGCCGATTGACTCTCTACCGAGCTTCGGCTTGGTGGTTAATTATCAAGGCTCAGACAAAGCTAATCGCCAGATCATGAGGCTTGAGCGTTGGCTGCGCACCCAAGAGCAGCCGATTATTGGCCGCATCCATAAAAATGCCCTCTATCTGGATTGTCGTTGCCTGAGCGAGCAACAAGCACAACTGTTACAAACCACATGGAGCAGTACTCAGTTATGATTATCGGCACTGCGGGTCACATCGATCATGGTAAAACGGCCTTGGTGCGCGCACTCACCGGCATCAATACCGACCGCTTAAAAGACGAGCAAACACGAGGTATCACCATTAGCTTGGGGTATGCCTATCGGCATTTGGCCCAAGATATCACGCTGGGCTTCGTCGATGTGCCCGGCCACGAAGGCTTAATCCATACCATGGTGGCGGGTGCTACCGGCATCGATTTTGCCATGTTGGTGGTGGCGGCCGACGACGGTGTAATGCCGCAAACTCTTGAGCATATTGCTATTTTATCGCTACTCGGCCTCACTCAAGGTTGTGTAGTGATTACTAAGCAAGATAAGGCGCAACCCGAGCAATTGGCGCAAACGTTGGCGCAGCTTAGCCAAACGCTGGCTCATACCTTTTTGGCCGACTCGCCGCAATTTATCGTCGATAGCTTATCTGGCTCTGGCATAGCGGCGTTAAGTGATTTTTTACAACTTCAGGCCCAGCAGCAAGAAGCCATCAGTCGCAGCGGCCTGTTTCGCTTGGCTATCGACCGCGCCTTTACCTTAAGCGGCCAAGGCACGGTAGTCACAGGCACAGTGCACGGCGGCGCCTTTGAGTTAAAAAATCCGAACAGTAAGCTGCGTCTAATGCCCGCCAACACGCCTATCCGCGTGCGTAGCATTCATGCGCAAAACCAGCCAAGCCTCAGCGCCCATGCCGGCCAGCGCTGCGCCCTAAATATTGCCAACATCGCCAAAGACGCCATCAACAACGGCGATTGGCTGGCCGATGAGCGCTGCTTTACGCCTTCCACCCGCATCGATGTGCAGCTGCAACTGCTGAGTAATTTAGCGCAGCCGCTCACCACTTGGATGCCGGTACATGTGCATCTTGGTGCGGCACACCTGATGGCCCATGTGGTGCCGCTCAGCGCTGAGTCATTGCCATCAGGCGAGCAGGGTTTTGCGCAGCTGGTGTTCGATGGCCCCCAGTGTGCCATGCCCGGCGACCGCTTTATTATTCGCAACGCTCAGGCCAAGCAGACCTTAGGCGGCGGTCACGTGCTGGATGCCAACGGGCCTGATCGAAAACGCCGTACGCCGGCACGTTTGGCGTGGCTTTCGACAGTCGCCAGTTATTTGAAAGATCAACAGCTCTCGCCTTTACTGGCCCAAGCGCCGCACGGCATTAGCGAGCCCGACTTGCGCCGCCTGATTGATGGAGAAGTCGAGCAGCTGGTTATTCCCGATACGGCTATTTGGATAAAGCCTGCCACTAATAAGCAAGTGGCCGTACTGATGGATAAAGTCCGGTGGGAAAACCTACTAATTCAGATTGAAAGTACGCTGGAGCAAGCCCATCAACGCTATCCGGATGAACCCGGCATGGGTGCCGATCGACTAAGGCGCATGACCAACCACGCCTTACCCCTATCCTTATGGCAGAGTGCTTTGCAGGCCTTAGTACAAACTCAGCGACTTAAGCGGCAAGGCGCTTGGTATCATCTGCCGGAGCATACGGTCAGCTTGAGTGAACAAGAACAGCAATTGGCGGAGCAAATTCTGCACTTAGCCCATCAAGGCCAATACGATCCACCTTGGGTGCGCGACATAGCAAGCTTCTTGGAGATACCAGAACCAGAGATCCGCCAGCTGGGCCGTAAGTTAGTGCAACAGGGCAAACTGTATCAGGTGCAACCCGACTTGCTTTATCATCATCAGCATATCGAACAGCTGGCACAACTGATGCGCCAGCAACCGCAAAATCAGGGCATAAAGGCCGCCGAGCTGCGGGATCAATTGGCATTAGGGCGTAAGCGAACGTTACAAATACTCGAATTTTTTCAACGAATTGGCTATAGTCGGCGGCTGCAAGACAGACATGTGATCCGGCCCGACAATCTGCTATTTACAAGCTAGCTTGATGTGGCCATTGTGATAGCCTGTTCTGGTGTGTATGTAAATGTGTATGTGTATGTACATGAAAAATGGAAAGTAATCGTATCCGGTGGTGCGGCTGGGCTTCAAACCCAGTTGGGGGCGTTAGACGTTCCCGGGTAGGTTCGACTCCTACTACTTTCCGCCATTTATCTGCTCTTATCTTTTCGCACAGGACGCTATATGGACGATGCGACCCTAGATAATTTGGCCCCCAGCCAAGCCGTCTGCACCCTAGCAGACTCGGCGCATATTCTCGCCAATGAAGTCCCGCTCGCTATTACGCTCAATGGCGTCAATCATGCGGTGATGATGGTCAGCCCCTACCAGTTAGACGCCTTTATCATCGGCTTTCTACTGACCGAAGGCATAATCCAGCACCACAGAGACATTCACGATCTCGAGTTTATTACCCAGCAAAACGCCATTATTGCCAACGTAACCTTAGCCAATCGCTGCCATCAGCCATGGCAGGAGCAAAGGCGCAGCCTAGCGGGTCGCACCGGTTGTGGTTTATGTGGGATTGAATCTCTAGAAGCGGCCTTGCCTAAGTTAGCGCCGCTGCCAGTTAGCGAATTACCCAGCATATCAGCGCTGATGGGATTGCGCGATCAGTTGCCAAACTGGCAAAAGTTAAATCGAGACTGTGGCGCCCTGCATGCCGCTTTTTTTGCCGATATGCAGGGCCAAATACAGCATGCCAGTGAAGACGTAGGCCGCCATAATGCGCTCGATAAGCTGTTGGGTTGGCACCACCGTCAGCCCAATACTCCTGCGGGCATGATCTTAGTGACCAGCCGCTGCAGCATAGAGCTTATTCTAAAAATGGTGCGCACCCACAATCCGACCCTTATCACCTTAAGCGCGCCGACCGTGCTGGCGGTCGAGCAGGCGCGCCTGCATAAGCTCAACTTGATACACTTGCCCTATCAGCAAGAGCCTAGAGTGTATGCGGCGTCCGCCCATTCTCATTACGTCGAATAAAGGAAAACTTGTTTGAAGGATAACCTGTGTGCAGAACAGAAAATGGAAATTTATTTAGTCGGCGGCGCTGTGCGTGATGCCTTATTAGGCTTACCCGTTGTTGACCGCGATTATGTGGTGGTGGGCGCCTTGCCAGAACAGCTGCTCACACTCGGCTATCAGCAGGTCGGCAAAGACTTTCCGGTATTTTTGCATCCCAAAAGTAAAAACGAATACGCGCTAGCGCGCACCGAGCGCAAGGCCGGCTCCGGCTACACCGGCTTTATCTGCGACTTTGGCCCAGACATCACGTTGGAAGAAGACTTAAGCCGCCGCGATCTGACCATTAATGCCATCGCTCAAGATGAAAATGGCGCTCTTTATGATCCCTACGGCGGCCAAGCCGACATAGCAGCCCGCAGCTTGCGCCATGTGTCTGATGCTTTTAATGAAGATCCGTTACGCGTATTGCGCGTGGCGCGCTTTGCCGCCCGTTTTCATGATTTAGGTTTTACCGTGGCCGATGAAACGCAGGCACTAATGCAGCAAATTGCGGCTAGTGGCGAGCTGAGTGCGCTTACGCCGGAGCGAGTGTGGAAAGAAACCGAAAAGGCCTTGGCCTGCGAGCAACCGCAGGTGTTTTTTGAGGTATTGCAGAGCTGTGGTGCGCTTAAAGCCTTATATCCAGAACTCGATAAGCTGTTTAGTAGACAGCTACAGCCAACCGCTAATCAAAAGCCTCATGCGCTGCAAGCCTTATGGCATTGCACACAGCTAACAGCCGATTTGGTTTGTCGTTTTGCTGCGCTCACCTTGCAGTTAGATGTGGCAGCACTCACCGACTTGTGCGAACGCAGCAAGGTGCCTACCGAGCATAAAGAACTGGCGCTATTGGCCAGCCGTTGGCATCAGCGCATTCATGCTCTGCGAGAGCCAAACCGAGATAATGCAGAAGATATATTGGCGTTATTTCAAGAAACCGATAGCTGGCGCAGGCCCGAGCGTTTCGCACAGTTATTGATCTGCGCTCAAGCTGATTGGCAAGCCAGTACAGCTTTAGATGCAAGTGCCGAACCCTACCCCCAGCGCCCGCAATTATGGCATTGGTTTCAAGCGCTACAATCCATTACCGCCGGCCCCTTTGTGGCCCAAGGGCTAAAAGGCCCCGCCATTGGCGAGGCCATTAAACAGGCGCGGTTAGCGCAGTTGCAAGCATGGCTTGCTTAAGCTGTGCGGTTAGATTTTCGGCTTACCTGATTACTTATGAACCTCAGCCATTATGCTGCCTTATTTAGGTTTTGGTAGCTGCCACTTGTTTATAAACAGAAAGTTTCGGCACGCCAGCTTTGCTGGCAATTTTAAATAAAAACATAAAGCCGTGGCGAAGTCCTCTTCGCCGAAGAGACGGCCACCTACGTTGTAACCCATCGAATATATTGACGCTGAAGTCACTGAAACATAGCTGAACTTTGTGGGTAATCAGATTGGCTTAAGTTATTGGCCTGCCATCATCCAAATCAGCACCGCGCCTAAGCCTAATCGATACAACACAAACGGCAACACACCGATGCGCTCCAGCAACGCCAAGAACAGATGAATACAGGCCAGTGCACTGAGAAACGAAACCAGTATACCAAGGCTCATCGCCGACCAAGAGATAGCGACGGGGTTGCTTAGTAAGCCCACCGCCTGATGGCTACCGGCTAACAAGATAATCGGGATCGACATCAAAAAGGAAAAACGGGCGGCGGCGCTGCGCGTTAGCCCGAGCATCAAGCCGGCGGTTAAGGTAATGCCGCTACGCGAGGTGCCGGGGATCAGCGCCACGGCTTGCGCACAGCCTAATAACAATGCGCCGCGCCAACCGGTTTGATATTCACTTTTAAGGTGTTGGGCGCGCTTATCTGCCCACCATAACAACAAACCAAATACGATGGTGGCGATGGCAATCACCCAGCCTGAGCGTAAAAAATCTTTAATAAAACTGCCAAACAAGGCCCCGATAATACAAGCCGGAATGGTGGCCAAAATAATGCACCAAGCCAAGCGCGATTCACTTGTGGCATCACGCCCTTGCAAGGAACCAGCCCAAGCATGAGTGAGGCTGACCACTTCTTGGCGAAAATAATATAACACCGCCAACAAGCTGCCCAAGTGCACAGCCACGTCAAAGGCTATGCCTTGATCAGGCCAGCCCAATAGCACAGAGGGCAAAATCAAATGTGCCGAGCTTGAGATAGGTAAAAATTCGGTAAAGCCTTGGATTAACGCCAGTAATATTACGTGCACTTCCATCTGAGCATCCTTTTCACCGTTAACGGCTGCATATTAATGAGCGCAGATGACAATTGGATGACCGTTTATTACTGTGTTTGCCTCAGTTTACACTTTACGGGTTCTGAGAATTTCCACACCAACGCCTGCCGCATTGACTACCGCATTCAGCTTAGTCAGGCGTACCTTTACAAACTGCACGTCAAAGCGACGGAATATCAGCTCGGCTACCCGCTCGGCCATAGTTTCGATTAATTCAAACTGATTAAGCTCGGCAAACTCAGTGACAGCGGCTGATAAAGTCGCGTAGTCGAGTGCCTTATTAATGTCATCGTCTTTGGCGGCTGGCGCATTATTAAAGCCCATTTCCAAGTCGAAGCGCAGCTTCTGTTTAATGCTCTTTTCCCACTCATAAACGCCTATGGTGGTGAGTACTTCTAAGCCTTCTACAAACACTTTATCCATCGTCTCTATCTTCTGTTAAGCTGAACTAATTCGGAATCGAGCCAAGCGCAGCACACTTTCTGCCTGCCCTTAACTCGGTTTAGGCTCGCATAGTAAGGGATCATAGTAACGGATTGGTCCCGAGGTATAAACCGCCATGACGGCCCTCATCTTCTTTATGATAGTGCTCGCCTACCTGGGGGGATCCATCTCCAGCGCCGTGCTGATCTCGCGCCTCTACCGCCTCCCCGACCCTCGTCAGCATGGCTCCGGCAATCCGGGTGCGACCAATGTGTTGCGCACCGGTAATCGCAGCGCCGCCGTGTGGGTGCTGTTGATTGATATTATGAAGGGCACGCTGCCCGTTTATTTAGGTTGGTATTTAGAGATAGGACCGCTGTACTTGGCCTTTATTGGCATGGCCGCCTGCTTGGGCCATATGTTTCCGCTGTTCTTTCATTTTCGGGGCGGTAAAGCGGTGGCCACGGCCTTAGGCACGCTATTGCCGCTTGGCATGGACATGGCCGGCCTGATGATGCTGACTTGGCTGATCTGCTTAGGCCTGTTCGGTTATTCGTCGCTGGCGTCTTTGCTCACCGCCTTAGTGGCGCCGCTCTACGTCTATTTCATTAAGCCCGAATACACGCTCTCGGTGTCGTTACTGTCCTGTCTGATCATCTTGCGCCATCACGGCAACATCAGCCGCCTCTATCACCGCCAAGAAAAGCCGATGCTAGATAGATTTAAACGAGAAGATAAAACCAGTGAGGAGTAAATGGTGAAGGGTGAGGCGTAAACACCGAACTTGCAGACTCGATTTCTTATTCGCCTCCCTCCTTACACCTCACTCCTCACGATTAATCAACAGCCGTTAACTCATCCAGCGGCCAACGGGGTCTGGCACGCACTGCTAACGGCTCAATGTCACCGGCTTTTAAGCGCTGTAGCCCCGCAAAGGCGATCATGGCGCCATTATCGGTGCAATATTCATTACGCGGATAAAAGGCTTCGCCCTTTAGGCTTGCCATCAGCTCGCTGAGCTGCTCACGCAAGGACACATTAGCACTCACGCCTCCGGCCACTACTAAACGATTCAGCCCCGTCTGCAACAGTGCACGTTTACACTTAATCGCCAGCGTATCCACCACCGCCTGCTGAAACGCATGAGCGATGTCGGCTCGGGTTTGCTGATCGTAATTATCTGCGGCAATTTCGGCGGCAATAGTGGTCGCAGTGGCAGTTTTTAGGCCTGAAAAGCTAAAATCTAACCCAGGCCTAGCGGTCATGGGGCGCGGAAAGACAAAGCGATTCGGCGCGCCCTGCTCTGCCAACTTAGCTAAACGCGGTCCGCCCGGATAATCTAAATCCATCAGCTTGGCCGTTTTATCGAAGGCTTCACCGGCCGCATCGTCCACCGACTCGCCTAATATCTCGTAACGGCCAATGCCGTCTACGCGCACCAATAAGGTGTGGCCGCCGGACACTAATAAGGCCACAAACGGAAACTCAGGCGCGCGCTCTTCTAGCATAGGGGCCAACAAGTGACCTTCCATATGATGCACGGCCACCGCAGGCTTGCCCCAAGCAAAGGCTAAACTGCGGCCTATGGTGGCACCCACTAATAAGGCGCCCATTAAGCCAGGGCCTGCGGTAAAGGCCACGCCGTCTATGTCATCTTTGGTGCAGCCTGCGTCTGCAAGGGCTGCTTCAATCAAAGGAATGGTTTTACGAATGTGGTCGCGGCTGGCCAGCTCAGGCACCACGCCGCCATAGTCCGCATGCAACGCCACCTGACTGTAGAGTTGATGGGCCATAATGCCGAGCTGGTCGTCATAAATGGCAATGCCGGTTTCATCACAGGAGGTTTCTATACCCAATACACGCATGTCGGTCTTATCACTGGACTATTGAATGAGAGGAGCTTATGTTACACTTCTAGCGGTTTTTTAACCAGCGGAGCGCCTTCGGACTTTACTTTAGGTAAGGCTTCGGAGTAGAATTTCGCACCATTTTATAGTCAGACTGGTTTAATAAAAAGCCAGTAAACCGAGGTGAGGCACATGCCAGTAATTAAAGTACGTGAAAACGAGCCCTTCGACGTAGCCCTGCGACGCTTCAAACGCTCTTGCGAAAAGGCAGGTATCCTGTCTGAAGTGCGTCGTCGTGAGCAGTACGAGAAGCCAACTACAGTGCGCAAGCGCGCTAAAGCTGCCGCTGTTAAGCGTCACGCTAAGAAGCTGTCTCGTGAAAACGCACGTCGCATTCGTCTGTACTAACAGTTATTGATCTCATGTCCTTAAAAGACCAACTGTCTGAACAGCAGAAAATCGCTATGCGTGCCAAAAACAAGGCGCGCCTTAGTACGTTAAGAATGCTGCTGGCAGAGATCAATCTAAAAGAGATAGACAGCCGCGAAACCTTGAATGATGACGATGTCATCACCATAGTTACCAAAATGGTAAAACAGCGCAAAGACGCCGCAGCTCTCTATGAGCAGGCCGGTCGTCAAGAGTTAGCTGATGGTGAACTTCAAGAAATCGTGGTGCTGCAGGAATTCCTGCCGCAACCTCTCAGCGCAGACGAACTGGAAACTTTGCTCACCAATGCCATCGCCGCTAGCGGCGCTACTGGCATGCAAGATATGGGCAAGGTAATGGCGGTGCTAAAACCGCAAATCCAGGGGCGTGCAGATATGGGCAAGGTAAGCGCGAGCATTAAAGCTAAACTGGCTTAAGGGTTTACGTTTTATCTTACCAACGGGCCGTGCCTCTTTTTGATGCACGGCTTTGTTTTTTTCGCTACCCCGGTGAATAATGTCAGGCAGAATCCCCCAATCTTTTATCGACGACTTGTTGGCCAGAACCGACATAGTCGATCTTATCGATCAGCGGGTTAAGCTGAAAAAAGCAGGCAAAAACTATCAAGCCTGTTGCCCTTTCCATAATGAAAAATCCCCCTCCTTTACCGTGAGTCACGAAAAACAGTTTTATCACTGCTTTGGCTGTGGCGCCCACGGCACTGTGCTGGGTTTTATCATGGAATACGATGGCCTAGAATTTCTGGATGCCATAGACGAACTGGCCGGTATGCATGGCCTTACGGTACCACGCGAAAACGCTCATTCATCCCAATCGCCGCAACAGCAAGCCGCCGCCAAGGCGATCCGCCAAGACTTATATGAGCAACTGAACGACATCAGTCGCTTTTACCAAACTCAGCTGCGCCAATCACAAACCGCCATTCAATATCTAAAAAATCGCGGCCTGAATGGCGAAGTGGTAAAACGCTTTAATATTGGTTACGTGCCCGAACAGTGGGACGCGGTAAAGCGCCAATTTGCTAAAAATAATGAGGCAGAAACACAACTAATTGAAGGCGGCATGCTGATCAAAAGCGAAAATGGTCGGGTTTACGACCGTTTTCGCGACCGTATCATGTTCCCCATCCACGACCGTCGTGGTCGGGTGATCGGCTTTGGTGGTCGAGTATTGGGTGATGGCACGCCCAAATATTTAAACTCACCAGAAACACCCGTGTTCCATAAAGGCCGCGAGCTATATGGCCTCTATGAAGTGCGCCAAGCCCATCGCAATCCAGAGCGCGTCTTGATTGTGGAAGGCTACATGGACGTAGTGGCGCTGGCACAATTTGGCATCGACTACGCGGTGGCAAGCCTTGGCACCGCCACCACGCCCGAGCACTTACAGCTATTATTTCGCACTACCCGCGAAGTGATTTGTTGCTACGACGGCGACCGCGCCGGCCGAGAAGCCGCTTGGCGCGCACTGGAAAATGCCCTGCCGCTGTTACAAGATGGCCGCAGTTTAAAATTTGTATTTTTACCGGATGGCGAAGACCCCGACAGCCTAGTGCGCCAATTAGGCGCCGAAGACTTTGGCAAGCTATTAGATAATGCGCAAAATTTTGGCGACTTCTTATTTGAACGCTTAGCTCAAGACGCCATGAGTGGCGATGCGGGCCAGCATGAGTTAGCCAATCAAGCCGCCGAGGCCATCATCAAGGTGCCCGAAGGCTTTACTCGCGAAGGCTTGATCACCCAACTCTCTCGCCAACTGAATTGGGGGGAAAATGAGCGCCGCGTGCGCGAGCTATTCAGTCGCTTGCAACAAGACGCAAAGCCCGCCAGCGCACAGGCACACACTAAGAGCAAAAAGATTAAGCTGACCCCTATTCGCCGCGCCATTGCCCTTGTGCTACAATATCCGGCTGCCGCTGCCAGTTTATCAACCGCTGACACCGAAGGCGTCGCTATGCTACCTTTACCGGGTATAGATTTGTTGCAAACGCTGTTGGCCCAAGTACAGAGCCAACCTTTGATGACCACGGCGCAATTACTCGAACATTGGCGTGGCCACAGCTCAGCGCCCGCATTAGCGCGCTTAGCCATGGCGGATCAGTTGTTTGCAGGGGATCGCATAGAGCAAGAATTGAAAGATACCTTTGCGGTACTTATCGAGGACTACTTTGCGACACGCATCGAAGCGCTGCAACAAAAAAGCAGCCAAGGCGGTCTAACTACGGCAGAAAAACAAGAATTGATGCTACTGCTCAGCGAAAGCAAAGCCAGTAGGAACTAAAAAACAGAAAAAACTGAACATTGAAAACGGGCATTTGCGCCCCAATATAAAAACCTAAGCCTGAAACACGGCCTTTTATGGGTAATTAGACCCAATTAACGCTGCAACACACTCACCGACATCAAGGCTGGCGTGTTAGCAAGCACACCAACGCAGAATGCATTGGTCAAGTTTTGTTATAATCGGCTATTTGTGCGCCACTATGAATACTTTTTAAGTACTGGTGTGCCTCATTGCTTACACCCTCTTGCACTATCTAAATCGGACGAGTTCTATGGAGCCAACCCCTCAGTCGCAGCTTAAACTTCTCGTTGCCAAAGGTAAAGAACAGGGTTACCTGACTTATGCCGATGTTAACGATCATCTTCCTCAAGACATTGTCGACTCAGATCAAATTGAAGATATTATTCAAATGATCAATGACATGGGCATTCAGGTGGTAGAAACCGCCCCCGATGCCGATGACTTAATGATGTCTGAAACCTCGGCCGATGAAGACGCAGCCGAAGCCGCAGCCCAAGCGCTGGCTTCTGTAGAGTCTGAAATTGGTCGTACTACCGATCCGGTGCGTATGTATATGCGTGAAATGGGTACGGTAGAGCTGTTAACCCGTGAAGGCGAAATTGAAATCGCCAAGCGCATCGAAGAAGGCATTAACCAGGTACAAAGCTCGGTATCAGAATACCCAGCCACTATTACTACCTTGTTAGACCAATTCGACCGTTTTGAAGCCGGTGAGATCAAGCTTACCGACATCATCACTGGCTTTCTCGATCCAGATGCTGTCGAGACTGCAGCCCCGATGGCGACGCACATCGGCTCTGAGTTAAGCGATAAAGAGAAAGACGAAGACGACGACGAAGACAAAGAAGATGACGAGGACGAGGAAGAAGTTGATACCGGTCCCGATCCTGAATTAGCTCGCGAAAAATTTGCTGTGCTGCGTGAACAGTACGACATTATGCACGCCGTGATCGCCAGCAAAGGCCGTACTTCACCGGAAGCCGCGAAAGAAATTGTCGAACTGGCCTACATCTTCCGCGAGTTTCGCCTGATCCCTAAGCAGTTTGACCGCTTAGTGAACGCCATGCGCGACACTATGGTGCGGGTACGCGTTCAAGAGCGCTTGATCCTCAAGCTGTGTGTTGAACAGTGCAAGATGCCGAAGAAAACCTTTGTACAGGCGTTCTCTAAAAACGAAACCGATGCAGAGTGGTTCAACACTCAGCTGGCCACCGGCAAAACTGCTTGGGCAGTACGCCTCGCAGAGGTAGCCGAAGATGTGCTGCGCTCAATTGGTAAGCTCAGAATCGTAGAAGAAGAAGCAGACTTAACCATATCGCAGATTAAAGATATCAACCGTCGCATGAGCATAGGTGAAGCCAAGGCGCGCCGAGCCAAAAAAGAGATGGTTGAAGCCAACTTGCGTCTGGTTATTTCTATTGCCAAAAAATACACCAACCGTGGCTTACAGTTCCTCGACTTGATCCAGGAAGGCAATATCGGCTTGATGAAGGCGGTAGATAAGTTTGAATATCGTCGTGGTTATAAGTTCTCAACTTACGCCACTTGGTGGATCCGCCAAGCCATCACCCGCTCTATTGCTGACCAAGCGCGCACCATTCGTATTCCGGTGCACATGATTGAGACCATCAACAAGCTCAACCGTGTATCGCGTCAAATGCTGCAAGAGATGGGCCGTGAAGCAACGCCTGAAGAACTGGCGCACCGCATGATGATGCCTGAGGACAAGGTGCTCAAGGTGCTGAAAATCGCCAAAGAGCCTATCTCCATGGAAACACCGATTGGTGATGATGAAGACTCCCACTTGGGTGATTTTATCGAAGACACCACGCTGTCGTTGCCTGCAGACCAAGCCACCAGCGAAAGCCTGCGTAATGCCACTAAAGACGTGCTCTCTGGCCTTACCGCCCGTGAAGCTAAGGTGTTACGTATGCGTTTTGGTATCGATATGAATACCGATCACACGCTGGAAGAAGTGGGCAAGCAGTTCGACGTAACGCGTGAGCGTATTCGCCAAATTGAAGCTAAGGCACTGCGCAAATTGCGCCACCCTAGCCGTTCAGAAGTACTGCGCAGCTTCCTCGACGAGTAAGCAACTCAGTATAAAGACGTGCATAGCACACCCAAAAGGGCGCAACGGCGCCCTTTTTCTTTACCTGATTTTCGTTCGCCCAATCTCTTTGTAAAATATTGTACCAATTGCTTAAAAATCAAACTGATATCACCCCGCCCGACTAGACAGCAAGAGCCGCTTTACCTATAATCTCACCACTTTTGGCCCCTTAGCTCAGTTGGTTAGAGCACACGACTCATAATCGTTAGGTCCCCAGTTCAAGTCTGGGAGGGGCCACCATATATAGCAAGGGTTAGCAGGTTAATATCTGCTAACCCTTTTTTGTTGGGGATACCTAGGGGATACTTTTGCTGGGTACTCTGCCCTTCCCCAACAGACACCTCTAAGCATAATGCCGCTCTATCGAACAGATCACCCTCCTCCGCAGAACTTATCTAACTCGCTCTAATTGCAGTGAATTGACGTTTAGGCGGCAGTATTTTTACTCTTATTTAATAGATACTGTGGGCTTAGTTCCTAGTCTCACTAGGGTTTGTAGCTGGCTAACAGAAAGAATCAGCATTCAAACGCCGGCACGTCTGGCACTTCAAAAAACTCGCACTTAGTGCGCCCCATAGTGCCCGCAAACCTGTAGTGGCCAAGAAGTCTTTAACCTTAGGATAAAGTTGCCATCAGTCCATAGTCGCCATGGGGTATTATTTAGTTGATTGCTACTTTGAAGCTTAAATAGTGGCGTGGCGTATTCGAGCAGAGAGCCATTCTGAAAGCAGTACTGTTGCCAGTATTATCACAAAAATCACACTAACCTGATTCCACGCTAGGCTATTGATAGCTGAATTAAGTTGTAGGCCAATGCCACCAGCGCCCACTAATCCCAGCACGGTAGATTCACGGATGTTGATGTCCCAACGATAAACACTGATCCCAGCAAAGGCTGGCATCACTTGGGGTAATACACCATAGCTCATGACCTGCGCGCGGCTGGCTCCGGTGGCACTAATCGCCTCTACCTGGGCTGGGTTTATTTCTTCGATGGCTTCATAAAGCAGTTTGCCAACAAAACCAATAGAGCGCAGGGCGATGGCAATAATGCCCGCCAACACACCCGGCCCAAGAATGGTCACCAGCAGCATAGCCCAAATTAATGAGTTGATAGAACGTGAGGCCACAATAATAACCAAGGCGACACTGCGAATTAAAGGATGGGGGCTGGTATTGCGGGCGGCTAAAAACGCCACAGGAAAAGCCATCGCCACCCCCAGCGCAGTCCCTAGAGTGGCGATATTAAGCGTGTCCCACATAGGCTGCCAGAGATGCTGTGCATAGCTCCACTCGAGTGGCAGCATACGGCCAACTAGATCAACACCTTGCTTACCCGCATCCTCTACAAACACCCACATGGTGTTGTCAGAAATTTGTTTCCAGCACAGCAAAAAAAGACAGGCTCCTGCCAGCCAAGCTAAATAATTCAGCCATTGAGCACGAGTAGTGCGCAGGCGCCAAATCGGTATACTTTGCTTTGAGTTATCTACAAACATAACGATATCCTATTCATTGGGTCCAGCGACGCACATAGCTAGAGCCGTACTCAGACAGCAGCACAAACGCAATGATGATCAGTAAGATAGCGGCCGAGGTATCGTATTCATAACGACTGATGGAGGTATTGAGGGTAGCGCCAATGCCCCCCGCCCCCACAATGCCGATGATGGCAGATTCGCGAAAGTTAATATCCAAGCGATACATAGAGAGCCCAATTAAGCGCGGCATCACTTGCGGCTGCACTGCGTGATTGATGGTTTGCCACCAGCTGGCCCCAGTGGCGCGTATCGCTTCCACTTGGTGCCAATCGAGATCTTCAATATCCTCAGCCAGCAGTTTTGCTATAAAGCCAATGGTGGCAAAGGCGAGCGTTAACATCCCCGCCAAAGGGCCAAAGCCGAACATCACCACAAATAGAATCGCGATAATGATCTCTTGAAAGGTGCGTGACACCGTAATAATACTGCGGCAGAGATAGTAAATCGGCCAAGGTGAGATATTACGCGCAGCGCCCAGCCCAATGGGCACGGCCAGTGCCACGCCAATCACAGTGGCGGTGAAGGTCATGGACAAGCTCTCGAGAATACCTTCGTAAATGTCGCTGGAGCGGCTGACGAAGTCCGGTTGAGTAAATGCCGCCAAAAAGTGAAGGCCGCGACTCGCACCTTCAATAACCCGGGCCCAATTTACATCGACCGTTGACAGGGCAAGTACCAAATAAGCCGCTAGGCCTAAGGTTAATCCCCAGCGTAATTTAGCACTTTGGATTATCGGCAACCGCCGCCAGTGCCCCCTCGCTGCCAGCTGCTGACGATTCATAAAGCTTCGCCTGTCGTTAAATATAATGGCCGCAAGACCTGCAAATCTGTAGGTGGCTTCTCCCCTGCCTCTGCATTTAATCGACTATCCCATTCCTCCTCTCCATAAATAGTGGTGAGCGCCTGTGCATCGAGCTCTTGAGGCGTGCCATCGAACACAATTTTACCGGCGCGCAGCCCAACAATTCGATCCGCAAATTGCTGAGCTAAAGCGACGTCGTGGATATTAATAATGGCCGCCAGCTGACGCTCGTTACAGAGCTCACGGATCAGGCGCATAATCAGCCGTGATGTTTTAGGATCAAGACTTGCGGTCGGTTCATCTACCAGTAATAAGTTAGGTTGCTGGATCAGTGCCCGAGCAATACCGACTCGTTGGCGCTGACCACCAGAAAGGGCGTCGGCACGTTTGTCTAAGGCATGGGATAAACCAACTCGCTCCAACAACCGAAAGGCTTCGGCGATGTCCTTTTGAGTATAACGGCGTAAAAAACTGCGCCAAAAACCCACATAACCAAGCCGCCCCGAGAGTACATTTTCCATTACCGTTAGACGCTCTACTAAAGCATATTCCTGAAAAATCATGCCCATGGCGCGACGTGCTTTACGCAGCTGTCCACCCGAAAGCTGGGTTAGTTCGGTCCCCTCTAGACGAATGCTGCCACTGGAGGCTTCTACCAAACGATTAACGCAGCGGATCAAAGTACTCTTACCCGCTCCAGAAGGACCAATCAGCGCCATCACTTGGCCCCGAGGTAAATTGAGATCTATTCCTACCAAGGCATGATCACCCGTGGAATAGCGCTTATTAACCTGAGATAGAGTCAGCACAGCGTTACTTCCTTTATTTAAATGTGAGACGTGTGGGACTCGATCAAAGAGTCTCATCAGCGTGATCAGGCTTAGCCACATTGGTAAGTCACGTCGTTCGCCTCATCTATGGTGCGGATCACCGCCCAGTGATCCTTAAAAGTAATGGGGATAAATTGAGATTCACCAGAGTTAGCGAATTCCTCTTTTAAGGCGCTGCCTTCCCAGTTATAGCTAAAAAAGGCCTCTTGAACTTTTTGAGCAAGATCAGGGTGCAGGTTGTAGACGTGCCCGTAGCCGGTTGTGGGAAATGTTTGGGAGGTATAGAGGATGTCGTAGTCATCGGTATCGATCACGTTGCGTGCGAGCATGCGATTGGATACTGAGTTGGCGATAGCAGCCGTTTCATAGTCTTTATTGATAACGCCCAAAATAGAGTTGTCATGGGAGCCTGAAAAAGCAGTTTCAAAGTCCTGTTCTGCTACCAAACCAAACTCACTATTTAGCAGGGCGGAGGGAGCTTTAAAACCAGAGTTAGACGTTGGCGACGTGAAAGCCATGCTACGGCCTGCTAAGTCAGGCATCGTCTTAATGCCACTGTCTGGGTAAGTTATTATTTCCATCTCGTAGCCAAAACTACCGTCTTCAGCTGCCATCATAGTGAACGGAACAAAACCGGCGCAGTTCACTGCAATAGGGTTAGAGCCGGTGTTGAAGCCGGCCACATGGAGACGCCCAGCACGCATTGCCTCCAGCTGGGCGGCATTAGACTGCACAGGGAAAAACTGCACTTTCTTACCGGTGACCGCCTCCATATGCTTGAGGAAGTCAGACCATACCTCGCCATATACGGCAGGGTCTTCTACTGGGGTATAGGAAAAGACCAAGGTGCTAGGGTTGATCCACTGCGACTCATCCGTGGGTACATCCGCCACCAAATCGCCATTGGCATCAGTGAAACGCGAAGATAGATTGGCGCTGGCCATCATACTGGTAGTGGCAAGAATGCCTGTGATGGTGATAGCCAGCAAGCGACGAGATAAGGGGGAATTAATCATGATAGCTCCGAAGTTTGATAACAAGTACACAACTGCAGCAACCATGATGCTTACTTATGACGATACAGAGTCTGTAGAGTGACAGGTCTGTTAAGGTCATCATTGACCAGCCCTAAACTTCCTTCCTTCTTTCCTTCCTTTTTTATAGCAAACGGATTCAGCAGCGGCTCACCAAGCTTATTATTCCCAGTTTTCTACCCCAATCTCCCCGGTTATCGTTTACCGAATAATGAACCTAACACGCCGCGCATTATCTGCCGGCCAAGCTGACTGCCTATGCTTCTGGCGGCACTTTTTACCATAGCTTCTATGGGAGTTTGCCTGGTACTCTGTGCTTTTGCTGCTGGTTTTTGGGCTGCCGCCTGCGCATTTGATTCGGCTAACTTTTCGGTTTTTTGTTTTAATAATTCGTAGGCAGACTCACGGTCAATCACCTTATCGTAGCGACCTTTATAAGGTGAACGAGCGATGTGCTCGGCGCGCTCCGCCTCGGTTAACGGCCCAAGACGCGACTCAGGGGGTTTAATGTAAACGAGTTCAACCGGTGTCGGCTTGCCGTCGGCATCTAATACCGAGACCAATGCCTCTCCTACTCCTAACTCGGTAATAAGCTGCTCCGTATTAATGTTAGGATTTTGCCTGAAGGTGGCTGCCGCTGCCTGCACTGCTTTTTTATCTTTCGGGGTAAAGGCGCGCAGTGCATGTTGAATTTTCATTCCCAATTGGCCGAGAATATCTTCCGGTATATCGGCCGGACTCTGGCTGACGAAATACACACCCACCCCTTTTGAGCGGATGAGCCTCACTACTTGTTCGATTTTGTTGACTAAGACATTGGCAGCACCATCAAAAATCAGATGCGCCTCATCGAAAAACAATACAAATTTTGGTCTATCCGCATCACCCACCTCGGGTAGTTTTTCAAACAGCTCAGCCAATAACCAGATCAAAAAGCAGGCATATAATTTAGGTGAGTCATGTATCAGTTTCGTGGCATCAAGCACGTTCACCACACCATTACCCGAAAAATCAGTTTTTATTAAATCATCTAATTCAATGGCGGGTTCATTAAAAAAATGCTCTGCTCCCTGCTCGTCTAATACTAATAATTTACGTTGAATCGCGCCTATGCTGGATGACGATATATTGCCGTATTCACCTTTCAATTCATTGGCGTTATCCGATAGCCAAGTTAACATAGCGCGCAGATCTTTCAGGTCGAGCAGTAGCCAGCCATTATCATCGGCTACCTTAAAACACGCATACAAAACGCCACTCTGTGTATCATTTAGCTCTAACAAACTACCGAGCAGTAAAGGCCCCATAGCAGATATGGTAGCGCGGATATGATGGCCGTTAGTACCAAACACATCCCAGAATACCGTTGGCACTGAGCGAAACTGATAATTTTCAATGTTCAGTTGTTTCACGCGCGCGTCAATTTTAGGGTGGTGACTGCCGAGCGCCGCTAAACCGGAAAGATCACCTTTTACATCCGCAATAAAAACCGGCACCCCTAGACGAGAGAAGCTCTCGGTGAGATTTTGTAAGGTCACGGTTTTACCCGTTCCGGTTGCGCCGGCGATCAAGCCATGGCGATTAGCCATGCTCGCATCCATCAAAAAATGCCCCGCAGCATTACCACCGATTAACAAACTAGGCGTATCACTCATCTAGAACTCCAATATGAATAAAACAACTCAATAATGAGATTAAAGTGCGACCCAACACGCTGTTCTAAAATATTTAATCTGCTAAAGCAGATATGCACACATGATGAGTAACTTTTTCACTTTTTTATTATAGAGCAACTTTTACCGAACGATTGAATACTAGAAGACGACTCATTGCCTGATTTAGGATCAGGATTGGCTTCATGTCTAATTAAAGAGGAACAACAGAGAAGAACACTAAAAAATAGCATCAAATTAACTTAGTGTACGACGTATAAATCAGTCGCCATTTAAAATTCACTTAATTTATTTTTTATATTATTAATTAACATTGGATTCTTGGTTAAAAATGCTATAGAGAAACTCGATAGCATTGAACCTTGCTCTTCATCCTCGGTTGAATGTTTATTAGGGATGAAGGCGTCATGGCTGGGCACCAAATATAATGGTGAAGACTAGCCAGCGGGCAATATGGCAGGGAGAGTCATAAATTGGGCTAACGGCACTGGCCTTGAGAAACGAAAACCTTGTAGCAAATCACAGCCGCGCCCGATTAAGTATTCCTGTTCGGCGCGCGTTTCCACCCCTTCCGCAACCACTTGCAAGCCCAAATGATGCCCCATGGTGATCACGCCCTCTACGATAGCTGCATTCTCTCGATTGTGATCAATGTTTTGGATAAAGCAGCGATCCAGCTTTACCTTGCTGATCGGTAGTTGACGAAGGTAACTGAGGCTAGAAAAACCCGTCCCAAAATCATCAATCGCCACTTGAACGCCAAGATGGCGTAACGCGGTTAATTGCTCGATGGCCTTGTGGGCACCAGACATCAGTACCCCTTCTGTTACTTCCAACTCCAATAGGTGCGGTGCTAAACCGCTTTCTTCTAGCGCCCGCTGTACTTCCAAGAAAAAACCACCACGGCGAAAGTGCACCGGCGAGATATTTACCGCTACGGCTACCGCCTGAGACGCCGACCTATGATTGTTGATAGTGACTGCATCAACACAAGCTTGGCCTAATACCCACTGATCGATGTTGACTATTTGCCCTGTTTGCTCCGCGAGAGGAATAAAATCATTAGGCGACACCAAGCCCCGTTGTGGGTGCTGCCAGCGCACCAGTGCTTCTAGGCTACGCACCTCGCCGGTGCGTGCATCAACCAAAGGCTGGTAATAAACCACAAACTGTTGCTCTTCTATGGCGTCCAGAATCTCTCGGCGCAGCGCAATATGACCACCAACTTGAGAGCAAATATCACCGCTATACCACTGCCAAGTATTGCGCCCTTGGAGCTTGGCTTCACGCAGCGCTAGGTTGGCGTGCTGGATAAAATCACCACTGTCATGGACTGCGCCATCTATGCTCGAAATACCAATACTGACGCTGATATGTAGCGGGTGCTCATCGATGACAAAGGGCCGAGAGAGCAAGGTGAGTAAGCTCTCCGCCGCTTGGATAATCATTTCTTGATCACGGTCTAACAACAGTAGGCCAAAATCATCGCCACCTAAACGCGCAAGCACATCCCCCATATTCAGCCAATCACGTAATCGTTGCCCGACAGCATGCAACAAGTGATCGCCTATCAGATGACTGAGGCCCTCATTGATACTCTTAAATCCGTCTAGGTTAATCACCAGCAATGCCATAGGTCGCGACGGCTGACGATGTTGGTAATGGTATTGCAACTGACCTTCAAAGGCGGTGCGATTTAACAGTCCGGTTAGTAGGTCATGGGTGCGTTGAAAGCGCAGCTTTTCTTCATTTTCGCGCTGTCGGGTCACGTCTTGCTGAATACCCACATAATGGGTGCAACTGCCATCGAGCCCAAACACAGGCGCTATGCTAAATAAATTCCAAAAAGGAGTGCCGTCTTTGCGGTAATTGAGCAAGGTCACCTGCTGCTCGCGATGCTCAAGGATGGCGCTGCGGATCTGCGCGATGGCATTAAGATCTGTATCTTTTCCCTGCAGAAAGCGACAATTACGCCCCATTACTTCGTCTTTTTGATAACCGGTGATCTCTTGAAACATGGCATTGGCGTACACCAGCGGCAAGCCTGGGTGTGAAGCATCGGCCATCACGACCCCGTTACGTGTGGCATCTATGCCTAATTGTAATAAGCGCAACTCGGCTTGCTGGCGACGCTCGACGCTCACATCTCGGGCAATGCCATAAACGCCCACTATTTCACCGTCTACCATAATTGGCAGATTGGTAATTTCAAGTTGGAAAGTTTCTTCGCGCACGTTATGGCCGCTAAGCTCGTAGTGTTGCGTGATACCTTGGCAGGCTTGTTGGAAAGCCAATCGAGTGCGCGCCCGCTCAGCTTTGGCCACGAAGGCTTCATAATGCATACCGCAGAGCTGCTCCGCCGACAGGCCGGTGATATCGGTCACAGCCTGATTGCTATTGAGGAAGCGTCCCGCCAGATCCATCTCGTACACCGCATGGGGATGGTGGGTAAACAGTGAACGAAAACGTTGTTCCTGAGTGGCCAGTGCTCGTCGATCGCGCTGGCGAGCTATGGCTAACGCTAATAAATCGGCGGCTTGAATCAGCCTGATTTGTTCAGCTTGCTGCGGCACCCTAGGGTAACTGTAATAAGTGGCAAAGGTGCCGAGTAGTTCTTCATCTCGGGTCAGCACAGGAGCAGACCAGCATGACGCTAGGCCTTCACGGCGGGTATGTTCAAGAAAGTGCTGCCAATTAGCGTCTTGCTCTATGTCACCTGTGATCACTATCTCTCTGCAAAAGGCACTTGCGCCGCAGGCTCCAATGTTCTGCCCTACGGGAATTTTTTGTGCGGCCTGGCAGTAGGTTTCAGACAAGCCATTGCAGGCCACTAAACTGAGGGTATTATCTTCGGAGTCCAGCAGCATGAGCGACACGAGTGCATCGGGCAATTCTCGAGCCACCATATCAATGATGGCTGACAAGATCTCATCAAAGGGAGCATGTTGGGCTATTTGATTTTGAATATCCTGTTGAGCCGCGAGCGCATGACGTTCCAGATCCATGACTGGATAACTCCATTATAAAAAATAAATACCTAGATAAAGATAGCGTCAGTTTTAAAAAATGAAGAGAATTAACGCCTGCTCGGTGTGATTATAATGTTAATAATAAAAATTATTGAGACGAGAGTTAAATTTTAGCAAAAAATAATAACGTATTTTTTAAATGATGATTCTTCTATATACACGCATCATAAAGTCAGCCTCAAAAACCAGCTGCGAGGTGGCTTGAAGTCTGGTGCGCAGCTCAGCATTGGCTTTCCAGGCGAGCGGGGTCATTTGCAGCAAGTCGTCGGCTTGCTCACCCGTTAACACCATATCGTAGTTGAGGGTGGTTTCTTCTATCAATTCAAAACCCTCTACGCTTTCTGCTGCCTCATCATGCAAATGCACATTATCGTAAATCAGCTCTTTAAGTTGATAGAGGTGACGAGCGGCGGGGGTGACGGTAATAATGATGCCTTGGCTGCTTAATACCCGCGCTAATTCAGTGGCTTCGCAGGGAGCATAAATACGCACGACCGCGTCTAGGCTGCTATCGGCAAAAGGCAAGCGTTGGCTAGAGGCCACACAAAACTGCATGTGTTGGGAGGTATAACGCTTGGCTGCGTAGCGAATGGCCACCTTGGAAATGTCTAACCCGTAGCAAGTGCTGCAGCTGGAAAGCGCGGCCAGTTTATCTGCCAGATAGGAGGTGTAATAGCCTTCACCACAGCCAATATCTAAAATTTGTCGCGGTGTATCAAGCGTGTACTTCACACACAGTTCGGTTACTGCCTCACGCAATTTATGGTAGTGATCGGTCGCTAAAAAGCGGCGTCGCGCTTGCATCATGTCGACATTATCACCCGGCTCCTTGGAGCGCTTATGCTGCACAGGCATCAGATTAACGTAGCCTTCTTTAGCGCGGTCAAATTGATGGTTATTTTCACATGCAAGACCACCCGCGCTAGGAGCGAGGGCATGGTGACAAAGCGGGCATTGATAAGACATGTGGACCTACAACTGAAGAAAAAAACGAAAAACAGGCGTAGCGCAGTGTAATTGTTTTTATGAAGACATGCGATTAGAACGGTGATGAGTAATTAAATACGCGGTTTTGGATCACTTAGCGGTTAAACTGCACAAAATTCAGCCAAAAGTGTAATCAAACCTCTCATATCACGGCAAAATACTGTATATTCTGGCCTCGTTTTTTGACTGTAGCTACTCTACAGAGGATCTCTTTATGCAATTTTCATCTTTAGATTTAGCCCCCGATCTGCAACGCGCTCTGGTTGCCTGTGGCTACAGTGCTATGACACCCGTACAAGAGCAGGCCATAGTGCCGGCGCGCCGCGGTAAAGACTTACAAGTAACGGCACAAACCGGTACCGGTAAAACCGCCGCCTTTGCGATTCCTGTGCTGCAACGCATGCTAGATAAGCCCAAAGAAACGGTAGCCTACCGCCCGCGCACGCTGATTTTAACGCCGACTCGTGAATTGGCCGAGCAGCTTGGCGACTCCATTAGCGCTTATGCCCAATTTTTGCCAATTAGCGTTACCGCACTCTACGGTGGCGTAAAAATGGGTGGCCAGGCCAATAAATTAAAAGCCGGCGTCGATATCGTCATCAGCACTCCAGGGCGTTTGTTAGAGCATATGACGCTCGGCAACTTGGCCTTAAGTGATGTGGAATTTGTGGTGCTGGATGAAGCCGACCGTATGTTGGATATGGGCTTTATCAATGACGTGCTGAAATTGATGCAACTGACGGCTAAGAATCGCCAAACTTTGTTATTTTCGGCCACCACGTCACCTGCGGTAAATGAGCTGTCCCATAAGATTTTGCATGATCATCAGCAAATTCGCGTGACCAGAATCAACAGCACAGCGGAAACTGTGACGCACACTTTGTATCCGGTAGAAGAAAGCCGCAAGATTGAGCTGTTTGAAGAGCTGTTGGCCGAGCACAACTGGTTTCAGGTATTAGTGTTTACCAGCACCAAAGAACAAGCGGATCGCTTATTAGATGGCCTGAAAAAGAGCAAAGTAGAAGCCGCCGTGTGTCATGGCGACAAGAGCCAAGGTTCACGCCGTCGTGCCATCGCCGACTTTAAAGCCGCCAAAATTCAAGTGCTGATTGCCACCGAAGTCGCCGCCCGCGGCTTGGATATTCAAGGCTTGGATTATGTGGTGAACTTTAACCTGCCTTATTTAGCCGAAGACTACGTACACCGCATTGGTCGTACCGGTCGTGCCGGCGCTACTGGCACCGCCATTTCCTTTATCAGCCGTGAAGAAGAGCAATCGTTAGAGCGCATTCAAAAGCTGATTGGTTATGAAATCAAGCGCATCATCAAGCCTGGTTTTGAAGTGACCAGCCGCGCCTCTTTGTTAAAGAGCCTGTCGCGCAAGGTGATCTCTGGTCGCTCTAATCGCGCCAGTGAAACGGTAATAGAATTAGTGAATACCGGCGATAGCCAGCCGAAAGGCAAGCCACGCCGCGCGCGCGCCAGTGGTGAGTCTGAGCACAAAGTGGCAGCTAAGCCGGTGCATTATAAAAAGAATCAAAAACCGCAAGAAACCGGCCCCAAGAAGAAGAAGTTGCGCGGTAAGCGTGCTCAACAGCACTCTCGCTAAGTTCAGTAAGAATAAAATAGCGTTAAGCTGTTATTGCTTTAATTAGTATTAACGACACACAAAAATGCCGCCGGTGAAGTGATTCACTGGCGGCATTTTAATAGGCACTTACATTTTTAGAGCTAGGGCTTATCTGCAACGAAATCCACAGAATCC
The DNA here is from genome assembly GCF_052119705.1 of Oceanisphaera sp. W20_SRM_FM3. NCBI lineage: Bacteria > Pseudomonadati > Pseudomonadota > Gammaproteobacteria > Aeromonadales > Aeromonadaceae > Oceanisphaera > Oceanisphaera sp. W20_SRM_FM3. The sequence goes on along the minus strand of NZ_JBGQOP010000001.1, from coordinate 52,706 downwards.
ACGAAAAAATTAATATGAGATAAGAGCAGCAAGTGACAAGAGCCAAAGAGCCAAAGAGCCAAAGAGCCAAAGAGCTTTCATGGTAAGTTCAAGGGCCGTGTCTCTGATGGATTGAGCTAGCCCATGGTTTTAACTTACAGCTTATGCTCCCAGAAGAGGTAGGCTCTATTAACTAACTCCTTTCTGATCTCTATTATTCTGCGGATTTTGTAAATTTCGCTGCAAAAATATCTTTAACTGATTACCAACAAAGCTCAGCCATGTTTCAGTAAACTAATCACCAATAAATTCAAAAAGTTACATGGAACGACTCGTATTTTCGGTAAGAATATGGGACTCAGTTTGGTGTTTTGACCTTGTAGGGGCCAATTTATTCGGCCCGGTTTAGTGTTTTGGTCTAAATCTAAACCTCAATAACAGCCAGCAAAGCTGGCCAGCCGAATAAATTGGCTGCTACAAAAGACAAACCAAAACAACGCGCATCATGGCTGAAGTTCATACGTAATCAGGTATCTTTAAGCTTGTGGCTGATTACTGAGTGGCCAACTGGCGCATGCGGCTGTCGAAGTGGTCTACACCATCGGTGCCATTGCTAGCCATATTTAAGCTCACAGTGGCGGCCGCTCTTTTCGCCGCAGTCTCTGCTACAAAATTTTCTTGAAAACGGTCTACGCCATCTGTGCCATTGCTGCCCACGTTCAGGTAGATTTCGGCAGGAGTACAATCAGTCGTGGTAATACCGGTGCGCTCAGCTTGCAGCTTGGCCATTTTTGCCTGAAAACGGTCTACGCCATCGGTACCATTGCTGGTCGCGCTAAAACAAATCTTGGCGCTAGCCTGTTCTGTGCTGGCAAATGCGGCTTGAGTAGACAGTAAGCTGGTGGCGGCAAGAATAAGCAGTGAGGTAGTTTTTAACATGATGCGTGTCCTGTATGACCGGCCTATCCGGTTGATAGACACAGCATACCTTGGTCACACTGACGAGAAGCTGACGGCTAAATGACATTCTTGTCATCAGGGTAAATGGCTGTCATGCGAGTAAATAATCATCGTCTGGCTAGATTGATAAAGAGAGGCAGCAATGGCATTAAACATCTTAGTTTTCTTGGGCTCAACACGCATTAGCGGCCCACCCGCTCCAGCGCGGCTCGGTGAGCGCGTCGCCTTATGTTGCGCCCAGCAGTTAACGGCTGCTGAACACAATGTCACCGTTATAGACCCGCTGGATTACAACTTAGGCGCTAGCTTTAAACCCTACTTCTCTTATAAAGCAGGCAGTGCCCCTGAGCGGTTGCAGCAGTTAAGTGAGCTGATCAAAACGGCAGACGCTTATGTGATGGTGAGTCCGGAATATAATCACAGCATGAGCCCAGCTTTAGCTAATCTTTTAAATCACTTTGGCAGCTCGCTGTTTTCCTATAAGCCCTCGGCCATCGTCACCTATTCGGCGGGGCAATGGGGTGGCATACGCGCAGCGGTGAATATGCGCAGCTTCTTATCGGAATTAGGGTGTTTGCCGGTATCGGCCATGATCCACTTGCCGAAGGCGCAAGCCGTTTTAGACGACAAAGGAGAGTACTTAGCGGACGTCAATGCCGGTGAGTGGCACGGCTATTTTGAGCGTACATTTAGTCAGTTAATTTGGTGGGCCAATGCCGCCAAGCAATATGCCCAAGGCGCAGGCCACCAGCTAAGGCCGAGTGCTTTTACACTTAGCCCAGCTCAACGTAATGCACCAGACTCTCGCTCAAAAAATTAAAATTTATCACCCTTAGCAGTAATGCATTGACTAAGCATGGCTTCATAGCGAGCGGTCAGTTTGGCAAGGTAGTCATTCACGTCATCATCAAAAGCCAGCGCCTCGCCCACAATCACATCGCAGTTAAACGGCACCAATAATGCTTCACCCTTTGGTAGTGCCTTACCTAAACCATGCAAAATAATGGGGATCACTTGGGTGTCGGGATATTGCTGAGTGAGATAGTGAATACCGCGCTTTAATTTAAACTCGCGCTCTTCAGTCAAGGATCGGGTGCCCTCAGGGAAGAACACAATAATTTGCTGATCGGCCAAGGCTTGATAACAGCCTGCCAGCAATTGCTCGCGGGGAATGCTGCCGTCGCGCTCGATAGGAATAATATCGAGGCAATGCATGGAGAACCAAGCAATCCATTTGTTTTTCATAAAGTAATCCGCCGCCGCCACCGGTCGTATGCGATGCAACTGAGAAAGCGGATACAGGCTCATTAACACCAGCGTATCGAGATGACTGGTGTGATTGGCGGCCAAGATTGCCGGGCCAGTTTTTGGCAGCGCTTGTCGATTCATCACATTCAGGCCCAGCGCAATCAGCACCACCGGCTTAACGACCAGTAAAAAAAACGCCATTTTTAGCCATTTCAGCTCGGCTATTTTCTGTTGCACTTTCTTTATCGACGTCTTGTTTATAAATATCTGGCTCATCATGGTCACTCTTAGCCGACGAAGTCTTTGGTGATGTAATAAAAGTAATGGAAGAATATTGGCGTGCTGTACATCAAGCTGTCCATTCTATCGAGCAAACCGCCATGACCCGGGATCAAGGTACCTGTGTCTTTAATGCCAATATCACGCTTGATAGAAGACAACACCACATCGCCAATAAAGCCCACACAGGCAATTAAGAAACCCGCTACTAAGCCTTGTTGCCAACTTAAAATGGTGAGCCAAGGCGCCAGCACAGTCGCGAGTAAGGTAGTGGTTACCACGCCGCCAATAAAACCTTCCCACGTCTTATTGGGGCTGACTTTAGGAATTATCTTATGCTTGCCAAACTGTTTACCAAATACATATTGGCTGACGTCGTTACTCTGGGTAATAAAGAGTAAAAACAATACTAGGCCAATAAAGCCTGACTGTTCATGAAAGCGGCCTAAGTTCACCAAGTAAGCAATGTGACTCAAAGTAAATACCGCCAGCATTAGGCTCCACTGAATAGTGGCGTTGGCCTTGATATAACCCTTAGTTTCGCCAATCAAGGTGGCACGCATCGGCAAAAACAAGAACATATACACGGGAATAAAAATGATAAACATGCCATACCATTGGATATAGGCAAAGTAGTACTGCACCGGAATGGCCAGATATGCCCAAAACACCAACCGCCGGTCCACGGCGCGCAAGGGTGCAATTGAGTAAAACTCTTTTAAGGCTAAAAAACTGATAAAGGCGAAGAAGACAGTGGTAGCCATTTGCCCCATATAGAGCGCTGCCAGCACCAGCCCTATGATCCACCACCAGGATTTAGTACGCAGTATGAGCTCTTCATAGTCTCGGTCTGGATATTTTTGTTTTTTGAATAAGGCAATCCCAGTAGCGATGGATAGAGCCAAAATTAAAAATAGCGTCATGTAAGTAGAATGCTGCATCCTTGGTCTCGCATTGTTAGTTTTATCCTTAGTCACATAAGCCGTTATGGCGACTACCATTTGTCACACAGTCGGCTTTTCTGGCTGTGTAGCTGAGCTTAAGATTGATTTAGCTCAGCGGCCTCCATCAAGCCACGGCGCACGCGGTTATAAAGGGTGTAGATCAATAAGACCAGCACCAGCCACAGTGCGACCGCTATCCAACGGATGTCGAAGACATTAATGGCGACTAAAATACCGAGCAAACCAAATACAAAAGCGCGATCACTCTTACCCATGGGCCCGTCGTAACGCCTTGATGCTCCCACCATCAAACCCAACACACCCGCGTATTCCACCAGCGCCGCCATTAACACCACGCCAATCACCAATAACGGTGGCACGCCGGCGATCAAAGCAAACGGCAGATATAAGGCGCTGTCGGCCGCCACGTCACATAACTCATTGAGATACGCGCCCAGTTTAGACTGCTGACCAAATTCACGCGCCAACATGCCATCTATGGCGTTCAGCGCCATGCGCAGCAACATCCAAATCGGGATCAAGATAAACATCCATTTATGATCTGCTTGCCAAGCCACCAACAAGGCCACTAATAACGAGATGCCCGCAGCGACCAGCGTCACCTGATTGGCGGTCACTCCGCGCTCCGCTAGACGCACCACAGAGGGGCGCAGTAAATTCTGAAAGCGTGGTTTAAGTGAATAGATAGAAATCATGACCTTCCTTAGTCTGTTAAGTCGCTAAGCACAGAGGTAACCAAGGGTTATTCAATACCACAGATACATAAGAGTCTAGTTAAGACTTGCGGTAACCATGGCTGAATTTGATTTGAATACAAAAAGCGGCTTGTGGGGTCTACTTGGCAGCGATTGAAATCGTTACTTAATCTTGCTCTTTTAGCTTGCCACACCGCCTTGGCGTAAAAAAGAGTTAAAAAATAATAAAGGAGTCTTCATGAGTTCAGCAGACAATAAAGGCTCGCGCATTCCCCAAGGGCGCATCACGCGCATGGCCAGCTTGGCGTCTTTAGCCTCTCGCGTGGCCGGTGGTATGCTAGGTGAAGGCGCACGTCAATTAGCCCAAGGCAAGCGCCCTAGTGCCAAAGATTTATTATTAACGCCGGCTAACGCCAGTCGTATCGCCGACCAATTAGCGCAATTGCGCGGTGCCGCCATGAAGGTGGGTCAGCTGTTATCTATGGATGCCGGCGACTTACTGCCCCCTGAGCTCACGCTGATTTTATCGCGGCTGCAGTCTAATGGCACGCCCATGCCCGCCAAGCAGCTTGGCCAAGTATTAGTGCAAGAGTTAGGTGAAGACTGGCAGCAACATTTTGCTCAGTTTAGTTTTAAACCCATGGCCGCCGCCTCTATTGGTCAAGTACATCTAGCCCACGCCGACGATGGCCGTAAGCTCGCGATTAAGGTGCAGTATCCGGGCGTGAGCGCCAGCATAGACAGCGATGTAGATAATGTAATGACCTTACTAAGGCTGAGCCGTTTGCTGCCAGACAAAGTGGACTATCAACAGCTATTAACCGAGGCTAAACGCCAATTACATGCGGAAGCCGACTATTTATTAGAGGCAAAACAACTCACCACCTTTGCCGATTTGCTGGCAGATGCGCCGCAGTTTGCCTTACCCCTAGTTGATAGCCAATTAACCACCTCGCGTTTGCTGACCATGAATTACATGGAGGGCTTGGCGCTCACCGCATTACAAGAGCAGCCGCAAGAAATTCGTAATCAAGCGGTCAGCCAGTTGTTTAGTTTATTGTTTAGAGAGTTATTTGAATTTCGTTTAGTACAAACGGATCCCAACTTTGCCAACTACTTATATCAGCCTGAATCTCAACGCTTAGTGCTGTTAGACTTTGGCGCCACGCGGGCTTATCCCGAGACGATTAGCGAAGGCTACCGGCAATTATTTAGCGCCGGCCTGCGTGAAGACACCCCCGCCATTGAGCAAGCACTGAGTCAGATTGGCTTTTTTAGCCAAGATATAGTGCCCAGCCAGCGCCAAGCGGTAGTCGACATGGTGCAGTTAGCCTGCGAGCCGGTGCGTGAAAATCTTGCTTATGATTTTGCCAATAGCCCACTGGCCAGCCAATTAAGGGACGCCGGCACCCAACTCAGTCTTGAGCAAGGCTATTGGCATAGCCCGCCGGCAGATGCGCTATTTTTGCACCGTAAAATAGGCGGCTTGTATTTATTGGCGGCCAAGCTCAAGGCTCAAGTGAATGTGCAGCAGTTGTTACTGCCGTATGTACGGCTGTAAGTAAGACGAGTCTGGCGTAATAGCCTCAGCACGGCCGCACGCTCAGCCAAAACTCACTTCATAACCGGTGAATTTACGCAGGTTAATCACCCCGCTGTCCAAGATTAAATACTGGCCTTTGATGCCGAGCAAGGTGCCGGATACCTCGGGGTTTTTATCGAAGTTATGGCTGGCAATCTTGGTCGGGTATTCCAGCACCGGATAGCTCAAGTTCACTATCGGCTCATCCAATACCGTCACCGCTTGCTCGCCGTAATTAAGCTGCAGCTCGTCGATTTTTTGCTGAATGGCAGGCAATAAGCGCGCGGCTTCGGCTTTAAGGTCGATATCTGCTGCGCAGCCCTTGAGCATGGTACGCCAGTTGGTTTTGTCGGCCACCAATGCGGCTAAGGCCACTTCTACTAAGCCGGATAGTTGGCGCGTCGCAACGCGCAAAATCGGCAGCGCTTGGGTGGCGCCTTGGTCAATCCAGCGGGTTGGCACTTGGGTTTGGCGAGTAATGCCCACTTTTAAGCCTGAAGTGTTAGCTAAATAAACGATGTGCCCCACCATGCAGTGCTGTTCGCCCCACTCTGGCTCGCGGCAGGTGCCGGCAAAGTAGTGGCAGGTTTCGGGCTTCATAATGCACATATCGCAGCTGGCCAGTTTCTTCATGCACGGAAAACAGTGGCCCTGAGCATAGCTCTTGCTGCTTTTTCGCCCGCAGGCGGTACAAAAAATACGGCCCGTGTAAGTCAGGGTAATCGGTTGACCAAGATGTTCATTAAGGCTAACGCTATGCTCGCCTAAGGCCAGTTGATAATGAATGGTGTTATCGAGGCGGGCGGGCATCTTCACTAAGGTGCCAGTGACTGCTTGGGTGCTGTGAGGTGTCATGCTGTAGTTGTGATAAGGAATTTAGCCGCAACTGTAACAGTCACGGCGAGATAACGCATCTTTGCTGCCGTAAGCGCTTGTTTACGACCTAGAGTTAGCGCTATTAAGCCCTTGGGGAGTCCTTTGAAGCAAAGGCGATCGCGCCGTCGGCGGTGATCTGTTGTACCAGTACCGGCTCCCCTTGCTCGTTAAATTTTACATAGCCTACGCCTGCGCCATTGAGCAAGCGCTCGCCCTTAGCGGCCGAGCTCGGCGGATGCGGGGTAATTTCCAAGCGACGACGGCGCGTAAACCAGTTTAAGGGCGAGCGTGGGGCATACAGCCAGCGATTGAGTCGGTCCAATATATCTAATAAGCGTGTAGGGAATTCGTTTTTAATACCGCTGCTGGTGATCTGCCAAATATGTGGCTCTGCGTCTCGGTAGCGCAATTTAATGTCGTACATAAAGGAGTAATGCACGTCTCCTGAGAGCAGCACATAGTTACCTGGCGTACGGGTATGGCGAAAGATATTCAAAATTACATTGGCCGTGCCTTTATGGGTCATCCAGTTTTCTGCATCCACCAGCAAGGGTTTGCCACACCAAGTAAAGACCTTTTGGATCACCTCAATCAGCTTTACGCCAAATACCGGCGTTGGCGACACTATAATCACCGAATCGTGGTTGAGCAGCTCACTTTGTAGTTCGGTCAAGGCTTCCCAATTCATCAAGCCCGAGGGTTGCTCAAGATTGGTGTCGGCTCGCCAGCGCCGCGTACGGGTATCCAGCACCAACAATTTAGGGCTAGTGGGCAGGCTGTAATGCCACTGCGTAAAGTTAAATAGATGCTCGATCAATGCGTCTTGCTGCGCCGCTGTCGGCTGCTGACTCCAAGCCTGTAACAGCGCCATGGGGTCAGTGAAGGCATCGGGATTATTACCCCAGCCTTGGCAAATGAAATATCCTGCCAGCGCATTGCCGATAATACGCCGCGAAAAAGGATGGCCGTAAGCACTGGCCTCCCATGCCGCCGTTAGATTCCAATCATCGGTCACATCATGATCGTCAAATATCATTAAGGTAGGCACCTGAGCCAACAGGCGTCGTACCGCTGACAATCCCCCGACAAAGGCCACTAGCCGCTCGCGCTCTAGCTGATATTGTTCTTGGCGTTCAGGGCTCAGCCTGGGCTGTTCTTCGGTGAGCGGCTGCCAAGGTATGGGCGACCACACCAGCAAATACATGGCCAGCACTTCGGCCAAGGTAATTAAATGGTTATCGGCGCTACTGGTGGTAAAAATGGGTTTGCGAGCGCCCTCAAAGAAGCGCTTTCTCAGCGTCCGGTTGCCTTCAAAACGAGGCAATAGCTCACTGCGGCGATAGTAGTTTAACGGACTGGCGAACAGCTCTTCGCTGTTCGCCACCAGCGCTCCTTCCAACGTTTCTGGATACAGGCCTAAATCGGTAATCAGCTGATGAATGGCCGTTAACATGGGCCCGGCTACATCATCGGCATAAATTTGGTCACCGCTGAGCATCAATAATGCAGGCCGCTCTAGGGGATCTGTGTGCCGCTGCGCCAGCCAAGCATCCGCCACCACTAAGCCATCACTGGCACCATGATGAGGTTTACGACAAGAGCCGTGCAAGATGGCATCGATGCGGCTGCGGATCACCAATTGGGGGAAGACGGCTTCGCCGTAACACAGCTCAGGCGCCCAGTCGGCTATGCTGCACCAAGGATCTTGATCCGTTTGGCGCCACTGTAAGTCGTAGTCAATTAAGGTGTCGTTGGGCAAAGCCTCTGCCAGCTGAATATCAAGCAGCTGAATAAAACAATGATCCCCCACTTGCAGTTGCTCTTGATGCATTTGGTTATCAGCCGCCAGCGGGCCATGCAGAGGAAAGCGTAAGCGAAACTGCAGCGAGGTTCGGCTAGCCAGCCAAAAAACCAGACGCTCTGCGCTCGCGCGACGCAAGATGGGGCCGGCTAAAATGGTCGAACTCATACGATGCCAAATAAACAAAATAATAAGGCCATCATAACGGTCGAGCGACGGACTTGAAAAGAGCTATCACCAAGGTTCACTCGAAGCTGCGTCTATGCTGGTCGTTTCATCAGTTTTGATGTGCGGAAGCTATCTATTTCCGGATTAATGCCCTATTCGTAGATCTGAATCAATGACTTATAGGTTACAAGATGATAAAAGATTGTGAACAGTCGTTAACTTAGTGAGTTCAGGGATGAATATATTTTCGATCAAGCAAAAAATACTGCTACTGGCGCTACTGCCTTTGTTGTTACTGGCCGCGGTTAGCACTTGGATCAACGTCAATCAATCCATTCGCCTCAATAAGCTAAGCAGCGATAGCCTCTATCAATCCTTATTTGATGCACGCAAGCAGCAATTGGCCAACTATGCTGAGCTCGCCATCACCGGCATAAGCCCGTTATTGCAGCGTAATGAAGTGGTGGCCACTAAGGCCCAATTACGCAGCCTACGTTTTGACGGTGGCACCGGCTATTTCTTCGTCTATAACAGCCAAGGCGAGCAAATTGTTAGCGCCGATAATCCGGCCCGAGAAAATCATAACTATCTCGACTCCACCAGCCCAGAAGGTCGCCATTTGGTCCAAGAGTATGTGGCCTTAGCGGCCAAGGGCGGCGGCTATATCGAATACAACTGGCCTAAACCGGACACGCAAGTCAATGCCCCTAAGTTAGCTAATATTACGCCCATACCCGGTACCGATTGGATGCTAGGCGCCGGCTTTTATATCGATGACTTACAAGTCACGGTCGCTAAATTAAAACAAGAGCTGTCTGCCTCCGTACGCCAAGGACTGATTAACTCGGCGCTGTCCGCCAGCTTATTGTTAGCCTTTATCGCCGCCATGGCGCTGGTATTAGTGCGCAGTATTCACGCACCGCTGCGCCAAGCCGTGTCCACCATGCAAGACATAGCTCAGGGCGATGGTGATCTAACCCAACGCTTAAATAGCCATCAAGGTCATGAGCTGGGCACCTTGGCCAGCGCCTTTAACTTATTTGCTAACCAAATCAGTTCTTTGGTGCAAAACACTCGCCACTCAGCCGAGTCGTTGCAAACAGCCAGCGATCAGCTGCAGCATTTTATGACCGACACTAAAACCGGCATCACTCAGCAACACCATGAAAGCGATCAGCTCGCCACCGCCATGAATCAAATGTCGGCCACCGCCCAAGATGTGGCCGCCAGTGCCGCACAAGCGGCTCAAGCCGCTCAGGTGGCACAACAGCAAGTTGTCGCGGCGCAACAGCTGGTACAAGCCACCATAGCCGTCATTGACGGGTTAGAAACACAAATTGTAAATGGTGTGGATATTATTCAACGCCTCGGCCAAGACTCACAGCAAATTGGCTCTGTATTAGATGTGATCCGTGGCATTGCCGAGCAAACTAACTTGTTAGCACTGAATGCCGCCATTGAAGCGGCTCGCGCCGGTGAACAAGGTCGAGGCTTCGCGGTGGTGGCGGACGAAGTGCGTACCTTGGCTGGGCGTACCCAAGCCAGCACCGAAGAAATCCACACTATGATCAACCGCTTACAACAAGGTGCACAGCAGGCAGTGCTCGCCATAGAACAGATCCGTGATGGCAGCAGCCAAACGGTGAGTGAAGCGCGGCGCATTGATGGAGCCTTACAAGATATAGACGGTGCGGTTAACACCATTAACAGCATGAACGAGCAAATTGCCAGCGCCGCCGAAGAGCAAACTCAAGTGTCGGAAAGCATTAACGTCAACGTGCATCAAATTGTGAACATAGCCGAGCAAACCAATGCCGGCTCAGAAGCGGCTAATGAGGTAAGCCAACAGGTCGGCGAATTGGCCGCGCAACTGCAATTGTTGGTCAGCCGCTACCGTACTCAGTAATTTTTAATCCACCCAGAGAGAGTGAGCTGTGAAAAATATTTTTACTCCTCACTCTTTGTTTTCACTCTTTGTTTTCACTCTTTGCTGTCACTCTCTGCTCCCACGCTTTACGCTTCGCCCTTTCTTCTTCGCCTCCATTACGTAAGCCTTTGCTATAAAAACCAAAGTATCGTTAGATGACTCGCTTACGGCCATTTATACTCGCTTGATGCACTGGCTTCTATCGGCCTAAGTCAGGTTTTTAGCCACATATGTTATTAGTGCTCATGGCTATTTTTTGATACTCACTTCATCTGAAACATACAGTTAGGGAAGCTTTTATGCACGATGCACTGGAACGGCGTTCTTTTCTTTTTCTTTTACTCTTAGTCAGTCTGCTATTCGTGCTGTTGCTTAAATCTTTTTGGGGCGCCATTTTTTGGGCCTGCGCCATCAGTATCATTTTTAATCCGCTGCAAGAGCGACTGCGCAAGCACCTAGGCGATAAGCCGAACCGAGTGGCACTGCTGACCTTGTTTATTTGTGTGGTGATAGTGGTGCTGCCTATTTTTCTGATTGCCACCACCTTCGTTCAAGAAGGCTTGGCCCTGTATCAACGCATTGATAAAGGGGAAATAAACCCCTCCGAGTGGCTGGAGCAAATGCGCAACGCTTTCCCTGCCCTACCGCAATGGTTTGATAGGCTCGGGATTGACTTAGGTAGCGTGCGCGAAAGTGTGGCTAAAGGTGCTGCATCCGCCGGTAAAGTGATGGCAGAAAAAGCACTGGGGGCGGGCCAAATTACCTTTAGCTTTATTATTAATACCGCTTTAATGCTGTATCTCACCTTCTTCTTATTACGCGATGGCCGTAAATTGACGGCGCTGATGATAAAAGCGCTACCGCTAGGTGACGCTCGCGAGCGTAAGCTGTTTACTAAATTTGCCGAAGTGACGCGCGCCACCCTAAAAGGCAACATAGTGGTGGCCATAGTACAAGGCACCTTAGGCGGCTTGATTTTTTGGGCGCTCTCACTACCAAGCCCGCTGTTATGGGGCGTGGTGATGGCCTTCTTGTCACTTATTCCGGCCATAGGCGCGGGCTTAGTCTGGTTGCCAGTGGCCATCTACTTATATGCCACTGGGGATTGGGGTAAAGCCTCGATTTTAGCGGCCTTTGGTGCCGTAGTGATCGGCATGTCAGACAACGTATTGCGCCCGTTATTGGTGGGCCGCGACACTAAGTTACCTGACTATTTAGTACTATTTTCAACGCTCGGCGGCATTAGTTTAATGGGCATTAATGGCTTCGTGATCGGACCTTTAGTGGCGGCATTGTTCTTAGTGGTATGGGATATTTTTATGCGCGAATTTAACGGCGAAAATCCTCATGTCATTGCCGAACGCAGCACAGAGTCAAAACACAAGTACGAAAAAGTAGCGTCTCGCGCAGACCGTATCGATAAAGCGTGAGGCGTGAGGCGTGAGGCGTGAGGCGTGAGGCGTGAGGCGAAAATACAGCGCCGAGCCAAACCGGGAAGCCTGAAAGTAAAAAAAACCTCTTGCCGCAGGGCAAGAGGTTTTTTAATTCACCGCTCAAGTAAGCCGATGTTAGTCGAGTGGCTTTTAGTCCAGTTCAACTGTCATCTTGATGGATTCGTCGAAGAAGAACTCATCACAGTTGTTGCCGGGACCTGTGCGGTCAACCACCAAGAACTCGTCGTCATCGCGCAGCGCCATGATAGGGTGATGCCACACATTTCTGTGGTAGTTCACACCTTGACGAGCGTTAGCACGGAAGCAACGCACGGTAGCTGGGTCAATATTCATGGTGCCGTCGCCTACAGGGGCAACCACCAACAAGAACTCATGACCAAACAAAGGGATGAAAGACTGAGAGCCAAACGGATGACGTTCCAGCATTTTCACTTGCAGCGGATATTCCAGCATTTTAGCGCGGAAGATGCTGATGATGCCTTGACCTTCTTCGTCTAACTGCACTTCACCCACTTTGTGGTAGCGCTCAGTAGAACCGCTGTTGATCATGAAGTGCTCACGGCCAACAGACTCGATAACGTCGCCAAAATCGGCGAATGCTTCTTTGGTCAACGGCTCTATTTTAAGAGTCTTGATCATTACTGCCTCCGATAATTCATTAAAACGGGGGAACTGGTCCCCCGTATTTTAGCTAAGTTGTTTTACCATCAAGATTACATGGCGCTTAAACGGAACTCAGCAATTCTATTGATCTCTTTTACCGCACGCGCAAATTCAGTGTCGTAGTCGTTGTGAATACGCTCTTCAAATGCGGCCAGGATCTGGTGACGGTCTGAACCTCTAACTGCCATGATAAAAGGAAATTGGAATTTTTCCTTATAGGCGTTGTTCAGGTAGGTGAAACGGGCAAATTCTTCCGCGTTGCACTCGCTGATACCAGCACCGGCTTGCTCATTGGTAGAAGCTTCAGTCAGCTCGCCACGCTGGGCAGCTTTACCGGCTAAGTCCGGGTGAGCATTGATAAGATCAAGCTGAGCTTGCTTATCTGCATTACTCATCACGGCTGCCATACGGGCATGCAGCTTAGCAATGGTGTCATCTTCGCTGCTCAGACCTTGGTCGAACGTCTGCTCAGCAACCCAAGGGGAGTGCTCGTAGATATCGGCGAATGCAGCCACAAACTCATCACGGCTCATGGTGCTAGGCGTACAGGTAGTAAAACGGCTCATTACTTGCTTCCTTTATAAGGGTGATTCTCGTGCCAATGGTTAGCAATGTCGATACGACGGGTAAACCACACGTGGTCGTGGCTGCGCGCATATTTAATAAAGCGCTCAAGACCGGCCATACGACCCGGGCGACCCAGAATACGACAGTGCATACCAATGGAAAGCATCTTGGGTGCTTCTGCACCCTCTTCGTATAACACATCAAAGGAGTCTTTCAGATACTGATAGAACTCTTCGCCGTTGTTATAACCATTCAGACCAAAGCGCATGTCGTTGGTGTCCATCACGTATGGAATAACCAAGTGGCCTTTGCCTTTATTGTCTACCCAGTAAGGCAGGTCATCGGCGTAAGAATCAGAATCGTAAAGGATACCTTCATCTTCCATTACTATTTTACGGGTATTAGGGCTGTCGCGGCCGGTATACCAGCCTTGTGGACGCTGACCACACACGCGCTCAAAAATTTCCATCGCTTTGTGATAATGCTCGCGCTCTTCTTCTTCGCTCATAAACTGATATGAGATCCACTTATAGGCGTGGGAGCAAATTTCATGACCTTCAGCCTGAAAGGCCTTGGCCAGATCAGGATAACGCTCAAGAGCAGTCGCCACGGCAAAGATAGTCATGGGAATGTTGTAGCGTTTGAACAAACGCATCAAACGCCACACACCGGCGCGGCTGCCGTATTCGTAGATAGATTCCATGCTCATATGACGAGCATTAGGAAATGCCACGGCAGTCGGCATCTCCGACAAGAAGGCCTCAGACTCACCATCACCGTGCAAAACGTTGCGTTCACCACCTTCTTCGTAGTTCAGTACAAAGTTAATCGCGATGCGTGCCTTATTTGGCCACTCGGGATGAGGCGGATTAGCGCCGTACCCAGCGAGGTCGCGGGGATAGTCGTTTTGTTGGCTCATCAGGAAACTCCTTGAAACGCGGGTTAGAAACCAGCCGAGACAAGAATTTGTAGGAGGCTGGTCGGTAGAATATCGATTTTATTGTATACAATAAAATCGATATATGTAAATAACAGGTTTGATTTTTGTATCAGATCTTGCAGCTTATCTTGCTTTGGTGCCCTAAAGCAAAGACAATCCTAACTCATCAAGATAAAGCATTCTTAGTTAATGCACTTAAAATGTGACCGCAAAGTCATGTTTTTGTTAACGGGATGTAGACATTTAATATTATCTTGATGTAAAATTAGTTCTGTCGTCATCGCTGACGACAGTGCCTTGAATTCTTGGAGACGCGTAAATCGCGAAAGGTAACTGAAAATGGGAAGATTGACGACACATATCCTTGACGCTTCTAAAGGTCAGCCAGGTTCAGATATTAAAATCGAACTGTACCGCGTTGAAGAAGGTGAAAAAACCACTTTAATCAACACCGTATACACCAATGCCGATGGCCGTACCGATGCCCCAGTATTGGAAGGCGACGCCTATGTACCAGGCAAATATCAGTTGGTATTCCATACTGGTACTTACCTGCGCAAACAAGGTGTTGAACTGCTAGAGCCTGCCTTCTTGGATGACGTTGTGATCCGTTTTGGTTTGGCTGCAGGCCAAGAGCACTACCACGTACCTTTGTTGATTTCACCTTATAGCTACTCTACTTACCGAGGCAGCTAAGGGCTAATCAGCAGTCGCATCTGTCAATGCCGACCTTCAAATATGGGGGTTGGCATTGACAGTTTGCTTCTACCCTATTGAGGATGTCCAGTTATGGAAAACGCCAACAAGCAAAGCACCCAGCAAACATCGACAGTTCACTCCCCTCCAACTGGTCTGTTAGAAAAGCTCTTCAAATTAAAAGCCCATGGCACTTCAGTCAAAACCGAATTGGTGGCCGGCTTAACCACCTTCCTGACCATGGCTTACATTATTTTTGTGAATCCACAAATTATGTCTTCCACCGGCATGGATCCGGGTGCCGCCTTCGTCGCCACCTGTATCGGTGCCGCCATCGCAACCCTATTAATGGGTTTATACGCCAACTGGCCCGTGGGCCTAGCACCCGGCATGGGTTTGAACGCCTTGTTTGCCTACACAGTGGTCGGCCAAATGGGCTACAGCTGGGAAGTAGCGCTGGGGGCTGTGTTCTGGTCTGGTGTTATCTTTACCGCCATGAGCTTTTGGAAAATTCGCGAATGGGTATTAGATGCCATTCCTGAGTCCTTACGCTACGCCATGACCGCAGGTGTGGGTCTGTTTTTAGGCATAGTGGGCCTGCAAAGCGCCGGTATAGTGGTGGCCAACCCCGCCACCATCCTAACCATGGGTGACTTAACCACGCAAAATGCTTTCTTATCTATCGTCTGCTTCTTAGGCATTGCGATTCTGGCCCACTTGCGCGTATTTGGCGCCGTGTTAATCGGCATGTTGACCGTGACCTTGATTGGTTTTTTCATGGGCACTATCACTTACGGCGGCATTTTCGCCATGCCACCCAGCTTAGCGCCGACCTTTATGAAGCTCGACATCATGGGCGCGCTCAACGTGGGCATGATCACAGTCATATTGGCCTTCTTGTTTGTGAACATGTTTGATACCGCCGGCACCCTAATGGGCGTAGCCGAACGCGCTAATCTGCGTAACGAAGATGGCACTATCCAAGGGCTAAAGAAATCTTTAAAAGCTGACAGTGCCTCGTCGGTAATCGGTACCTTCGTCGGTTGCCCACCGGTCACCAGTTACGTAGAAAGCTCCGCCGGTGTAGCCGCCGGGGGCCGCACCGGTTTAACCGCCGTGACTATCGCCGTACTGTTTATGCTGGCCATGTTCTTAGAGCCACTGGCCGCCATGATCCCCAGCTACGCCACCGCAGGTGCCCTATTGTATGTGGCTTTCGCCATGACCAGCAGCTTGGCTAAGATCAACTGGGAAGATTACACGGAAATGGCGCCCGCCATGATCACCGCACTTATGATGCCGCTGACCTTCTCCATCGCCAACGGCATCGGCATGGGCTTCGTCAGCTATGCGGTACTCAAACTGGCGACTGGCCAAGCGCGTCAGGTATCGGTTGGCGTATATGCACTGGCGATTATTTTCATCCTAAAATTTTTCTTTATGCCTTAACCCGCAACTAAGCCGAACTTAAAAAGCCACCGCTCGCGCGGTGGTTTTTTGTTAGTGGAGAGTGGTGATTGGTGAGTGAGCGATGAAGGCTTAAGTGTATAAGGATGAAAAGAGCGACCAACAGCAACCCTAAGCTGCAAAACGAATGACGAAGCGTTTTCTCTCAATAATATTAGCGCGCCCGCTTTTACCTTCTCCGTGTACTCTTCACCCTTCCTGATTACGTATGAACTTCAGCCATGATGCGCGTTGTCTTGATTTGTCTTTTGTAGCAGCCCGTCTCTTTAATAAAGAGGACTTCGGCTGGCCAGCTTTGCTGGCTGTTATTGAGGTTTAGATTTAGACCAAAACACTAAACTGAGCCGAATAAATTGGCCCCTACAAGGTCAAAACACCAAACTGAGTCCCATATTCTTACCGAAAATACGAGTCGTTCCATGTAACTTTTTGAATTTATTGGTGATTAGTTTACTGAAACATGGCTGAGCTTTGTTGGTAATCAGTTCACCCTTTGCTCTTAACCCTAGAGCAATAATGTATACTTAAGCCTAAGACTCAGCAGACACTCGCCATGGCCAAGGAGCAGCCTTTATGTCACACCAAGCGCCGCCTAAAGCAGCTAACTGGACTCGCTTACTGCCCTTTTTAAAGTGGGCTCCCATGGTCAATGGCGTAAGCCTGCGTGCCGATGCTCAGGCAGGTCTCACCAATGCCATTATCGTATTGCCGCAAGGGGTAGCCTACGCACTGATTGCCGGCTTACCACCAGAATACGGCCTGTATGCAGCCATAGTGCCCGCCATTATTGCCGCACTCTTTGGCTCATCTTGGCATCTGATCTCGGGTCCCACGGCCGCCATGTCGATTGTGGTGTTTACCTCGGTGAGCCCGCTGGCCACGCCCGGCACGGCGGAATTTATCGCCTTGGCCTTAACGCTTACTTTAATGAAAGGGGTGTTTCAGTTGGTGCTGGCCTCGGCCAGACTAGGCGTGCTGGTGAACTTCGTCTCTCATTCGGTAGTGATAGGTTTTACCGCCGGTGCGGCTGTGGTGATAGCGGTCAGCCAGCTGCAAAATCTGTTGGGCTTATCACTACACACCGAAGGCACCTTTACCGATAACGGCTGGCAGGTGCTGCGCCATGTAGAGGACGCCAATCTATATAGCTTGGCGGTGGGCCTGACCACTATTGTGGTCTG
The DNA here is from genome assembly GCF_052119705.1 of Oceanisphaera sp. W20_SRM_FM3. NCBI lineage: Bacteria > Pseudomonadati > Pseudomonadota > Gammaproteobacteria > Aeromonadales > Aeromonadaceae > Oceanisphaera > Oceanisphaera sp. W20_SRM_FM3. The sequence goes on along the minus strand of NZ_JBGQOP010000001.1, from coordinate 35,258 downwards.
CGTGCTAATAAAGAAACTGCTGCCGCGCTGGCCCAATATGCTGTTAGGACTGACCATCGCCAGTGGCTTGGCGTTTATCTTGGACCCAAAACAAGAACACATCGCCATGGTGGGCGCCATTCCTGCCAGCTTGCCCCCCTTTAGCATGCCAGATTTAAGCTTCAGTAATATCAGCGCCTTATCATCGGGAGCTCTGGCTATTAGTTTATTGGGTTTAGTTGAGGCCTCCTCTATTTCACGGGCCATTGCCACTCGCTCCCATCAACGCCTCGATGATAATCAAGAGTTTATTGGCCAAGGCTTATCGAATGTGGTGGGCGCCTTCTTCTCTTGTTACGCCTCTTCTGGATCTTTTACCCGCACCGGCGTCAACTTCACCTCAGGGGCTCGCACGCCACTGGCCGCGATTTTTGCATCATTATTTTTATTAGTAATACTGCAATTATTCTCTGGCCTCACAGCTTGGCTGCCGATCCCCGCCATGGCCGGTTTACTGTTAGTGGTGGCTTGGAATTTAATCGACCTTCATCATATAAAATTAATCATGCGCGCCGCCAAATCGGAAACGACGGTTTTAATTGTCACCTTTGCCGCCACCTTATTAGTGGCGTTAGAATTCGCCATTTATGCAGGCGTCATACTGTCATTGGTGTTTTACCTGAAACGCACCTCACATCCACGCATTGTCACTATTTTGCCGGTTCCTGAGTCTAAACATCCACAATTTACTAATGCAGAAAAAAAACGCCTGCCCTATTGCCCGCAGCTGCGCATTATTCGTATCGAAGGCTCGCTGTTTTTTGGTGCTGTGAACCATGTGCAAGAATACCTACAAAGTGTGCGCGAACCGCGGGTGCTGATAGTGGGTAACGGTATGAACTTTGTGGATATGGTGGGCGCAGAAATGCTGCTGCAAGAAGCCAAGCGCAGACGCGCCGAGGGCGGAGATCTGTATCTGTGCAATGTAAAAGGAGGCGTACTGCGTATTATTAATCGCAATAACATCCTAAAACAGTTGGGTCGTGATCATATTTTTCACAATAAAGGCCAAGCTATTCATCGTATTTATGACCAATTAGATCCGAATGTTTGCCAAACCTGTACCGCTAAAATATTCCAAGAATGCCATGTGGCGCCTCCCGGAGCGTCTACCATGGATACAGCGTCACCAGCAGTGTTAAACGAAGATGTGGTCAAGGTATTAGAGAATGCGCCCAGCACCGCAGATATCAAGGTCATCAACCAAATACCCACTAAATCTGTTTAAGTACACATAAATAGGTATAACCGCGTTTCTTATCGTTTCGCGTACGAGGGCTTTTGGTATAGTGAATCAAACCGATGTAATCAGTGTAATGTGTGGTCTCTTCATTAAGGATACGTCTATGTTGCCGAAAATTAATAATATTTTATATTGTACCGATCTCTCAAAAAATGCGGCATTTGCCTTTCGCTATGCGGTGTATCTCGCACAGCAAACTGGCGCCAGCATTCATATTTTAAGTGTGCTTGAGCAACTGCCCAGCGACGATCGCCTTACTTTACAATCCTATATTTATAACCAAAGCGGCAGCGCTGAATTTTTACAGCAACGCTTGAGCCAAGCCCAAGCCGATTTGCAGCAACGCTTAGCAGACTTTTGGCTAAGCCTACCCGTTGAGGAACAAAGCTTGGCGCAAAAAATCATCAGCTGTAATGTACTAGAAGGCAATCCTACGCAAGCTATCCTCGAGCAAGCAGATACGCTCAGCTGTGACTTAATCGTGATGGGCGGCCATGAAAAAGGCTGGTTACAAGCGCTGTTAGGCAGCGTGGCGCGGGAAGTATTGAAAGACTCACGTGTTCCGACGCTGATCGTGCCTCAACCGAAGGAATAAGCTGAAAGCGAGAAGAATGAAAAAACGGAGTCTAAGTGGCTCCGCTTTTTTGGGTCGGTACTTTTTGTTCTATGTGCGCCACTATTAACTAGATCGCGCGGGTGGCTGCTTTTTTATTACATCAGAAAATACCACGTGCAAGTCAGTAGACGCGGACTCAGCCTCTAAATTCAACTTACCTTCGATATGAGCCAGGTGGTCTTTCATCATGGCCACGGCGCGGGCAGGATCGCCAGATTCAATGGCCAGCAACAAACCCTCGTGCTCATTGACAGAACACTGGGCCTGATGCGCCACTTCGTATTGCGCTATGATCAAAGACGTTTGCGAGACCACGCTGCGCTGAAAATTGAGCAGCGGCGTGTTATGAGCCATTTTCGCTAACTCCAAGTGAAACTCACCGGATAAGCGAATAGCACTGCCGATATCACCGCGGTCAAAGGCTTCTTGCTCCGCATGCACCATGGCACGAATGCGCGTCATACTTTGAGCTGTCGCATGTTTAACCGCCAACTCTATCACAGCCAACTCCACCACTCGGCGAGCAGCGAAGATTTGTTTAGCTTCTTCCACGCTGGGGGCGGCGACCACAGCTCCTCGGTTAGGGCGAATACTGACCACCTGCTCGTGGGATAAGCGCAACAAGGCACGCCGGATGATAGTACGACTGACGCCAAAGATGTCGCCCAGCGCTTCTTCACTGAGTTTGGTGCCGGGCGCTAAGCGCTGCTCGAGAATGGCATCGAAGATATACTCATAGACGATATCGTCTTGAGTTTTTGAGCCCGACTTGACGGCTCTTGGCTCCGGATGACTGAGTAAACTCATAATCTAGGTTTCCAGTTAGACCGGCCTGATGGCTGATAAGCCTATCTGAATGTTTGCCGGTTAGTTAAATTTTTGTAACTACGTATACAATATTACTGTTTTTTGTATTTTTCTGTAGGCCCAACTGTTCAGACTGTGACTGAAGACAAAAAACGCCCATTATTGGGCGTTTTTATGTGATCTCGCTGATAGTAGAGGACTCGTATGGTACAGAATTATTTTTGATATTGTCGCTTGCCAAAGATATAGGTCTCGCTTATCGCCCTGTCGTCACCCAGCATCATTAACACAAACAAGCGCTCAAACAGGTGCAGGCTGTTGTTAATGCGCGCATCCATCAAGGGCGTGGCATGTAAGTCCAACACCAAGAAATCTGCCTCTTTACCTACGCTTAAGTTACCTATCTTATCGTCCAAACTTAAGGAACGAGCCCCGCCTAAGGTGGCCAGATACAAGGCTTTCATGGGGTGTAATTTGTGCGCTTGCAGTTGTTGAATTTTATAGGCCTCAGCAATAGTGCGTAGCATAGAGAAGCTGGTGCCACCACCCACGTCCGTGCCCAAGCCGACACGAATGCCGTGGCTTTCTACTTTGGGCAAATCCAGTAAGCCTGAGCCTAAGAATAGATTGGAAGTCGGGCAGAAAGAAATCACCGAATCGGTCTCGCCCATACGCTCACACTCTGCTTGCTCTAAGTGCACCGCATGGGCAAATACCGAGCGCTCACCGAGCAAATTAAAATGGTCATACACATCAAGATAACCGGCGCGCTCGGGGAATAACGATTTCACCCATTCGATTTCTTGTTTATTTTCCGACAAATGGGTCTGCAAATAGATATCGTCATATTCGGCCAACAGGCGCCCCGCCATGGTCAGTTGCGCTGCGGTACTGGTCGGCGCAAAGCGTGGCGTTACCGCATATAACTGGCGGCCGCGCTTATGCCAGCGCTCGATCAATGCCTTACTGTCCGTGTAACTCGACTCGGGTGTATCGAGCAAATAGTCGGGCCCGTTGCGATCCATCATCACCTTGCCGGCAATCATGCGCGTATTGCGCTTCTCCGACTCGCTAAAGAAGGCTTCTACTGAGGCCTTGTGCACGGTACCAAACACCATGGCAGTGGTGGTGCCGTTACGCAGCAGCTCATCTAAGAAGAAGCTAGCCACGCGCTGAGCGTGTGCGGGATCGGCAAACTTCCCCTCTTCGGGAAAGGTATAGTTATTTAACCAATCCAATAATTGCTCGCCGTAGGAGGCAATCATCTCGGTTTGCGGAAAATGAATATGGGTATCCACGAAGCCGGCGCTAATTAATTTATTTTCAAAAACAACTATGGGCGTCCCAGCAGGCAAAAGCCCCAGCACTTGGTCGGCAGGCCCGATATCGGTAATTAAGCCATCAGTGACCACTAACATGCCATCTTGGTAATAGTCGTAACTGTTTTCCAGCCCTACTTGGTCGGGATCACCCAGACTGTGCAAAATGGCGGCGCGATACGCGGTGATTTGCGTCATAAAAAACTCTCCAAAATTCAGTAATACAGCCCTTTTGCCACGGAAGAACACGGAATCCACAGAAGAGTTCACAAGCGACCAGTAAGCAAAGCTTTAACTGGTAAGGGCGAGGATTAGATAAGGATATTTTTAAGTTGACCGCTAACGGCTTTACGTTGATAGCTTGCGAAGGCTTGGTCTTAATACTTAAAAATCATTTTTCGCGCTTATCTCTATTTTTCCGTGGGTTCTGTGGATTCCGTGGCAAAAAATATTTTAGGTTTTAATATCGGTTATGCCGAACTAGTTACTGTTAGTTTCTCTCGCTCTGTGGCTTCGCTAGCCCCAGTTCTTAGTACCAACGTTTGCTGATAAACGCTGATCAGCTCACCGGCCACCGACACCGCAATCTCAGCAGGATGTTTACCGACCACTTGGCTCAAGCCGATGGGACAAATCATCTGTGCTAAATCCGCCTCGCTAAAGCCGCGTTCTTTGAGCTTGTAATCGAAGCGCTTGCGCTTAGTTTGCGAGCCAATCACGCCAAAGTAGCGGGCATCTTGGCGTTTAAGTATTTTTGCACACAGCTCAAGATCTAACTGATGGTTATGGGTCATGACCAAATAAAAACTGCCCGGCGGTTGGTGGTTAATCTCACCCACTGGATCGTCACTGATCACCTGAGTCACGCCACTAAGCTGCTCAAGCGGAAACTCCGCCGCGCGCTCATCAATCCAAGTAATACGAAACGGCAGTGTGGCCAGAATATGCACCAAGGCTTTGGCTACGTGCCCCGCGCCAAACAACACCAGATGATGGCGAGCGCGCACCACAGGCTCCAGCATAATGCTGGCCATGCCGCCGCAACACTGACCAAGGCTTGCACCTAAATTAAAGCGCTCTACCTTCATTTGTTGTTCACCATTTAGCAGCATGTCACGCGCCAGCTTCAGCGCTTTGTATTCCAGATGACCGCCACCTATGGTGGCGTAACAGCCCTGCTCGGTGACCAGCATCTTGGTACCGCTGTCACGAGGCGTTGAGCCCTTGTGCTCAACAACCGTCACCAGCACGCAAGGTTCACCTTTACGCTCTAGCTCCGCCAGTATTTGGATCCAGTTATCTTTAAACATACCCTTACCTCAACTATCACCAACAGACGGCTTCAGACTATCGAAAGAGGGAGCAGGAAATTGTCGGAGCCAACCGTCAAATACCAGGGAGGGTATTTGACGAGCGTCGCATGGATGCAGTTTAGCGCGTTGGCGTAGGCAATCCTGCTCCCTCGGTGACGCCCAAGCACTAAGCGCCCTGCCCAGCTTCATTTTGCTCCAGCCAAGTCTGCATTTGCTCCACCGCCCACAGCACTCGCTCGGGCGTGGCGGGCGCATCTATGTGCGGGTATTTTTGATAGTTGGACACACTGGCCACCGCATCTTTTAGCGCGCACCACACAGAAATGCTCAACATAAAGGGCGGCTCGCCCACGGCTTTGGAGTGAAATACCGTATCTTCTGGGTTCTTGCGGTTCTCGACCAAGGTAGTGCGAAAGTCGATTGGCATATCGCTGACAGCAGGGATTTTGTAGCCCGCTGGCCCTTGGGTCATCAGCTTGCCTTTATCGTTCCACACCAACTCTTCGGTGGTAAGCCAACCCACGCCTTGCACGAAGGCGCCTTCCACTTGGCCAATATCGATGGCCGGATTCAACGAGTCGCCCACGTCATGCAGAATGTCGGCGCGCAGGATCTTATATTCGCCGGTCAGCGTATCTATGATCACTTCCGAGCAGGCGGCGCCATAGGCGAAGTAATAGAAAGGCGAGCCGGAGCCGGTGACATGATCGTAAAAGATCTTAGGCGTGCGATAAAAGCCGGTGCTCGACAGCGAGATCTGGTTGAAATAAGCCAGCTCAATAAATTCAGGGAAGCGCAAGATCTGGTCGCGGATCTTCACCATATTATTCTTGAACACCACTTCTTCTGGCGTCACCTGAAAATGCCCAGCCGCCCAATCGATCAGCCGCTGCTTAATGGTTTGCGCGGCATTTTGCGCCGCCTTACCGTTGAGATCCGTGCCACTCGAAGCCGCGGTCGGTGAAGTGTTGGGCACCTTATCGGTATTGGTGGCGGTGATCTGGATCTTATCAATATCCACTTGAAACTCTTCGGCGACGATTTGCGCCACCTTAATATTCAGTCCTTGGCCCATCTCAGTGCCGCCGTGGTTAAGATGAATACTGCCATCCGTGTACACGTGCACCAGAGCGCCGCCTTGGTTTAAGAAGCTGGCAGTAAAGGAGATGCCAAACTTCACCGGCGTCAGCGCCAAGCCTTTCTTTAAGATGGGGCTTTGGCCATTAAAGGCACGGATCTCCGCGCGGCGCTTAGCATATTCACTGGAGACTTCGAGACTCGCCACCATCTCGTGAATGATGTTGTGCTCCACCGGTTGGTGGTAGTGAGTGACGTTACGATCATCAACACCGTAGAAATTAATTTTTCGGATCTCTAACGGATCCTTGCCCAAGTAAGAGGCGATCTCGTCCATCACATGCTCGATCGTCATCATGCCTTGCGGCCCACCAAAACCACGATAAGCGGTGTTAGAGGCAGTGTTGGTTTTACATCTGTGGCCGACTACGGTGGCATCGCCAAGATAGTAGGCGTTGTCGGAGTGGAACATGGCGCGGTCCACGATCGAGGACGACAGATCGGGCGAATAACCACAGTTACCGGTTACGACAATATCGGAAGCTTGAATGCGCCCGGTATCATCGAAGCCAATTTTATATTGGTTATAAAACGGATGCCGCTTGCCGGTCATATTCATGTCTTCCATGCGCGGCAAGCGTATCTTAGTCGGCCTACCGGTCAGGTGCGCCACCACAGCCGCCATGCAGGCAGGGCCCGCAGCTTGGGTTTCTTTACCACCAAAGCCACCGCCCATGCGCCGCATGTCGACCACCACTTTATGCATATTGATGCCTAGCACGCTGGCCACCAGCTTTTGGATTTCGGTCGGATGCTGGCTGGAAGTAAACACTAACATGCCGCCATCTTCGGTAGGCACTACCGAGCTCACTTGCGTTTCTAGGTAGAAGTGCTCTTGGCCGCCAATGTGCAGGCTGCCCTCAATCACGTGTTGCGCCTTGGCGAGGCCAGCCGCCGAGTCGCCTCTTTGCTGCTTATGGCTTTCGGTCACAAAGTGCTTTTTCGACAAGGCGTCTTCCACACATAATACGGCAGGCAAGTCTTCGTATTCCACCACGGCTAACATGGCCGCCTTGCGCGCCGTGGTTAAGTCTTTCGCCGCCACCGCAAACATCGGCTGGCCGACATACTCCACCACGCCATCGGCGAACAGCGGATCACCGGGCAAAATCGCCCCAATATCGAGTTGGCCGGGCACGTCTTGGGCTGTTACCACAAGCGTCACGCCGTCCACTGCATAACAAGGGCTGATGTCTAATTTAGTAATTCGGGCGTGTGCCCGCTCAGACATGCGGGCATACAGATGCAACTGATTAGGAAACTCCAAGCGGTCGTCTATATATTGGGCTTCACCCGCCACATGCATAGCGGCACTGTCATGGGGTATGGCTTTACCTACGCCGGTTTGCAGGTTTTGTTTAACCTGCGCCATCATTTCATCAATGGTCAGTGTCGGTTGTGGTGTTTTAGACATAAGACGTCACCCTAGTTTCCAGTTGCAGACTTTGTTGCTCCAAAAAGTACTTATAGAGCAAGTTAGTGGCGGTTTTGCTGCGGTATTCTTTGCTGGCTCTAAAGTCAGACAGCGGTTCAAAATCACCGGTTAAGGCGAGCATAGCGGTTTTAACCGTGGCTAGATTCCACGGCTGATTAAGCAAGGCTTGCTCACAGGTAGCAGCCCGCTTAGGCACGCCGGCCATGCCGCCGAAGGCGATGCGCGCATCCGTTACTTTTCCATCGGTAATGGTGAGATTAAAGGCACCACACACCGCAGAGATATCATCGTCCAGTCGTTTAGAGAGTTTATAAACTTTGAAATACTGACCGGCTTTAGGCTTGGGCACTATGATGTGCTCGATAAACTCGCTGGCCTGTTGGGCGGTTTTCTTGTAATCCAAGAAGTAGTCTTCGATAGCGAGCTCGCGACGAGTATCGCCTTTGCGCAACACTAACCGAGCATCCAGCGCCATCAGCACAGGCGGCGCATCACCAATCGGCGAGGCGTTACCTATGTTACCGCCCAGCGTGCCTTGGTTACGTATTTGCAAAGACGCAAAGCGTTCTAATAATTCGCCCATGTCGGGGAATACCCGACTCAAGGCCTCGAAGCTGTCGGTTAAGCTGCGCGCCGCACCTATCACCAGTTGCTCGTCGTCCTCGCTCAATTGCTTGAGCTCGGCTACGTTGCCCACATAAATCATCTTCGGTAATTCGCGGTAAAACTGCGTCACTTGCAGCGCCAAGTCGGTGCCACCGGCGAGTAACTGGGCATCGGGATGCTCAACTAACAGCGCCGCCAGCTGGTCGCTGGAGGTCGGCGAGAAGCACACCTTATCGTTTCCGTTAAGGGTAACTAGAGTGTCGGCTTCAATCAGATCTAGCCTCGCCAGAGTCTCGGTTTGATAGCGGGAAAATTGATCAACAAGCGCCGGTTGCTCGGCGATATGTTTGGCCGCATCCACAATAGGGCGATAACCGGTGCAACGGCAGAGGTTGCCAGCCAAGGCTTCTAAGATGTCATGCTGCTTGGCTTTCGGCTTGTTTTTGCTTAAGGAAAACATCGACATAATAAAGCCTGGCGTACAAAAGCCACACTGAGAGCCATGAAAATCGACCAGCGCTTGCTGTACCGGATGCAGACTGCCGTCTTGAGCTTTTAAGTCCTCTACGGTCAGCAATTGTTTGCCGTGCAAGGTTGAAATGAAGGTGAGGCAAGAGTTTACGGTTTGATAGCGAAGTGTGTCCCCTTCTCGCTCGCCCAGCACCACAGTGCATGCACCGCAGTCGCCAGAGCCACAGCCTTCCTTGGTGCCGGTTTTACCGACGCGGGTGCGCAGGTAGTTAAGCACCGTCATATTGGGCGACAGGTCACTTTCCTCTCGCAACTCTTGGTTAAGTAGGAACTTAATCAAGCTCACCTCCTTCATCTAAACACTGGCCACCTTGCAGATCGCAAAGCAATAATATCTTCACGTGTAATTAAAATGAAACTTGACCATTTAGTCAATAAAATTTTTACTTTTTAGTAACCTAAATAAAAATTATGTGGAGGGAATAATAATTAGTTTTTTATTATCAATATCTTAAGTGCCATGTGTTACACCAAGACAAATGTGTATTTTATGTAACAGAAATAACTAACTTCATTTTAGTCCGCATCAACCAAATAGTGTGAGCAACAAATGAACGAGGAGCAAAACGGGATAGCCAGAGGGGAAAGACGAGCAGAGTCAGAAAAAGGCAGGTTTTTAGTCAGCTAAGTAAGACACTAGTATCTTGCTTAGCTGACAGTAAAGGCAGACTGACGGCCAGTATTAGGGAGCGGCTGGCAGCGACTTAACGGCACAACCGTCAATCACCATGCGGGTGATAAGCTCGGCAGCTCGCTCGAAGTCTTGGTCGTCCAATTCTTCTTTACCCAGCGCCATGGTGATTTGCCAATTAAAATCCGCATAGGTTTGGGTGGATGACCAAATAGCAAACAACAAATGATGGGCATCAATAGCCGCCATTAAATCATTGGCGATCCAGTCATTGAGCTTGGCGCTCAAGGTGCGAGTTTGTTCTGCCAGTTGCTCGACGATATCTGCGGGTAAATGCGGAGCGCCGTGCATGATTTCATTGGCGAACACCTTAGATGCATAAGGATAATTCTTAGAAATCATTAGCTTATATTTAATGTAGGCGGTGAGCGCCTCTACGGGATCTTGATATTCGATAAAGGGAGCGGAAGCGGCTAATAAGGGTTCCACCACGCTTTCTAGCACGGCGCGATAGAGCTTCTCTTTACTGCCAAAGTAATAATAAATATTAGGCTTGGGCAAGTCTGCCAATTGTGCAATGTCGGCAGTTTTAGTGGCGGCATAACCGTGCTCAGCAAATACGCGGCTCGCAGCCCGTATAATCACTTCTTCGTTCTTCGCTCTGATCCGAGACATGTACTTTTGAACTCCCTATCATTATTCGACGCTATCTTAGCTAATCCTACCCAGTGCGGGCTGATTTGGTCAAAAAAAAGCGCCCTCAAAATGGGCGCTCATTAAGAGTAACCTTGGTTACTCTTTATCTTAAATTACTTTCGACCAATACATCAAATTAACTGACTACGAAGACAAACATTTAAGCTACCTTGCCACCATGCTTATCGTCGAAAATTTCATGTAGCCTTACTTGCAATCGGCAATCAGTTCAGCCAGTTCAACACCGGCTACAGCACATATTTCATCCACGTCGGGCGTATCGCCACTGATGCCCACGGCACCAATAATCTTATTCTGTGCATCACGGATCAAAACACCACCTGGAGCCGGAATGATATGACCTTGAGCCATCACATTAACCGCGGCCACAAAAGCAGGTCTAGCGTCGGCCACTTCAGCCAAACCACGAGAGCTACGGCCTAAAGCCACTGCACCCCAAGCTTTGCCTTTGGCAATATCTGGGCGCAATAAGCTTGCACCGTCTTGGCGCTGCAAAGAAATCAAGTAACCGGCGCTGTCTAATACGGCAACGGTCAAGGGTGCGGCAGAGATTTCTGCTGCGCGCTGTAAGGCACCACGAGTGATAGTCAAAGCTTGTTCTAGTGTAACTGTACTCATTTCTGGGACTCCCTGTCGAATAGTCGAATGTAGTGGTAGAAATTTAACGAGCACTAATAAAACATAAAACACGTACAATGTTAAGAACTTTTGTTCGCCCTTTACGTTAAGGTAAGTATAAGCTTCGCTCATTTGGTCGCCCTGTTTTCGACTTCACGGCTTTCGGCGCTTCCTTGTTTATACGGTAAAAGACGCTAACATCGCGCTAATGGCACATATATTGCTTTATGCTGTGGGGCTCGGCCGTCGGCTTAAATTTTACGTTGCCGCTCATGCCCGCCCTATTACGGAGAAAACCATGTGGGATTTACGACAAATTTCGTCTTTTAATCGCTTTATGTGCTGGCTGTTATTGAGCAGCACCTTAGTCAGTTTGCTACCGCGCACCTTGTTTTCCGGTGCTTTTGGCCTCTGGCTACACGATTATCGATTAGTGTTTATTTTAGGCATGGTGGGCGCGGGTTCTTACTTTTTGTCTCATGTGGCGGTAATGGGTTTTCAATATGTGTTCTATCGTAAGCAGCGATTAATGCAGGAGCGACTATTAAAAGAGTTACTGGATTATTTAGACGCCAATGAAAGAGCCGTGCTGCGAGAGTTTGTGATCCAACGCAAAAGCGTCATTAAGTTGCCAGTAACTGAGCCTGCCGTCAAAAATCTGTTAGAACAAGGCATACTCACTTATGCCTTCGGCGAACCAGGCGAAGCGGGGTTAAATGCCATTAAACCCTTGATGATCGCCATCGCCGCCCGCCCCTTGCTCACCTTTAAGGTATTAGGCCTAAATCCGGCCAATATGACCGAAGAGCAAAAAAGCTTAATCATGAACAACAGACCAAAATATGCCTATAAGCAGTTAGATAGGCACTAGGGCACGTGAAGTGTAAGATGTGAAGCGTGAAGGGGTTAACCACTAACATTAAAGGTTAAGGATTTTTGCTGGAAGAACACACTGCGCCGTCTTTTAGCTTTCTTTCGTATTCTTCCGGATTTTTTAGCAGCCAGTCGCGGTAAACGAAGGGGAGTGTCTTGGTGCTAATCTCGTCCCCTTCACTCTTTACACCTCACGCCTTACGGCTACTATTCCTTGGTTCTTTCTGCCAAGTAACCTTCGTAATCCGGTACGCTAATGCTGAAATCCGTGCTCATTTGCATGCTATCCATCAGCATGTCGGCGGTCGACACATTGGTAGCCACCGGAATATTCCATACCGTGGCTAAGCGCAGCAAGGCCTTCACATCGGGATCGTGGGGCACCGCATTCAGCGGATCCCAGAAGAAAATTAATACATCAATCTTACCCTCGGCAATCAGTGCGCCCAGCTGTTGGTCGCCGCCCATGGGCCCCGACATCAGGCAACGCACCGGCAAGCCAATTTGTCGGCTCAGCATGCTCCCCGTAGTGCCGGTCGCGTAAAGGTGATGCAATTTGAGCGCTTCGGCGCGGCGCCCTACCCATTCAAGTAATTGGACTTTTTTATGGTCGTGGGCCACTAAGGCGACATTTTTATGCGCTGGCAGAATGCGAAACGTTTCGTTCATCTGTAATTGAGTCCCAATAAAGAGCGAGCCCCATACTAGCGAACAATCTGTGACAAAGAATAGGCATCTACAGAAATATAGTGATGAACAGAATAGAGGAATGATAGGAGTCTAGTGGCAGACGCACTGCTTGGCGTGCAAAAGAAAAGACAGCAAGGTTGAAACAACTCAGCCCCGTGACGGGGCTGAGTGGGAAGCAATGCTAGGTATGTGGTTTACAGGCAATCATGTTTATGGGCAGCAGGCTTGATGGAGTAGTTAAGCCACTTCGTAATACAGCGCAGTCTTAGCCGTCTCTTCCGCTAAAATCGCCATAGCGACCGGCACACATTTACCACACTGAGTGCCGACGGCCAGCTCCTGCTTTAGTCGTTTAAATTCACTGCCACCGTTGGCAATCGCTTCACGCAGTTGACTATCGGTAATGCCCTTGCATAAACATACATACATAGTTTGATCCTCCGCATCAATGCAATGAATCTAAATGATATTAATTATCAATGCAAGTCATTATTGCCGAATATAGACACAGCCCGCAAATTTACATCACGCGAATTAAAATCGATCGCTAACGCAGCTGTTAAAGCGCGTTAGCGACCGGTATAAGCATTTTTGTCTCAGATTGAAAGTCCAAGGTAGAGAAACCGACATTAGCCCTGAAAGAGGCCGTCTAAGCGAGGGGCAAGACCGGAGAGATCGTAGCCGGCAGCGCTGGCTTGTTGCACCAGTCGTGCACTGGGTACCTTGGCAGCCTGAGATAAGGCCCACAGCGTAATGGAGCGAGTGCCAGTACGACAGAAAGCCAATACTGACTCTTGCTGGCGCTCCGCCAGCTCTAGTAGCCCAGCAAACTTCGCAACTTCTGCATCAGTAAACTGACCTGGGGTGATCGGCAACCAATGCCAGTGTAAACCCAGCTCTGTAGCGCGCTCTGCTAGGCTCTCAGCCGTTGGCTGTTCAACGCCTTCTGCATCAGGGCGATTACAGATAATAGTGCCGTAGCCTGCGTTTTTAAGCGTTAATAAGTCATCACTGGTAACTTGGTCCGCCACAGATATTGAATCAGTTACGACTTTAATGTCCATCAAGCACCTCGATTGTTAAGTTAATAGTGAGGGGGAAGGCGTGAAACGTGAACAGAGAAAATACCACCCTAAGGTCTAAAGCGTATTCCCGTATACAATAATTGCAAGAGCTATAAGGATAAGACGTGAAACGGGGAGCACAGACGACAAGTATTAACAGCGCTCAGCGCCATTTTAGCCCCTCCTCTTCACCCTTTACGCCTCATCCATCGCTCTTTACTGAATTTCAAGCATAAAAAAAGGAGGCCTAGGCCTCCTTTTTGATAACACTTAAGTGTTATTAAGCAATGATTTTGGCAACAACACCAGCACCAACAGTACGACCACCTTCACGGATAGCGAAACGTAGGCCGTCTTCCATCGCGATAGGCGCGATCAAAGTAACAACCATGTTTACGTTATCACCAGGCATAACCATCTCAACGCCTTCTGGCAATTCGATAGTACCGGTCACGTCAGTTGTACGGAAGTAGAACTGTGGACGGTAGCCTTTGAAGAACGGAGTGTGACGACCGCCTTCTTCTTTTGACAGAACGTAGATTTCTGATTCAAAAGTAGTGTGTGGCTTGATTGAACCTGGCTTAGCAAGAACCTGACCACGTTCAACGTCTTCACGCTTAGTACCGCGCAGCAGAACACCAACGTTCTCACCAGCACGACCTTCGTCAAGCAATTTACGGAACATTTCAACACCAGTACAGGTGCTCTTAACGGTGTCTTTCAGGCCGATGATTTCGATTTCTTCACCAACTTTAACGATACCGCGCTCAATACGACCAGTTACAACAGTACCACGGCCTTGGATTGAGAAAACGTCTTCGATTGGCAGCAAGAATGCACCGTCAACCGCGCGCTCTGGATCAGGGATGTAAGAGTCAAGTGCGTCAGCCAGTTCAATGATCTTAGCTTCCCACTCAGGCTCGCCTTCCAGACCTTTCAGTGCAGAACCTTGGATTACTGGAGTGTCATCGCCTGGGAAGTCGTACTCAGACAACAACTCACGGATTTCCATCTCAACCAGTTCAAGCAATTCTTCGTCATCAACCATGTCACACTTGTTCATGAACACGATGATGTAAGGAACGCCAACCTGACGAGCCAACAGGATGTGCTCACGAGTCTGTGGCATAGGGCCATCAGTAGAAGCAACAACCAAGATAGCGCCGTCCATTTGAGCAGCACCGGTGATCATGTTTTTAACATAGTCAGCGTGACCTGGGCAGTCTACGTGTGCGTAGTGACGTGCAGCAGTGTCGTACTCAACGTGAGAAGCGGCGATGGTGATACCACGTGCTTTTTCTTCAGGAGCGTTATCGATCTGTGCGTAACCGCGAGCGGTACCGCCCATTTTCTTAGCTAATACAGTAGTAATAGCAGCAGTCAGAGTGGTTTTACCGTGGTCAACGTGGCCGATAGTACCAACGTTTACGTGTGTTTTTACGCGTTCGAATTTTTCTTTAGACACGGACTAGTCCTTCCTAATTTGTTCCCACTTAACGTTTGTAAGCGGGTAATTTAAACAAAAAGATTAATAACCTTTACGAGCAGCAACCAACGCTGCAGCCATGCTTGCAGGTACTTCGCCGTACTTATCAAACTCCATGGAGTAAGAAGCACGACCTTGCGACTGTGAACGCAGATCTGTAGCGTAGCCAAACATTT
Source organism: Oceanisphaera sp. W20_SRM_FM3 (assembly GCF_052119705.1). Lineage (NCBI taxonomy): Bacteria > Pseudomonadati > Pseudomonadota > Gammaproteobacteria > Aeromonadales > Aeromonadaceae > Oceanisphaera > Oceanisphaera sp. W20_SRM_FM3. The sequence goes on along the minus strand of NZ_JBGQOP010000001.1, from coordinate 19,957 downwards.
CCGACAGCGGGATCACGGCGTTGATAACTTTGCCTGACGGGCCATCTTCCATGCCTTCGATGATACCACGACGACGGTTTACGTCACCGATTACATCACCCATATAGTCTTCTGGCGTCTCAACTTCAACCTTCATCATAGGTTCAAGCAGCACGGGGTCGCAATTCATGAAGCCTTCTTTAAACGCCATGGAACCTGCGATTTTAAAGGCCATTTCTGAAGAGTCAACATCGTGATAAGAGCCATCGTATAATGTGACCTTGATATCTTCAATCGGATATCCGGCCAATACGCCTTGTTTCATCTGTTCTTGAATGCCTTTATCTACCGCTGGGCAATATTCTTTAGGAACAGTGCCACCGATGATCGCATTCTCAAACAGATAACCCGCACCTGGCTCGCGAGGTTCAATTTTGATCCATACATGACCAAATTGACCACGACCACCCGATTGACGGATGAACTTACCTTCTTGCTCCACGCTGGTGCGGATAGTTTCGCGGTAAGCCACCATGGGTTTACCCACGTTAGCTTCCACACCAAACTCACGCTTCATGCGCTCGACAAGGATATCAAGGTGCAGCTCACCCATACCGGCGATAATTGTCTGACCAGATTCTTCATCGGTATAAACGCGGAAAGACGGATCTTCCTGCGCCAAACGTGCCAAAGCCGTGCCCATTTTGTCTTGGTCGGCTTGGGTTCTGGGCTCTACAGCCACAGAAATAACCGGCTCTGGGAAATCCATGCGCTCTAAAATAATAGGCGCACTTGGATCACACAGGGTATCACCGGTAGTCACGTCTTTTAAACCGATAGCCGCGGCGATGTCGCCCGCACAAACGGATTTAATTTCTTCGCGTTTGTTGGCGTGCATCTGCACGATACGACCCAGACGTTCACGTTTACCCTTGACTGAGTTCAGCACCGCATCACCAGAATTTATTATTCCAGAATACACGCGGAAAAAAGTCAGGTTACCCACAAACGGGTCGGTTGCCACTTTAAACGCCAAGGCGGAAAAAGGGGCCTTATCGTCAGCAGGACGCGAATCTGGCGTCTCACCGTCGATTTTAAGACCGGTAATGGCATGAACTTCTACTGGAGAAGGTAAATAGTCGATCACCGCGTCCAACATGGCCTGTACACCCTTGTTTTTAAAGGCAGTACCACAGGTCACGATAATGATTTCGCTATTTAACACGCGTTGACGCAAAGCGGCCTTAATTTCGGCTTCGCTTAGCTCTTCGCCTTCCAAGTATTTGTCCATCAGTTCTTCACTGGCTTCAGCAGCTGCTTCCACCATGTTCTGACGCCATTTTTCGGCTAACTCTTGCATCTCAGCTGGAATGGCATGAGTAACAAAAGTCGTGCCATGGTTTTCTTCGTCCCAGTCAATGGCTTGCATTGTAACTAGGTCGATCACCCCTTTGAAGTTCTCTTCGGAGCCGATCGGTAATTGTACCGGAACAGCTTCGCCTCTAAGGCGAGTCTTGATCTGGCCAACTACACGTAAGAAGTCAGCACCGGTACGGTCCATTTTATTAACGAACGCGATACGCGGAACTTTATATTTGTTCGCCTGACGCCATACGGTCTCAGACTGCGGCTGAACGCCACCTACCGCACAGTACACCATAACAGCACCATCGAGTATGCGCATGGAACGTTCAACTTCAATGGTGAAGTCAACGTGCCCTGGGGTATCTATGATGTTGATGCGATGCCGTGGATATTGGTGAGCCATGCCATCCCAAAAACAGGTGGTCGCAGCAGAGGTGATAGTAATACCACGCTCTTGTTCCTGCTCCATCCAGTCCATGGTAGCGGAACCTTCGTGAGTCTCACCAATTTTATGATTTACACCGGTATAAAACAGCACCCGCTCTGTGGTGGTGGTTTTGCCGGCGTCAATGTGAGCACTAATGCCGATGTTGCGATAGTACTCAATTGGAGTTGTACGAGCCACAATAAGATCCTCTTTCTAAGGTCAATGCCCTTAGTAAGTAATTAAAAGGGGCGCGCCAAAGCGCACCCATCCAATTACCAGCGGTAATGTGCAAACGCTTTGTTTGCTTCAGCCATACGGTGCACGTCTTCACGCTTCTTAACCGCAGAACCTTTGTTGTCAGCTGCATCAAGCAACTCGCCAGCCAAACGCTGAGCCATAGACTTCTCGCCACGCTTACGTGCAGAGTCTACTAACCAGCGCATGCCTAAGGCATTACGACGTACTGGACGTACTTCAACTGGCACCTGGTAGGTAGAACCACCTACGCGGCGTGATTTAACTTCAACTGTAGGACGAATGTTTTCTAAGGCTTCTTCAAACAGCGCTAAATGCTCTTTGCCGCTTTTTGCAGCAGCAGCTTCAAGGGCTGTGTAAACGATAGTCTCAGCAGTAGACTTCTTGCCGTCTACCATCAGGATGTTTACAAATTTTGCCAGCAAATCGGATCCGAATTTTGGATCTGGTAATATTTTACGCTGGCCGATAACGCGACGTCTTGGCATTGAAAATTCTCCGTAACTTCAGGGATAACCCAAAACACAATAGTGTTATTGAATAAAATGTTTGGCCTTACTTAACAGAGAACTATTAAGACTTTGGCTTCTTGGCACCGTACTTAGAACGGCCCTGGCGACGTGCAGTAACACCAGAAGTATCCAGCGCGCCACGAATGGTGTGATAACGCACACCTGGTAAATCTTTAACACGACCGCCGCGGATCAGCACAACGGAGTGCTCTTGCAGGTTATGGCCTTCACCACCAATGTATGAGTTAACCTCAAAGCCATTGGTCAAGCGTACACGACATACTTTACGTAATGCAGAGTTAGGCTTCTTAGGGGTAGTGGTATATACGCGAGTACATACGCCGCGTTTTTGCGGGCACGATTCCAGCGCAGGTACGTTGCTCTTTGCAGCAGCAACCTTACGCGGTTTACGAACCAGCTGGTTAATAGTAGTCATTAACAGCTCCTGAAAATGTATCGTTCTACAGTTGTGAAAAACGGTCCTCAAAAAGCGAGGACGCAAAATTCTATGCTTGCTACCGCCCTGAGTCAAGATGTATACAGTTTTAGCGGTACAAATTATGTGCATAGTACTACGCACGTCAAACTACCAAGCGTGGGGGCTACCCCATCTTGCCACTAAATCCACCCAATCGCGCATGCTAATTGCCTGCCCTATGGTGTGAGTTAAACCGCGTGCTTGTAAGTCTTCTGCCATCACATACAAACGCTGACCATTGGCCAACGCCTGTAAGGGTACTTGCCACAAGGAAGCTTGCCCCAAGGATACTTGCGACTGGGCTACCGTAGCCGCAATCACGCCATCTTGCCATAATAATAGCTGGTCGTCAGGCTGCAAGGCCGCCAGTGCTTGCGCTAAGGCTTGATGGCTAAAGGGTGAGTGTTTTACCGTATGCAGCATGCTATTTCCTTAACGCCTCTTATATGGCGGCTTAAAGGCAGTTTAAAAACTCAGCCGCACGTTAAAGCAAGCCAGTGTTTGTTGCCACTCCTCTTGCGCCAGCACTTGTACCGCAATGCTGAGTTGCTCAGATACTAGACCTCGCTCGCTCAAAGATTGCTGGCACACATACACCTGCTCTACATCGTATAAGTCGAGCAAACCAAAAGTAGGTGCATAGTGGCGGCCTAAGATGGCGCTGGGATCTTGTTCAGCCAATAACTGATACACACCATCGCCCTCAAAGAACACGCCTAGATCTTCGCTTAAGGCCGAGGTGGCCAACACAGCATCTAGCCCTTCGCGGCCAGACGCCGAGCCATGAGGCGCGGTCCGAAACATAAAAGCGACCTTGTTCATAATACCGCTCATGCTTGATGCTTCCATAAGAGCGCCATTAAAACTGCACCATGCGATCGGCGGTCAGTGCCGCTTCGGCAAGCTGGCCTAAGCCACTCAAGTAAAAGGGCTCGGCTAAGTTCCACTGGCTTAAGCCTGCTTGCTCGGCACTCGCTTCATCGCACACACCGCGGCGCAGTGCCGCCGCCACACAAACGTCTAAGCGCAAGCCCTGCGCCAGCGCAAGCTCAGTCCAAGCTTGTTGTAAGTTGGTTTCATCAGAGGCCGGTGTCACCAAGTGATTAGCGTTATGCACGCCTTCTTGGTAGAAAAAAACATGGCTTAAGATATGCCCCTGCGCCAACACGGCACAAGCGAAGCGATAAGCATCACTAGCGGCTTGAGTGCCGTAACAAGGGCCGGTCACCAACAAGGCAAAGCGCAGCTTTTGGTTTGATAGAGCCGCAGGCGCTACGTTCGCGACCACCGTCGACGCTGACTTATCTACTGGCTTAATCGAGGTAGGCAATGACTTCTACTTCAACTAATACGTCTTTTGGCAGACGCGCCACTTCTACGCAAGAACGCGAAGGCGCGCCTTGGGTGAAGTAGCTGGCGTACACGGCGTTAAAGGCCACGAAATCATTCATGTCTTTTAAGTAGCAGGTGGTTTTAACGATATGAGACGCATCGCCACCGGCGGCCTTTAATACTGCCAGCAAATTATCCATGACTTGCTGAGTTTGCTCGGTAATACCGCCGGCGACTATGTCCATAGACACAGGATCAAGCGGAATTTGGCCAGAGGTAAAGAGCATGTTGCCTACGCGCGTCGCTTGCACATAAGGGCCGATGGCGGCAGGGGCGTGTTCTGTGGCTATGATGCTTTTAGTCATGAGATCTCCGGGTTTTGGGGCGACAGCTCTTCGTCATCGCGTTTTTTTTGTCGAATATAAAGATAAACCGTGTGTTTAGAGATATTGAGCTTGTTCGATACCATGGCAATGGCATCCTTGATATCGAAAATGCCCTTCTCGTACAAGGTCGTAACTATGTGTTTATTTTTAAGATGATTAGCCACTAACCCATTGGCATTAATGCCTTCTATGGTGCGCTCTACGGTCAAGGTCACCAGTTGTTCGACGTTATTATTGAAGTTTTCCGGTGACACTTCGACGGGATTAGGCTCTGGACTGGGAGTCTGCGGCTTGGGTAGCAGCTCACCCAGCAGTTCATGAAACGGCGCGCCCAAGTGCAGATGGATACAGAGTAAGCCCACGGCTTGGTTCTGGTCGTCCATTAGCAGCTGCACACTCGACTTAATAGGGCTGCCCAAACGGCTGTGCGTAAAATAGGTAATATGACGCGCAGAGCCCGCTAGCAGCTCAAAAGCCTGCAGCGCCAGCGCTTCAGGCAAAGAGGCACCCACGAGCGGGGCACCCTGCTCACCATTGAGTCTTTTCAGTAACGGCCGCTGAGGCTCAGCCAACGAATACAATGCCAGCTCGCAATGCTGGCCATACATGTCCGCCAGTCCGTCTATTACTGCGCCATAGCGACGGAGCAACTCAAGCTGAGTCGCATCATATGGGGCTGTTAGATAAATAACAGACTCTGAGGCACCATTTTGCGTTTTCATTCTTTCCGCTGGCATTCTTTCCGTCGGCATTGCTGGCTCTCTAGCCCAAACATCTGCTGCTGATTTTCAACTGCTGAGGTGAGATGTCAACTATTTTTGCCCGTTTGTGTGGCCAGACGCAGCCAAGAGTGATCAGTATCTAGTTGTTACTTCGCCATTGGCCAATAAAAAACCGCCCGAAGGCGGTTTTGAATTAGCAAACACAAAACGTGATCACGGACGCAGGGATTTCTCACCGCGCGAAATTCCGCACACGCCGCTGCGTACCACTTCCACCACTTCGGTGCTTTCACTCATATTACGAATAAAGGCATCAAGCTTATCGCTGGTACCGACCAACTGTACCGTGTACAGGTGCGGTGACACATCGACGATTTGACCGCGAAAGATATCGGCAGTGCGTTTTACTTCATCGCGATTCACACCATCGGCGCGTACTTTTACCAGCACTATTTCACGCTCTATGTGGTCGCCGTCACTGAGATCGGTCACCTTAAGCACATCCACCAGCTTATTCAGCTGCTTGATGATCTGCTCAATTTGGCGCTCATTACCCGAGGTCACTATGGTCATGCGCGACAGCGTAGGATCTTCGGTTGGTGCTACGGTCAGCGTTTCGATGTTATAAGCGCGCTGCGAAAACAAACCCACCACACGACTCAAGGCACCGGATTCGTTTTCCAGTAACAGGGATATAATACGTCGCATTAGGTTCTCTCCGTTTTACTTAAATACATGTCATCCATGGCGCCGGTTTTGATCTGCATCGGATAAACGTGCTCGTCCGGATCGATAATGATGTCCATAAACACCAGCTTGTCGGTCATGGCGAAGCATTTCTCTAATGCCGCATCCAGTTCTTTCGGATCCGAGACCCGAATACCCACATGGCCATAAGCTTCCGCCAGTTTCACGAAGTCCGGCAGTGAGTCCATGTAAGAATGGCTTTCGCGACCTTCGTAGAACATCTTCTGCCACTGCTTCACCATGCCTAAAGAATGGTTGTTCAAAGAGATAATCTTCACCGGTATGTTGTATTGCATACAGGTAGACAGCTCTTGAATATTCATTTGAATAGATCCATCACCGGTCACGCAGATCGACACCGCATCAGGACAGGCCATTTTAGCGCCCATGGCAGCAGGCAAGCCAAAGCCCATGGTGCCCAAGCCGCCGGAGTTAATCCATTGGCGTGGCTTGTCGAACGGATAATAGAGTGCGGCAAACATCTGATGCTGACCCACGTCTGAGCTGACGATGGCCTTGCCTTCGGTGATGCGATACACAGACTCAATAACTTGTTGCGGCTTAATGTATTGTTCGCTCTTGGCATAATCTAAGCAGTTTGTTGCACGCCACTCGTCGATTTGTGTCCACCAGGCTTTCATGGCTGCAGGATCGGTTTTCAAACCCAGCTCACGAATAGCTTCCAGCATCTGCTCTAACACCGCATCCGCAGAACCCACAATCGGAATGTGTGCCTTGATGTTTTTTGAGACCGAAGTCGGGTCAATATCCACGTGCGCTATGGTGGCATCGGGGCAGAACTTAGCCACGTTGTTGGTGACACGGTCATCGAAACGCGCACCAATAGCGAGAATAAAGTCTGAGTTATGCATGGTCTTATTGGCTTCATAAGTCCCGTGCATGCCGAGCATACCCACAAACTGCTTATGGGTGCCGGGCATAACGCCAAGGCCCATCAGGGTATTGGTCACCGGCAAGTTAAACTTCTCGGCCAGTTGAATCACCAAAGCACTGGCTTCAGCCGTTACCGCACCACCACCCACATACATCACCGGGCGTTTAGCCGCGGCCAAGCCTTGCATCGCCTTCTTGATTTGGCCTTTATGACCTGTGCTGGTGGGGCTATACGAGCGCATGGAGACAGAGTCTGGATACACATAGGGATGCTTTTCCAGCGGGTTTTGCACGTCTTTCGGCAGATCGATAACCACAGGACCCGGGCGACCACTGGCGGCGATATAGAAAGCTTTTTTAATGGCCAACGGAATATCCGAGGCTTTCTTGCAAATAAAGCTGTGTTTCACGATAGGTCGGGAAATACCCAGCATATCGGTTTCTTGGAAGGCGTCATCACCAATGTAATAGGTTGGCACCTGACCGGACAACACCACCATGGGGATCGAGTCCATATAGGCGGTGGCGATACCGGTAATACAGTTAGTCGCGCCCGGACCCGAGGTTACCAGCACAGTACCGACCTTGCCGGTAGCACGGGTATAGCCATCGGCCATGTGCACGGCCGCTTGTTCGTGGCGCACTAACACATGCTGTATTTTACTGTTTTCAAATAAGGCGTCATAGATATCAAGCACTGAACCGCCGGGGTAGCCGAATAAATGCTCGACTCCCTGATCTTCCAGCGCTCTTACTACCATTTGTGCGCCTGATAACATCTCCATGATAAGCCCTCCAGGCTTTACTCTATTTGCTGTGCGGCGCTACGTTTATGCCTTTAGATGCGAGCCATTTTTTATGGCATAACACTTTTTAGGCATAACGATAGTGCAAAGCAAATAGCTTTTATCTTTATAAAAACAAACACTTCTGCCTGATGAGATAAAGTTAGGCAGAAAAAGGAAGAAAAATCACCTTAACCTGCTTTAAATCGCTTGTCTACGCGCTTTATTAAAAGCCTTATTGCAGGCTCTAGCGCCGCAGTCCCGCCTTTTATATCTCAAAAAACAGAGCCTAGTTTGAACCTGAACATCTTCAATCTGCCACAAGGCTAGCAGCTCATGGCCCTAGCGTCACATGCTAATAGTGGCCTTTGCATAGCAGTGCGCACTTTAGCAGCAGACTGCACCGGCAACTTGAATTTATGCGGATATGAGTCTTAGCAATGCCGGAGGCAAAAATTGACGATTAAGCGAGCAAACAGAGCAATCTACCAAGCAGTCATTTTCGCTACCCGTGAAGAGCTGGCAGTATAAGAATTCAAAAACATACCAAAAAGCAGAATAACGACTTAAGTTAACACAAAACAGCAGTTTATATCGCCAGCCACTGGCACCTTAAAAGCAATAAGAATGTTGACATAGTCAGCGTTTAAAGTTATTGCTATACTGTTGTTCACGAAAATATTCTTCCTAATTCTTCGATGATGGATGAGCGCTATGTTCAAACACATTCAGTTACTACTATTACTACTAACCTCACAGGTGCTTATGCGCATGGGTCGGTCGTAGCTGGAATTCATCATCCACATATATACCAACAAAAACCCGTGCCATCCGCACGGGTTTTTTATGTCTGTCGCGGCAGCACAGTACAGCACACTCGGTACACAACTCTCGGTACATAAATAAGAGGAAAGCGACATGTCGGACCAAGTCATTATATTCGATACCACTTTGCGAGACGGCGAACAGGCGCTTTCCGCCAGCCTAACAGTTAAAGAAAAATTACAAATCGCTTACGCATTAGAGCGTTTAGGCGTAGACGTAATGGAAGTGGGCTTTCCTATTTCATCCCCAGGCGACTTTGAATCAGTACAAACCATAGCGCGCCACATCAAGAACAGCCGCGTTTGTGCACTGGCCCGCGCCTTGGAAGCCGACATAGATGCAGCGGCAGCAGCATTAAAGCCTGCCGAGCAGTTTCGCATTCACACCTTTATCTCTACTTCCGACATTCACGTACAGAGCAAGTTACGCAAAGACTTCGATTCTGTATTAGAGATGGGTGTGCATGCGGTAAAGCACGCGCGCCGTTATACCGATGACGTAGAATTTTCTTGTGAAGATGCGGGCCGCACGCCAATCGATAATTTGTGCCGCATGGTAGAAGCCGCGATTAACGCCGGTGCTACTACGGTGAATATTCCTGATACCGTGGGTTACACTGTGCCGAGCGAGTTTGGTGGCATTATCCAGACCTTGTTTAACCGCGTCCCTAATATCGATAAAGCGGTAATTTCTGTGCATTGCCATGATGACTTGGGGATGTCGGTAGCCAACTCCATTGCTGCCGTACAAAATGGTGCCCGCCAGATTGAATGCACCGTCAATGGCATTGGCGAGCGAGCAGGCAACTGTTCGTTAGAAGAAATTGCCATGATCTTGAAGACGCGCGCCGAGTTTTTAGGCTTGCATACCCATATCAAGCATCAAGAAATCTATCGTACCAGTCAGTTAGTACGCAATCTGTGTAATATGCCGGTGCAGCCGAACAAGGCCATAGTCGGCGCTAACGCCTTCTCGCATTCTTCGGGTATTCATCAAGATGGCGTGTTGAAGAGCAAAAATACCTACGAAATTATTACCCCAGAAAGCATAGGTTTGCAGAAAAACGAGTTGAACTTAACCTCTCGCTCCGGCCGCCACGTGATCAAGCATCGCATGAGCGAGATGGGCTACGGCGAGCAAGACTATGAACTGGATGCCTTGTACGCAAGCTTCGTCGAATTAGCCGACCGTAAAGGCCAAGTGTTTGATTACGACTTAGAAGCCTTAGTATTCTTTAGCCAAATTCATGAAGAGCCAGAGCAGTTTAAGCTCAAGTATTTGAGCGTACAGTCCGGCAGCAATGTGATGTCTACCGCCAGCGTGCGCATGATAGTTGGTGGCGAAGTGGTGAACGAAGCCGCCGTGGGGAATGGCCCAGTCGATGCGGTTTATCAGTGCATTAACCGCGTCACCGGTTATGACATACGCGTCGATAAGTATGAATTAAAGAGCAAGGGCGAAGGCAAAGACGCCTTGGGTCAAGTAGACATAGTCGCCGAATACCAAGAGCGTAAGTTCCACGGTATGGGCTTGGCGACGGATATAGTAGAATCATCGGCCCAAGCTTTGGTGCATGTGATTAACAGCATTTGGCGTGCCGAACAGGTCGCAGAGAAGAAAAAAGAAGCTATTCAAAAGAAAATTCGCATGGAGACGGTGTAAGCATGAGTGCAAATTACCAGGTCGCGGTATTGCCCGGAGACGGCATAGGCCCAGAAGTGATGGCAGAAGCCCTAAAGGTATTAGACAAGGTACAGGCAGAATTCGGTTTCAGTCTGCAATACAGTCACCATGATGTGGGCGGTATCGCCATCGACAATCACGGCACTCCGCTGCCGGCCTCGACCTTGGCTGGCTGTGAAGAGGCAGATGCAGTGTTGTTCGGTTCGGTAGGCGGCCCTAAGTGGGAACATTTAGCCCCGAACGATCAACCTGAGCGCGGCGCCCTGCTGCCCTTGCGTGGTCATTTTAAGCTGTTCTGTAATATGCGCCCGGCGCGTATTTATAAAGGCTTAGAAGGCTTTTCTCCGTTGCGTGCCGATATCAGTGCTCGTGGCTTTGATATCGTCTGCATGCGTGAGCTGACCGGCGGTATTTACTTCGGTCAACCCAAAGGCCGCGAAGGTTCAGGCGAGCAAGAAAAAGCCTTTGATACCGAGGTCTACCACCGTTTTGAAATTGAGCGTATCGCACGCTTAGCCTTCGAAGCGGCGCAAGGCCGTCGTGGAATCGTCACATCTGTCGATAAAGCCAATGTGTTGCAAGCCTCTATCTTGTGGCGTGAAGTGGTGATCGAAGTAGCAAAAGACTACCCAGACGTCACCTTGAACCATATCTACATCGATAACGCGACTATGCAGCTGATCAAGGATCCGTCGCAGTTCGACGTTATGCTGTGCTCTAACTTATTTGGTGACATTATCTCCGATGAAATGGCCATGCTGACCGGCTCCATGGGATTGCTGCCTTCAGTAAGCTTAAACGACCAAGGCTTTGGTTTGTATGAGCCCGCTGGCGGCTCGGCGCCGGATATAGCGGGTAAAGGTATTGCCAACCCAATTGCGCAAATTTTATCCGCCGCCTTAATGCTGCGTTACAGCTTTAAGTTGGAAGAAGCCGCACAGGCCATTGAGCGCGCGGTGAGCGAAACCTTAGCCGAAGGTTTCTTCAGTGGCGACCTGTTCAGTGCGGATGCCAAGCATCCAGTACAGACCACAGTACAAATGGGCGAGCACATTGCAAATCGCATTCGGAGAGCAAGCTAATGTCTAAGACTCTGTATCAAAAAGTATTTGATGCCCATTTGGTGCGTAACGAAGCGGGCGAAACGCCTTTGCTCTATATCGACCGCCATTTAGTGCATGAAGTGACCTCTCCCCAAGCCTTCGATGGTTTGCGCGAGAAAGGCCGCAAGCTGCGCCGTCCAGACCGCACTTGGGCGACCATGGATCACAACGTCTCCACCGAGACCAACGACATCGCCGCCTCCGGTGAAATGGCCCGCATCCAAATGGAAACGCTGGCCACTAACTGTGCCGAATTTGGCGTACCCTTGTATGACTTGCACCACAAGTATCAAGGCATAGTGCATGTGATTGGCCCAGAATTAGGCTTAACCCTGCCCGGCACCACTATTGTGTGTGGCGACTCTCATACCGCCACTCACGGTGCCTTTGGCGCCTTGGCCTTTGGTATCGGCACCTCAGAAGTAGAGCACGTCATGGCCACGCAGACCCTGAAACAGGGTCGCGCTAAAACCATGAAAATCCAAGTGAATGGTGCGCTTAAGCCCGGCATTAGCGCCAAAGACGTGGTGCTGGCCATTATTGGCAAGGTGACTCACGCCGGCGGCACCGGTTATGTGGTGGAATTCTGCGGTAGCGTGATTGAAGCGCTGTCCATGGAAGCGCGCATGACCATTTGTAACATGGCCATTGAGCTGGGCGCCAAAGCCGGCTTAATCGCGCCCGACCAAACCACCTTCGATTACCTTAAGGGCAAGCCATTTGCACCTAAGGGCGAAGACTGGGATAAAGGCGTGGCTTACTGGCAGACGCTGAAATCAGATGCGGACGCTCAGTTTGATGCAGTGGTTGAGCTGGACGGTAGCGATATCGCACCGCAAGTTACTTGGGGCACAAATCCCGGTCAGGTCATGGCCATTAACGCCACTATTCCGGTACCCGCAGAGATGGCTGATGCCATCGAACGTCATACCGCCGAGCGATCACTGAAGTACATGGCTTTAGAAGGCGGCACCAAGCTGACCGACGTTAGCATCGACAAGGTGTTCATCGGCTCTTGTACCAACAGCCGTATCGAAGACTTGCGTGCTGCCGCCGAGATTGCCAAAGGCCGTAAAGTGGCAGCGGGTGTGCAGGCATTAGTAGTGCCAGGTTCACAGCAGGTGAAAGCCCAAGCCGAAGCCGAGGGCTTAGATAAGATCTTTATCGAAGCAGGCTTTGAGTGGCGCTTGCCAGGTTGTTCTATGTGTCTTGCCATGAACAACGACCGCTTACTGCCCGGCGAGCGTTGTGCCGCCACCAGTAACCGTAACTTCGAAGGCCGCCAAGGCCGCGGTGGTCGTACGCATTTAGTAAGCCCAGCCATGGCTGCCGCCGCCGCCGTGTTTGGACACTTCGTCGACATTCGTGATTTATAAGGGATTTTTGAGATGAGCGGATTTAAGCAATTAACCGGTATTGCCGCCCCTTTAGATGAGGCGAACGTCGATACCGACCAAATTATTCCTAAGCAGTTTTTACAAAAAGTAACGCGCTCAGGCTTTGGCAAGCATTTGTTTCATGACTCTCGCTTTTTAGATGAAGCAGGTCTTAAGCCTAATCCGGAGTTTGTGCTGAACCAAGCACCGTTCGATAAGGCGGTGATCTTGTTGGCGCGGGAAAACTTTGGTTGTGGCTCTAGCCGTGAGCATGCGCCTTGGGCGCTGGCTGATTTTGGCCTGCAAGCTGTCATCGCACCTAGCTTTGCCGATATTTTTTATGGCAACGCTATCAACAACGGCATGGTACCGGTTAAATTAACCGACATTGAGATGGACGCGCTGTTTGCTTACGTAAAAGCCAATCCTAATGCAGAAGTGACTGTGGATCTGGAAGCGCAGCAAGTGCGTGCCGGCGAGCTTAATTTCATCTTTGAAATTGATGAGTTCCGTCGTTACTGCCTGCTAAACGGTCTGGATAGCATAGGCCTGACCTTGCAGCATCAAGCACAAATCGACGACTTTGAAGCTAAGCAACCTAGCTGGCTGTAAGTTTGTTAAAGTAAGCATGATCAGTAAAAACGCCGACTTTAGTCGGCGTTTTTATTTTTCTAACGATGAATGCGCTAGCTGTAAAATCTGCTGTTTTAGCGCAGCAGTGATTAGCATCTTTTTACCGGTCGTTTTATCTAGTAGCGCTATGCGTGCTTCACCCAAGGTGATTACCACACCCTGTTGTCGACTGGTGACTTGATACCGCATGCTAACCCCGTACTCACCAATATCACTCACTTTTGCCTCAACCAGTAAGGTATCAGGAAACATCACAGGTCGCCGATAGCGGACGCGGGTCTCGGCCAACACCGGCATCATTTTCCCACTGGCTAGGGTCTGTTGACCTTTAGCGGTTAAATTTCGTTCGAGTTAAACGCGTTTTTATCGCGACGAGAGGGGTGTAGCCTAGCATTCTAAGCAAAACCCTCTCAACAAAGAGAAAAACGCGTTTAGCCGAACCCGAAGGGCAGCATTTGTGGCGCCTTTCTAGGTTGTTATCGCTCGTATTTATGGAAAGAGTGGAGAGTGACTACATGTCATAGGCTCTGCCTTGTATAAAACTCCCACAAACTGCTGTAAAAATCATCTCGAAAAGTCAGCAAACCCTAATAACGCCATGATGCCATGATGCCATGATGCCATGATGCCATGATGCCATGATGCCATGATGCCATGATGCCATGATGCCATGATGCCAATACGTTGCAGGTATTCGATACGCACAGTTTCAAAGTAGCGAAAGTATACCGTGTTATTCACGTGTTGCAGCGCGTCCATATCTCCCCAAACAACCGGCACCTCTTAAGCTTACTGGATAGTAAATCTGCTCGCTCATAACGTTACCGCCCCTCTTCCTACACTTTAGCCCGCCTTTACCGTACATCCAGCAGCGTTAATGCCACCAAGTCGGTCCTTTCTCCAGTATCAACGCGCAGCACAGTCGCCATGGCTTTTAATGGCTGCACTTGGCTGTCAGCGGAGGGCACCACCAACTGCCATTCCTCACCGACCTGACATTGGCCATTGGCAGTTTCCATCAGCACCCCTTGAGCGCTTAAATTACGGCACACACCTTCAATTCGCGCTTGTGTGGTCGCTAAAATTATCTTGGTATTTAACTGCATCCGATTAAATACCCGCTGTTCTTCATTGGCTAGTAACATGATTTGTCTTCCTTGTCAGTCTGTCATCCCTAAGGCTCTGGTTTAGCTAGAAAAATAGCCCTACAATAGTTAGCTAATATAGATTAAGTAAAAAATCATCATCAACTGCTGTTTACGGTATTTTAGCCAGCGCCCGTAAGCCTTAACGGGCTGGCCTCTTCCCTTGATATGGAGTGCCCTGTGCATAAATTCCTAACCTTGCTTATTTTGTTTGTGGCTGGCTCTGCACTTGCGCAACCTTCAACGCTGACCATTTATACATATAGCTCATTTGCATCTGATTGGGGGCCGGGCCCGGCAATTAAGCAGGCTTTTGAAGCCGAATGTGATTGCCAACTTGAGTTTGTAGCCTTAGATGACGGTGTCTCAATTTTGAACCGCTTGCGACTCGAAGGTAAACACAGCAAAGCTGATATCATTTTAGGACTAGACGACAGCTTATTAGACGCGGCCAAAGCCACCGGGTTACTGATTGAACATCAGCAAAGCCTACCCGAACTCACGTTGCCTAACGGTTGGAGCGACAATACTTTCTTGCCCTACGACTATGGCTACTTCGCTTTTATCTATAACGCCGAATTACTTAACAATCCGCCACTGAGCTTTGCCGAATTGCTCAAACGCCCCGAGCTGACCATTTTGTATCAAGACCCTCGCACCAGTACCCCCGGCCAGGGCTTAATGCTGTGGGTAGAAAAGCTTTACGGCAAGCAGGCGCCCAGCGTGTGGCAAAATCTAGCCAAGCGTACGGTAGCTGTCACTAAGGGCTGGAGCGAGTCTTACGGTATGTTTCTTAAAGGCGAAGCCGACTTAGTGCTTTCCTATACCAGCTCGCCCGCCTATCACATTAGCGCCGAGCAACAGCATAACTACCAAGCGGCACACTTTAGCGAAGGCCATTACCTGCAAGTGGAAGTGGCCGCCATGTTAAAGACCAGCAGCCAGCCTGAGTTGGCCCGCCAGTTTATGGCTTTTATGCTAACGCCTGCTTTTCAACAGCATGTGGCCAGCGGCAACTGGATGTATCCGGTGATAGACACCCCCTTGCCCGAGAGCTTTGCTGAGCTCACTGTGCCTACAAAAAGTCTCAGTTTTAGCCCAGAGCAAATCGCCAAGCACAGAGCTCAGTGGCTTAGAGAGTGGCGCAACGCCGTGATCCGTTAATGAGCCGGCGAACTTGGTGGCTGCCCGGCGGGGTAAGTCTGTTAGGGATCTTATTGCTCACCTTAGCGCCGATCACGGCGCTGTTAGTGCAAAGCCAAGGCCAAGACTTAAGCAGCTTATTTAGCGACAGTTATCTACGGCACATTATTTGGTTTAGCTTTTATCAGGCGCTGCTCTCCACGCTACTGAGCTTGTTATTAGCCATACCACTCGCCCAAGCGCTATCGCGGCGGCGCTTTATCGGCCGCACTCTGCTGCTCAGGCTATTTGGCTTATCACTGGTATTACCGGTGATCTTGGTAGTATTTGGCTTAGTAACGGTACATGGCCGTCAAGGCTGGGTGAATCAACTACTGCAAGCGCTGGGTTTAGAAACGACCAGTTATCTTTACGGTTTAACCGGCATCTTATTGGCCCATGTATTCTTTAATATGCCGCTGGCGGCGCGGATTTTACTGCACGCCATAGAGTCGATTCCCGCCAGTCAGTGGCGAATAGCGAGCCAACTTAACTTTAACGGTTGGCAGTTGTTTCTGCGCTTAGAATGGCCGGTCATGAAAAATGCACTGCCCTCCTTAGCCAGTATGATTTTCATGCTCTGCTTCACCAGCTTCGCCACCGTCATGGCGCTCGGCGGTGGGCCTAAGTCCACTACCTTAGAAGTGGCTATCTACCAAGCGATCCGCTTTGATTTCGACTTGCCCTATGCCGGCATGCTGGCCTTATTACAGTTGCTGTTTTGCGCCAGTTTTTTATTGCTGCAATATCGCTTCACTCCCCACGCCAGCGCTCAACACGCAGGTCTTGAATACAGTGCTCGTCCGGACCGGCACGTTTTAAGTATACGGCTGTGGGATGCGCTGGTGTTAACCCTATGCTTAGCACTATTTTTACCGCCATTACTGGCCATTATCAGCAGCGGGTTAAATCCTAAACTGCTCGGCGTATTGGGTTCGACGCAGCTCTGGCATGCCACACTCACCTCTTTGCTCATTGCTACCGGTGCAGCACTCTTGTCTGTGCTCTTTACCGTCAGCTTGCTGATCACGAGCCGCCATCTGCGCTTACAACTAAGGTACCGTCGTAGCGCCAACCTAATGGAAGCCCTCGGCTCGGTGATCTTAGTGTTACCCGCAGTGGTGCTCTCTACCGGGTTATTTATTTTACTGCGCGACGTGGCGGATGTGTTTACGCTCGGCCCCTTATTGGTGCTGCTAGTTAACTCATTGATGGCCTTACCTTATGGCCTGCGCACCTTGCAGCCTCCGATGGAGCAGGTGAGTCAGCAGTACCATAAGCTGTGTATCAGTTTAGACATTAAGGGTTGGCCACGAGTCAGGCACATAGAATGGCCATTACTGCGCAAGCCCTTGGCGCTCACCTTTGCCTTAGCCATCATGCTGTCGCTGGGCGATCTCAGTGCCATCGCCCTATTCGGTAGCCAATCGTTACAAACTCTGCCTTGGTTGCTCTATCAACAACTGGGCAATTATCAGATGACAGAAGCCAGTGCCACGGCGCTGATCTTGTTAGGCCTAAGTTTGGGATTATTTACCTTGATTGAAGGTGTGCTGGGGGGCAAAGATGCTACAACTGGATAAACTAAGCGCTCGTTACCCTGAGCTTGAGCTCAACTTCAGCTTAACGGCCAAGGCTGGCGAGATAACGGCACTCATTGGCCCCAGCGGTGCGGGTAAATCCACGCTATTAGCCATGATAGGTGGCTTTGCCGCCATAGACTCAGGCCAGTTATTATTTAATGATCAAAGCTTAAATTCCCTGCCACCGGCAGCAAGGCCCATCACCACCTTATTTCAAGACCATAATTTGTTTTGGCATTTGAGCGTTTATCAAAATATCGCTATCGGCTTAGCGCCCTCACTCAAGCTCGATGCCCAGCAGCAACACAGCATCAAAGAAGTAGCTCAGCAAGTGGGTATTGCAGACTTATTAACGCGAAAGCCGGCCAGCTTATCTGGTGGCCAACAACAAAGAGTTGGCTTAGCACGCTGCTTAGTGCGTCGTCGCCCTATCTTACTATTAGATGAACCCTTTTCTGCGCTCGATCCCGCATTACGCTATGAGCTGCTGGCATTACTGCGCCGCCAAACTGATCAATTACAGCTCACCACTTTATTGGTGACACACCATCCGGAAGAAGCGGCGAGAGTCGCCGATAAATTAGTCTTTATTCATAATGGCTGCATCTTAGAGCGCGGAGGTAGGGAGCTGTTATCAGCCCCCCAAACTGCAGAGTTAGCGGCTTACCTAGGGCAAGGTGCGATACAAGAATAAGAGTGAGCTCGTATAAATCTCGCTCTTACCCGTCAGAGATTTTCTTCTGCAAAGGCGGCCAAGCGACTGCGCATTACGCCATTAAGATAAACGTTGGCACTGCCTTCAAAGTCTTTAAAGCGTTCCACTATATAGGTTAAACCTGACGTGACAGGGGTGAGATAACTGGAGTCAATTTGCGCCAAGTTACCGGAGCACACTAATTTAGTGCCCTCACCGCAGCGCGTAATAATCGTTTTTAATTGTGAAGCGGTTAAATTTTGGCACTCATCCAGCAATACAAAAGTATTTTGAATACTGCGGCCGCGCATAAAGTTAACCGACTTAAACTGCAGATTGGCTTTGTCCATAATGTATTTTAGCGAGCCGTCCATACACTCGTCTTGCTTATGTAGCACTTCCAAAGTATCGGTAACTGCCGCCAGCCAAGGCGCCATTTTCTCTTCTTCGGTACCGGGTAAAAAGCCAATACTCTCGGCTATTTCTGGTGTATTACGCGTGACTATCACCTTCTCGTAAATGCCTTTTTCAATGGTCATCTCCAGTGCCGCCGCCATGGCCAATAACGTCTTACCACTGCCAGCAGGGCCGGTTAAAATCACTAATTCAATATTGGGATCCAGTAAGGCATCCAATGCCATGGCTTGATAGATATTCTTCGGCTGTATGCCCCACGCCTTGCGGCCCATCATGCGCTCGCGGCCTAGATCTACGAAGCGAATTTTGTGCCCCTGCTTCTCTATTACGCGGCCCGCAAAGTCATCGGTATCATCAATCAAGTATTGATTAATATGGGCACCTGGCAGCAGCTCATCTGCCACCGTATGAATGACTTCTCGACCATGAGTTTCACTATCACACTCGCCTACTCGCTCCCAAAAACTGTTTTGCTGATGGTAAAAACCTTTAGCCAATAAACGAATATCGTCCACTAATTGATCGGATCTATAATCTTCTACGTGCTGCAGCCCAGCCCCTTTAGCCTTCAAGCGCATATTAATGTCTTTAGTCACCAATACCGTTTTGCTATCAGGAAATTGATGCTGCAAATAAAGCGCAGTATTAATGATGCGGTTATCCGCTTCATCGTCGGTAAACATGGCATAGCCTTCCGGCAAATGCTTATCGGTAATAATGGCAAGGGTGCCAGAAGCCTCATCACCTTGTGTACCTAAGGGTACGCCGGCGGTAATTTGCTCTGGCGTCGCATCATGGAAAATACCTTCTAAGGTGCGAATAACCACCCTAGCATCTCGACTCACATCCTTTTGCCGGTCTTTAATGCGATCCAGCTCTTCAAGTACCGTCATGGGGATCAATACGTTATGTTCATTAAATGAATAAATAGAAAGCGGCTCGTGCAATAGCACGTTGGTATCCAAAATAAAACGCTTACGGCCGTTATCATCCATAGATCTGCTCCCTTTGGCTTAAGCCCTATCTTAGTCATCACCTAATTTAGCATCTCAATGTAATTATCTAATGACAACTTAACGCTATGACGTTTCTGAGTTTTCGGCAAGGGTTGCCGCTAATTGATAGCTATGAATGAGTACAACTTCACTAAACTGAAATACTCACAGTCGCTGGAGTTATTGAACCTAGTAAAAACAAGCAGCGAGCAACCAGCCTTCAAGCGAGTGACCGAATAGGTATCTAGAATGCCGTCTTCACTTTCAATCTCAATCGTTATACCAATCTAAGTAAAAATATGATCGATTTTAAAGCTCGGAACGAAAGGCAACAGAATCACCTACCGCGACACGCCATAAACCCATGGGGGCTCGGGAAATGCCTTCCTTGGCATTTCACGGTCGTGGGAGCCGAACTCTGTTGCCTCTCCTTAAGCAC